>JBFWQT010000420.1:0-6452 GCA_050249295.1 Planctomycetota bacterium
GCCTTCGTGTTCGTACGTGATCGGCTTGTCCACGCCGCTGGCCACCTTGAACACGCGGACCACGCCGTCGGAGCAGGCCGTCGCGAGGAACTGGAAGTCGGGCGAGACGTCGAGTGCGAGCACGTCGCCGGTGTGGCCGTGGTACTCGATCACCGGCTTGCGCGCGGCGAGATCCCACTGCTTGACCTCCTTGCCGACGGCAATGATCGCGCGGTCGGGATTGATGAACCGGGCGAACACGCGGCCGTAGGTCGGCTTGTCGGTGCCGCTCATGCCGCGATAGAGCAGCGCGCGCAGCTCGTCGCCGGTGGCGCTGTTCCAGATCCGGCAGAAGCCGTCGTCGCCGCTGGTCAGCAGCAGGGTTCCGTCATCGGCCTTGCTCCAGACCGAGCCATCACTGGCGGGCGACCAGGCGATGGAGTTGATCGCGCTGGCGTGGCCGGGCGGCGAGTACATGCCCAGCGTGCGCTCCCAGGCCAGCATCGGCGAGTCCTGCAACTGCGCCAGTTCCCACGGCCGGCCGTCGAGCAGCCACGGCTTGACCGGCGTGCCCTCGCGGAGCAGCGTGACCCAGTCGACGCGCTGGTGGAGGCGGTTGCGCAGGTCCGTGAATTCGCTCTCGTAGCGGCCCATGATCGGGTCGCTGAGGAACCGGCGGATCTCCTCGATCGCCTCGGCGCACTGCAGCGCGGTGTAGTTGTCGATGCGCGCGTGCTTCTTCTTCAGGGCGTCCACGGCCGCGCGGTTGAGCCGGTCGTTGACCGCGTCGTCCACGCGCTTGCGCAGGTCCTTCAGCAACTGCTCGCACTGGAGGCTCATGTACGCCCACTGCCGGGCGAACGCGTCGATGTCCTTGCGCAGCGGCTTCTCGGTCTCCTCGTCGGTGGTCGCCTCGGCGCGCTTGACCAGCACGTCGTACTCGGCCATCACCGCGCGGTGCTTCTCGAGCAGCGCGTCGAGCCGGGTGATCAGCTTGTCGATGTCGGCCTTGTGCTTGTTGAGCGCACGCTCGCGGAACTCGCGCAATTCCTCCTGCAGCTGCGTCGCGTCGGCGTGCTTCGCCGGGTCGCCCTTCAGCGCGTTCGCGCGGCTTTCCATCGCGTAGTAGCGCCGGCGCAGATCCTCGACGATCGCTGCCGACCGGCGGTACATGTCCTGGACGCGCGGGTCGTTGAAGTCGCCGGGGCTCTCGCGCTTCATCTTCTCGAGGCGCTCGGCCTGCGCCTCCGGGTCGAGCTTGTTGAGGCGCTCGAGCAGCTGGTTGAGGTCGAGTTCCTTCTCCCACGTGGCGATGAAGTGCTCGACCAGCACGGTTGCGCGCTGCATCTCGCGATCCTGCGTGAGCCAGTTGTAGCGGGCCATCAGGTCGTCGATCGCCTTCTTGAACTGGTACGCCTTGTCGGCATCGAAACCGGCCGGCAGGTCAGGCAGGTCGGCGCGATCGAACAGCGTGCCGTACGTGGCGCGCAACTGCTGGACCAGCGCGGCGCGCCAGCCTTCCTGGTCGCTGCGCGCCTTCGCCATCGCGTCGACCTTCTCGACAAACACGTCGGCCCGCTCGATCGTCTCGCGCAACGTGGCTTGCGCGGCGTTCGTGGCGTCCGGCGTCGAGTCGGCGTGCGCATCGATGAACACCGCGGCGTCGGCCAGCTTGACCCGGGCCTCGGCCAGCGTGCGCTTCATGTTGCCAAGCTCGATCGGCGTGAGCCGGGTGATGTTGCCCGGATCCTCGGCCGCTGCGGCCAGCGTGACCGTCATGAAGCGATCGAGCAGCGCGGCCTGCGCGGTCATGATGCCGGTGTGCAGCTCGAAGCCGGCGATCATGTTCTTGTGTTCGAGCTCGTCCACGAGCTTGCCGATGCGACCCGACAGCTCGATGTAGCCGCCGTTCGACTCCATGCCCGGGTACTTCTCGATGTACGCCACCAGATCGGTGTGCAGCTCCATCAGGGGCGCCTCGTCGGCAATCGTGATGTCCTCGGCGCGCTCCTTCAGCACCTTCAGCTCGGCCAGCGCCGCACTGAACAGCTCGGGCATCGCCACGACAATGCCGACCACGCCGCCGACCACGAGCAGGATCAGGACGGTGATGATCGCGCCCTTGCCGACGGGCTTGCGCTCGCGGCGCGGCTTCTCCTCGGGCAGGCCGAGTCGCTGCACGCGCGTCGCGTAGTCCTTGCCGAGAATCTGCGCGACGTCACCCTCGCTGCCGGCCTGCGCCGACATGGCGGCGCTGCCGCCCTGCGTGTCGCGCGTGGCCACTGCCTGGCCGCCGCTGCCGCCGTCCGTGTCGCGGCGGCCCTGCATGCCGGGACGCGACCCGGTGGTGCGCGCTTCGGCGCCGCTCTGCAGGAGCGGGTCGCTGCCGGGCTTCGACATCGCGCGCGTGTTGCGCACCTCGACGCCGGGCGGCGCGCTGGAGTATTCGATCTCCTCGATCGGCTTGAAGTCGGTCGCGCGCTTGGCCGACGTCGCGGCCTTGACGTGCTCGTTGACGTCCTTTGCGGGCGGCGCGCCACGGCCGATACCACCCGTGCCCTTCTTGTGCAGCACGTCGGTGAGGCCGCCGTCGTCGTCGTCAAACACCTTGTCGACGAGGTCGGAGAGCGTGGCCTTCTTCAGGTTGTCCTGCGTGGCCATGCCGCGCATGCGGTCGCGGATCTTCTCGAGCGCCGCGGCGACTTCGAGCATGTCCTTCGGCCGCTGGTTGGGCACCTTCGCGGCCATCTTGCGGACGAGCTCGTCGAGTTCCTCGGGCACCTGCGGGTTGCGCGAGCGCGGCGACGGCAGCGTCGCCTGGATGTGCTTGTGCACCACGGTGCCGGCCGGGCCGTCGAACGGGATGTCGCCGGTCAGCGCGTGGAACAGCGTGATCGCCAGCGAGTACACGTCGGTGCGCGCGTCGATCGGCTGGCCCAGCGCCTGCTCGGGCGCGATGTAGGCCGGCGTGCCGAGCACGAAGTTCGGGTCCGACAGGTTGAGGTCGCTCGACTTCTGCTTGGCGAGGCCGAAGTCGACGATCTTCAGCACGCCCTGGGTGCTGACGATCAGGTTGTCGGGCTTCACGTCGCGGTGGACGATGCCGGCCTGGTGCGCGTGGTGCAGGCCGCGCGCCGCCTGGATGCTCCACTCGATGACGTCGATCACCGGCAGCGCGCCGCGCGCGTCGATCTTCTGGCCGAGGCTCTCGCCGTCGACCCACTGCATGACGAGGTACGGCCGGCCGAACTTCTCGCCGAAGGTGTAGACCTGGACGATGTTCGGGTGCTCGAGCTTGGCGCTGCTCTTGGCCTCCAGCTGGAAGCGCGAGCGCTGCACCGCGTCCTTGAGCACGTTGGCCGAGAGCACCTTGAGCGCGACCTCGCGTTCGAGTTGCTGCTGCACGCCCTTGTAGACGATGCCGATACCGCCGCGTCCGACGACGCGCGTGATGCGGATGCCTTCGAGCATCGCGCCTTCGGGCAGGCCGCGGTCGAGCATCGCCGGTGTGATTTCGATCTCGCGACCACCGGCGGCGGCAGCACCCGGCGGAGGCGGAGGCGGCGGCAGACCGGGCGACGAGCCGGGCGGCGGAGGCGGCGGCATCAGCGAGGGCGACGAGCCGACCAGCGTGGCGGGCGGCGGAGGCGGCGGCGGGCCGGGCATACCGAACGCGTCGTCGAATGCGCCGGGCAGCGCGGGCAGGCCGTCGGAGCCGCCGAACGCGTCGTCCTCGAAATCCTCGAAGCTGTCGGGCAGCGCGCCGTCGTCGTTGGCGCCCGGCGCGCGGGGCGCCTTGGAGGCCTTCGAGCCGCCGGTGGCGCGCGGGCTTTCGCCGCTCACGCCGGCCGCGCCCTGGATGCGGAACTCCTCGCCGTTGCAGTGCGGGCAGAACATCTTCTGGCCGTCGACGCGGAACTGCCGGCCGAAGAGTTCGGCGCCGCAGCCGAGGCAGCGGAAGCGCGAGTTCGCGAGCATCTCGACGGCGCCGCGGGCCTGGACGACTCCGAGGAAGCCCTTCGCCACCGCCCATGCTTCGAACGTGAGTTTGGACGATTCCGGCGCGCCCTCGTACTGGGCGAGGATCCGGTCAGCGTCTTCGTTGGGGAAGAAGCCGGCCTTCACACAGAACCGCGAGAGCACCTGGGCCCGTCGCATTACAACTCCCTTTGGCAGGCCCGCAGGGGCACTGCTAGCAAGGACGACAGCTGGCAGATGGAAGGGGACACGCCGTGGGGCGGGTTCCGGGGTGGCCGCGGAATCCCGGTTGCGGGGCATCACTGGTCGACATGTTAGTCCCGTACGGCCGGTTTTCAAGCGAGCCGCAGCGGCGCTCGACCAACGCGGAGTGCCGGAGTTCGGTAACGTGCCCGGACCGGCCCGGCGAAGGGCAAGCCGGGCGGGCGTGTTCCGGGTGCATTCGGGGCGAACCGGAACTTCATGCGCCCGGCCTCCTCCGGCTTGCACCAACCGGGTGCCGTGAGCCAGGCGCTACCCCGCGACCCGGTCGCCGGGTACGGTGGCAGCGTCCCACCACTTCAACTCCGAATCCTATGAGAAACTGCTACTCGCTCTGGATGCCCCTGACCGCCGCGATGCTGGTCGCGCTGGTGTTCGCCCCGGTCGGCGCAACCGCACAGGACCCGGCACCGCCGACCCAGCCGGCGCAGCCCGCACAGCCCGACCCGCCGGCACCCGATGACGAGCCGCGCGTCACTGAACCGGCCGACAACAACGACTCGCTCGAGGACGGCGATCCGACGCTCGACCCGGACAGCCCGGACAGTTTCGAGTCGATGCAGCTCGAAGACCCCTTCATGCAACTGCGCGCGCTGCACGTCGGCATTCTCGAGGCGATGGCCGAGGCCAGCGACGCCGACCTGCGGCCGGCCGTGCTCAAGGCGATCGACAACGCGGTGCCCAGCGAAGAGAGCGTGCGCACGAAGGCGAAGGCCTACGTCGAGATGATCAAGAAGATGAGCGGCGGCGACTTCCCCGATGAAGCGGCCGATTCGATCGTGGCCGCGCTGCTGTCGATGCGCGCCGGGATGCAGGACGTCGCCGATCAGCTGAAGAAGGTGGCGGCCGAGGCGGACGACAAGTCGCTGCGCAAGGCGATTGTCGCGAAGCTGCGCACCGCCATGAAGGAGGCGGAGCAGAAGCAGATGCAGGAGATGATGGGCATGGGCAGCATCGAAGGTGGCGGCGAGTTCGACGGCGGCAGCGAGGGTGGCACGACGCCCGTCGGCTCCGACCCGCCGGCGATCGAGCTGGCCGACGCGGACGGCACCGTGCACAAGCTGTCCGACCTCAAGGGCAAGTGGGTGCTGGTCGACTTCTGGGCCACCTGGTGCGGCCCGTGCGTCGACCTGATGCTCAAGCGTCTCAAGCCGCTGCACGACAACTTCGGCGCGAAGGGCCTGACGATCATGAGCGTCGGCTGCAACTGGGGCGACGAGACGGCCGCGCAGCAGGCCGAGTTCGCACACGGCAAGGGATGCGAGTGGCTCAAGGTGTACGACGCCGAGGGCAAGGTCGCGACCACGTACGGCGTGATGGGCATCCCGCACCTGGTGCTGGTCAACCCCGAGGGCAAGATCGCGATGGTCGGCTCCGGCTGGGAGATTATCGAAGCCGTCGAGAAGCGCATGCGGGACGAACTCGGCAAGTAGTCGCCGTGCTCGCGAGAGCGATTGTTCGTTCGTAACGCCAGCGGGACCGTTCAGCGCCGATTGCGCCGGACGGTCCCGCCTGCGTTTGACTCAACCGGGCGTGCGGTTCGCCTACTCCGCATCCGTGAACGACTGCAGTTCCGACGACGACTTCCATTGCGCCGTCATCACGCCGTCCTCGGGCTCGTTGGTTTCCTTCACGATCAGGCCGGGGTACTGCACGCTTTCCCAGCGCGTGATCGTGCGGTGGCTGCTCGTCGTCCATTCGCGGCGCACGCAGGCGAACTTGCCAGCGGCCACCGTGATCTCCTCGTTCGACGTCGCGGCGTCGGCCGGCGCGGCACCCGGCAGGGCCTGACCATGGCCCGACACCGGCATCTTGATCGTTCCGGTCTCGGCCTTGCCATCGTCGGCGATCGTGCGCTCGATCATCGCCACGCCGGCGTCGATCGACTTCACGGTGTAACGCGCGCGGAACGTGCGACCGCGCTGCTCCTCGGCGACTTCCCACGTGCGACCAACCTTCGCGTACACCGCGTTGACCTTCGCGTAGTCCACTGTGCCCTCGGGCATCTCCGGCTGCTCCGGGTGCACCGGGTGGGCCGTGTGCGGGTCGTTGTCGGCCGCGTGCTGCGCCTGCATCTGCTGGTGCAGCGCAAACTCCACGAGTTCGTCGCGCGACGCCTTGCCGTCCTTGTCCTTGTCGAACGGCGCGAACTCCTTGAGGAACGCATCAACCTCCAGCTCGGCGATCCGGCGGTGGTCGGCGTGGCTCAGGCGCGGCGGCCCCTGCGCATGCAT
>JBFWQT010000421.1:0-6418 GCA_050249295.1 Planctomycetota bacterium
GCCGACGGCGGCGCCGACTACCCCGCGCCGGACCCGGCGAACGATGCCGCCAATGCGACCGCCGCGGCGTGCTTCGAGCATGCGCGCGAACTGGCCCGCGCGTCCGACGGCGCGGAGGATGCCGCGGACATCCTGCGCCAGGCGCTGGCCTGGCAGCGGCTCGGCCTGGAGAAGGAACCGGCCAACGTGCTCGAGCATCAGCGCTACCTGCTGTTGCTGCAGAAGGCTGGCGCGCATGACGAGAAGTACCTGCGGCGGGCGGTTGCCGAGTACCGCGCGATGTGGACGCAACGGCGCGACTCGCCGATGTACTCGTGGATGCTGGCCGCGGCGCTCACGTTGCTGCCGACCCGTGCGAACCTCGACGAGGCGCAGTCGGTCCTGCGCAACGCGCTCAACCAGCACCCCGACGACTACTGGCTCAACTACCGCATGGGCGTGATTGCGCTCACGCGCGACGACATGGACGGCGCCCGCCACTTCCTGCAGCGCGCGGCCGACATCGGGCCCGGCGTCGGCCGCTTCGATGCGTCGTGGTTGCTCGCGCAGTTGCACATGCACCTCGGCGAGTACCGCGACGCGGCGATGCGGCTGCAGACGGTGGTGTCGATGGATCGCGACGCCGGGATCGACGCGTGGGAGGACCTGGCGCGCATGCTGTCGCTGGTCGGCGAGCATGATCGCGCGGTGCAGGTGCTCGAGCAGGAGTTGCCGCCGCGTCTGATCGTGCGCAACGGCCCGCGCCACCTGCGCGTGCTCGGCGTGATCTACCGCGCGGCCGGCAACCTGGAGCATGCCGCGTGGTGCTGGCGCATGTGGCTCAACATGATGCCCTCGGAGTCGGCGGCCGAGCGCATGGTGGTGGAGGAGTGGCTCGACGAGATCGAGTGGGAACTGCGCGCGCGCGGCAAGTGACAAGGAAGGCTGGTTCCGACAAGAGCCGCGACCGACAGGGAGCGGGGGCAATCGCGACGGGCGCAAGGTTGCCGGTTCGTCGATTGCCCCGCTCCCTTTCGAGCCTGTCCGCGAATCGCGATTCCCCCTCCTATCGCGATCGATCCTGCGGCACCGCCGGTTCGCGCAGCCACTTCGAGAACGTCACCACCGGCTCCGCCTCGTAACCCAGCGCGCGGTAGAACTCGCCGACGACCGCGGCATTCGACTCGCGCACCATCAACATCAACTTCGGCACGCCGGCGTTGCGCAGCCACTGCTCGGCGTGTTGCACCATCTCGCGGCCGATGCCGCGGCGGCGCGCAGTCGGCGACACCGCGAGGTAGTACATCCAGCCGCGATGGCCATCGTGGCCGACCATCACCGACGACACGACCTGCGCGTCATCGTCCAGGCCGACGAACACCTCGCAATCACGCGAGCGACGCGCAAATGCCAGGTCGGCGTGCGGGTCATTCCACGGGCGGGTCAGCTCGCAGAGGTGCCAGAGGCGCACCACCGCGTCCACGTCGGCATCGCGCAACGGCTGGATGAACAGCATCGGGGGCTCCTCGCATTGGCTCAGCGATCGCGGCCGGCGCCGTCGGTCGCGTCGTCGTCGGGCGGGTGCGGGTTGGCCCACCACGGATCGGCTGCGTCGCGCTCGCGATAGCCGGCGTACCAGTCGGGCAGCGGCGTCGCCGCGATGTGATGCAGGCGGATGCCGATGCGCGCAATCGCGTCGTCGGGCGGCGAGGCGTCGCGCGTCTCGATCAGCGTCAGCCAGGTGGAAATGCGCTGCCACACCACCCGATCGGCCGATGGCACGCGCTCGTCGGGCAGCACGCCGGCCAGCTCGTTTTCCAGCGGCTTGCGCGACGCGTCGACCAGCACGCGCTCGACGGTCGGCATCGCACTGAGCCAGAACGCGAACAGCGCGACGGCGCGACGCCGCCGCACACTGTCGCCACCGCCGCGCGCGACGCGTTCGAGCAACGCATCGAACAGCGCGAGCTCGCCACGCGCGCCGGGCGTCTCGAGCATCAACTCGGGCGCCCAGTCCGGTGCGCCGCGTGCGCGGTCGTCCGCACTGATGCCCGGGTACCAGTGCGCCTGCAACGGCAGCGGAGTGTGGCCGCCGACACCGAGGTCCACGGCGCGCAGCGCGCGCGGCAGTTCGTAGCGCCAGTCCGGGTTCTGGCTCGTCGCGCCGAGTTGTGCGCCAACGTACGGGTCGAGTCGCGCCCACCAGTCGCGCACGATCACCCCGGGCGTGATCCGGCCGCCGGTGGAGATGCCGATGCCGTAGAAGAAGAACGCGGGCGACGCATTGTCGAGCTCGAAGCGCAGCGGGGCCGCGGCTGGCAGCGCATCGGGCGAGCGCGACGGCAGCAGGGCCAGTGCGACCTGCGAGAGCGACAGGCGCAGGCTGCGCAGGCGCAGCACGCGCTCGTCGGCGTCGATCAGATCCTCGCGCGCCATCAGGCTGTCGAGCAGGTGTTGCAGGCGCAGCGGCGTGGCGCTGGCCGCCAGGATGTGCGCGAGCGCGCGCTGGCCGGGCTGCGTGAGCGTGGGCAGTCGCGGCGCCACCTGCGACCAGAGGAGGTCGGGCGAGTAACGCATCAGCGCGTCGCGGGCCGCGTCGCGCGTCAGCGAGTCGGTCACGCCGAGGCGCTGCACGGCGAAGTCGACCACGCGCGGATCGTCGAGTCGCGGCGCCAGCGCGCGCAACATCATGGCGACGCGCGCATCCCGCGGCCCGCCGTCGCGCGACGCCTCGCGGTCGAGTTCGGCCATCGCCACATTGACCCACGCGGCGCGCGCATCGGAGTCGGCCGGCGGATCCTCGAGCGCGAGGCACTCGGCGACGACCGGCCGCGTGTTGAGCACGGCGTTCTGCCCGAGGCGCTCGAGCTCCAGCGGTTCGGGCCGGTTGCGGAAGCGGTCGATCGCCGCCCAGGCCGCCAGCTCGTCGCCCGAGCCGATCCACAGCGCGGCGCCGCGGAACGTGGCCAGCAGGCCGTGCGGCTCCAGCGCCTGCGGTAGCGCGGTGGCCAGCGGGCGGCCGGGTGGCAGCGTGCCCAGGCGCGTGGACATACCGAATGTGGACGCGAGACGCGGCGTGCAGACGACGGGCGCGCCGAGCACCGCGGCGCAGTGTCGCAGCAGTTCGCCGAGCGTGGCCCGCGCGCCGGCCGGCAGGCGGTCGCCGTGGCCCTTGCCCTTCGGACCCGCGTCGGCCGGCGCGTCCTGCATCAACAGGTTGAAGCGATCGAGCAACGCCGCCGGCACCGCGCGCCGCGGCAGCCAGCGTTCGCCAGCGGCATGCAACGCCGCGTCGTAGAGCACCAGGCGATCGCCCTCGAAGGCGAAGCGCAGGCGGTACATCTCGCCGATCGTGGCGAGCGCATCCCACGCCGTGCCGCCGCGCACCACGCCGGTCAGCGGTGCAGCATCGAGCAGCGGGTACTGCGGCGCGACCACCACATTGATGCCGAGCCGGCTCGACATGCGGCGCAGCAGATCGCGCAGATCATCGCCGGGCCGCCCGAGTGGTTCGTCGCCGATCGTAAGCCGCGAGAGCAGCGCGGCGCCGCCACCGATGCGCACCACACACCGGCGCGAGTCGCGCGCGAGCGCGGTCTCCTTGTGCTGCACGAAGCGCTCGAACGCGACCGGCTCGTACCAGGCCGCGGCCTCGCGCGCGCTGTGCGGAAGCGCGGCGACAATCTCGTCGCTGAGCCGGCCGTCGGTGACGAGGCGCGCGAGCAGCGGCGGCTCGGCGCAATGATGGATGAACGACTTCAGCGCGGTGCGCGTCTCGCCGGGTTCCTCCGGCAGTCGCGACGCCGCCTGGTTCAGCATGGCGAGGCGATCGGCGAACGCCGTCGGCCGGTCGGTGCAGAGTTCGAGGCTGCGCCACATCACGGCGCGCACACGCGCGTCGGGCTCCTGCTCGTGGAGCAGGCGGTGGAACATGTCCGCGAACACCAGCTCGTGCGGATGCCGGGCCAGCACGCGCCACGCATGTTCGCGCCGCCAGACCTCGGCCGCGCGCTGCCACGTGCGGGCGATGCGCACCGCGTGCCCCGCCGTGACGCGCCCCGCTACCGGCGGCACGCGCAACGCGGCGGCAACGGGCGCCAGCACCTTCGCCGCCGCGTCGGTGGCCGGTCCGCGCAGGGGCGCCAACCGGCGGTCAATCTCGTCAAGCGCGTCGAGCGCGGCGATCGCCAGGCGCGAATCGAGCAGCGTGGTGGTCGCGTCGAGTACCGCAATCAGCTCGGGCGTGATCACCTGCACCGCCAGCGCCAGCGCGGCATGCACGCGCAACTCGTGATCCTCGCGGTCGTCCTGCAGCCGGTCGATCAGCGCGCGCGCCGCGGCCGGCGAGCGATGCCGCCACAACATCTCGCAGGCAACCAGGCGGCGATCGCGGTCGGACGAGAACAGATTGGGCACCAGAGAGGGCAGCTCGCGGTCGAGTTGCGCGTCCACCGGCCGGTCGAGCAGCGCGAGCAACTGGCGCGCGCGCCGGCTCGCCACCGCGTCGTTGCGCGCCTCGGCTGTTCGCAGCAGCGTGCGCAGCTCGGGACGATGGCGCAGCTGGAGCATGCGGTGCTCCAGCTCGTACCAGTGCGCGATGTCCGGCTCGTCAAGCCGCTGGCCGATCGCCGCGATCTCCTGCGCCACGGCGTCGCCCGACGGCGGCGCGCTCGCCGTGTTGTCGGGCGCCGGCTGCGCCACGGCTACACCCGAGCCGGCAACCGGCCACGTCGTCAGCCATGCCAGCAGCGCGGCCAGCGTGGTGACGCTGACGGCCCGGGCGCGGCCGGCTCGCGCGTGCAGGGTTGGCAGGCGTTCAGCGGCCACGCATCTTCAGCTTCAGCTGCTCGATCATCATTTCCAGCTCGGCAATCTTCATCCGCATCGCCGTGGCCTGCTCCTTCTGGCCGCGCGCTTCTGCCTCGCGGGCCTGATTGCGCGCCGCGTCGATCTCGCGCATCAGCAACGTGAGCTTCTCCTCGAGCGCCTGCTTGTCGCTGCTGCCGCTGCCGGGCCGGTCCGCTTCGGGCTTCGCGCCGGCGTCGAGCTTCGCGCGCGCCTCCTTCAACTTCGCGGTGATTGCCGCGAGTTGATCGAGCAGCTGCAGGGCGCGCTCCAGCTCGCCGGCGTCCGACGCCTTGCGCACCGCGGCCTGCAGGTCCTTCATGCGCGCTTCGAGTTCGGCCACCTGACGCTCGGCCATTGCACGTTGCTCGGCGCGCTCGGCCTCGGCACGCTGGCGCTCGGCATCCGCACGCGGGTCGCGCGGTGTGTCGCCCGGCTTCTCGCTGAACGCGTTCTGCAGCGCGGTCGCCAGGTCGTCGGCGCGGTCCAGGTTGCCCTCGGCCAGCGCGTTGCCGAGCCGGTCCAGCACCTCGGCCGCCGTCGCGCGCCGGTCAGGCCCGAGCTTCGCCAGGTTGGCCTCGATGTACGCGCGCACGCGGGCGCCGAGCGTGTCGAACTCCGCCTTCGCACGCTGCACGCCCTCGCGGTTGCCGCTTGCCTCGGCCTCGCGCCGCGCAACATCGAGCTTGAACAGATGCCGGACCGCCTCGCGCAGGTTGATCTTCTCGCCGTCGCGCGGTGCCGCCTGCGGCGTGGCGCGGGTATCGAGCTCGCGCGCGAGCCACGCGTCGAGGTCGGTGGCGAGCGCCAGAGCCTGGCGTTGCTGGCCGTTGCTCCACGCCTCGCGGATCGCATTCAGCGCGTCGCGGGCCTTGCCGCGCAGGTCGTCATTCACTCCGTCGAGCGCCTGGCGGAACTGCTTCTCGGCCATCGCCGACAGCTCGGCATGACGCGCGCGCAACTTCTGTCCCTCGTCCGTCGCGCCGCGCTCCTCCGCCTCGCGGATGCGCTCGTCGAGCGTGATCAGCTCCTTGAGCACGCCGGAAATCTTCGCGCGCGCGGCGGGCTTGTCGTAGCCCTCGGTGCGCGGGCCGGGAGTAGCGGGCGCCGACTCCAGGCGCTGCAGCATGCGGCGCTCGTTGAGCAGCGCGAAGTCCAGCGCCTCGGCCAGCACGCGCAGCTCGAATGCCGCGTTCTCGTCGCCGCGTCGCTCGGCCGCGGCCAGCTCGCGCCGCGTGTCGCGCAGCTTGCGCTCGAGCACCTCCATGCGGTGCCGCTGATCGCCCAGCAGGTCCTGCGCGGCGGCCGTCGAGAGCGCGACGTTCGAGACCAGCGCGAACACCGGGAACGCCAGCGGCGCGATCAGCGCGGCCAGCAACAGGCGGCGGGGAGCAGACAGACGCATGTGCGACTCCGGCAGCAGACGGTTGTTTGACGGCATGCCCCAGCGTACCGCGCGCCAGCCTCACGCTTCCAGCGCAAACGTCAGGTCGGCGATCAGGTCGTCGCAATCCTCGATGCCCACGCTCAGGCGAATGAGGTTGTCGTCGATGCCGAGCGCCTTGCGCTTGTCCGGCGGCACGCTGGCGTGCGT
>JBFWQT010000422.1:0-6414 GCA_050249295.1 Planctomycetota bacterium
CAGCAGCCCGTGGGCTTGAATGGAACACCAATCACCTCGACGCAACACACCCGGGACGCGGAGACTTCATCCATGGTCTCGACACACTCTCTCGTGCCTTCCTCCGTGTTCTCCGTGTCCTCCGTGGTCAATCTCTCTTCCCGCGGGCAAGGGCAAGGGCAAGGGCAAGGGTGAGAGGGGCAAGGGCCCCCGATCGCTCTACTGCACCGCATCGCGGAACAGGACCAGGCCGACAATCGCGAACGGCGACACGCCGAGCCAGAGCACCACGGCCGGGCTGATCGTGGTGGTGTAGAGACCGAGGCCGGTCAACGAGATGAGCACACCGTAGAACGCGACGCCGAGGAACAGGCAGATGCCGGTGCCGTGCCAGGCACTGCGCGCGGCGACGCGCAGCACGAGCGGCATGCCGATGAGGAACAGCAGCAGGTTGGACAGCGGGTAGATCAGCGCGCGATGGATCATCACCTGCGGCGCATTCCAGTCCGGTCGCTCCAGCGAGAGATTCCACAGCTCGGAGATCGACTGGTCCTCGAGGATCTGCGTCACGCGCTTGTTGATGTCGGAGTGCCGCATCGGCGTGTTCAGCCGGTTGGTGGCGGGGTCGATCAGCAGCGGGCGGGCGTCGTGCACGGTAGCGGTGCGACTGCCGTGCGGCCGGTCGGAACGTTCAGGACGGTCAGGCCGGGTCTGCGGCGCGTCCTCGGCTGCCTCCGGCGTCGACTGCGCCACGGTGTCCACGAAGTGGACCTCCTCGCCCTCGAACGTGCGCGTGGTCAACGAGAGCTCGCGCCACGCCGTTGCGCGCCACCCTTCCGCTGCGCTGTAGGTCACGGGCCACGCGGCGAGCACATGCGGCGGCCAGTCGTCGTGCTCCCAGCCGACCATCATCATGCCGCTGGCGACGAATCGGCGCGTGTCGTACTCCTGCATCCAGATGATGCGGCCGGTGTTGTCGGTGAGCACGCGGTTGGAGACCTCGGCGTTGCGCTCCTGGTAGAGGCCCTCGGCGTCCATCCGCCCGGCCCACCACGGCGCGCCCCACTCGCTGTAGGCGAGCATCGCGAGCGTCACGCCGAGCGCGACGAGCATCATCGGCCGGAGCACGCGCCAGGTGGAGACGCCGCTGGCCTGCAGGATCAGGTACTCGTTGCTGCGCACGATGCGCGTGAGCGTGAAGGCCAGCGCGAAGGCCGTGATCAGCGGCGCGACCATGTACATGATCTGCGGCACACGCGCCGAGTAGTAGGCCAGCGCGAGGCCCTGGTACGACGCCTCGTCGCGCGTGTCGGCCATCTGCCGGAACCAGTCGGCGTTGGTCATCGCGTCGGCGACGACAAACAGCACCACCACGGTGAGCATCGCGGCGCCGAGCGACACCAGCGTGCCGCGCAACACGTGGCGTTCGATCGTGCCGCCGGCGATCGCGCGCATCACGGCCGAGGCGCCCTCGCTGAGCCACTCGGGCACCAGGCGGCGGCGCACGCGCGGACGCGGCGGCGGAATGAACGCAAACGCCGATGACTCGTGCGTGAGCGGATTGCTCGTCGCACCCGGCGCGGGCGCAATGCGCTTGGCCTTCGGCGCCTTGCGGTGCGCCTTCGGCAGCGTCATGGTCTTCGAGCCGGGCGAGCGCTTCTTCGGTTGCGCCAGTGCGGCCACCGGGTCGGCGATGTGTTCGATGTGTTCCTCGCCGGGGTCGCCGGGGCGGATGCGACCACCGCGACGCAGGCGCAGCAGGCCGCCGCGGAAGGCCAGTGCGAAGAGGACCAGCGCGGTGAGCGCGACGACCGCGGTCGGCCCGACGACCACCCACTCCGGCGTGACCTGGCCGTCGCGGGCCATGCGCTCGAGGTTGGTGAGCGGCAGGAACCACGCGACCGTGACCAGCACCACCGCCGACATGAACGCCACCAGCAGGTTGCCCTGGCGGATCAGCAGGCCGAGCGGCAGCGCGACGAACACGAACAGCAGCGGCGCGAACGCGACGGTCCAGCGGCGCCACAGTTCGGTCGAGCTGGTGCGCCGGTGCAGCAGCTGCCATTCGGCCGGCGCGGGCGGCACGTCTTCGGCGTACAGCTCGGCGGCGCGATCGAGCAGCGGCGCGAGCGACTCCTGCAGGCGCGAGAGCGTGGTGGCATCGAGCCGGGCCGTGGTGGCGGCACTGCGCAACGTGGAGCTGACCAGCGGCGAGCCGGGGCGCTCGAGCTCGCGCGCGGCCGCCATGCGCCGGCGCTCTTCGGGCGAGAGCATCGCGAACAGCCGTTCGATCTGTTCGCGGCGGATGCGGCGCAGTTCGTCGAGCTGTTGCTTGCGCGCTGCCTCGTGCACCACGAGCTGGCGTTGCGCGCTCTCCAGGCGCAGCTCGTCGCGCTCGATGCCGCGGTAGAGGCCGTTGAGCACCTGCGTTTTGGGGCGCCGGCCGCCGGCCTCGATGCCCGGCGACGGCGCGAGCAGCTCCATGCTGTCGTCGCCGGTCATGCCGGGTTGCATGCGCGACTGGCTGCGCTCGCTGGCGAACACCGTCTGCGTCACGGTCAACGACGCAGCGAAGAAGCTGCGCGGCACGGCCTGCTCCGGCCAGCGATTCCACATCACGCCGACCGCATCCTCGAGCTCGAAGCTCACCTGCGAGAGCGTGTGCGACCAGATCACGCGGCCGGCGCGCGCGCAGAACACGGCGCGCGGGCGGAACCGTCCGTCGACTTCCTGCGTGAACATCAGCGTCAGGCCGTGCAGCGTGCCGTTGTCCTCGCGGTTGCGGTAGGCCATCGCGAACGGCAGCTTGTCGTGGCCGAACGCGAACGAGCCGGACGGCAGGTTGTCGAGCGACGCAGCGAGCACGCGGAAGCGCAGCTGGTCCTGCTCCCATGCGCCTTCGGGCGCCGAGAAGTGCGCCGCGTGGAAGGTCGCGCCGGTGAACAGCGTGCCGACGATGATGATCGGCACGAACAGGATCTGCAGGCGCACGCCGTTGAACTGCAGGATCAGCTCTTCGCGCGCGTTGGCCATGCGGCCGAACACCATCGTGGCACCGGCCAGCACGCCGAACGCGATGGTGTAGGGCAGCACCTGGCGGATCAGCATCGGGATCGACGACAGGAAGAAGCCGGGCCCGAGGAAGCTGAAGCGATCGATGAACTGCAGCGTGGCACCGAGGAACAGCACCACCGTGAGGCCGATGATGCCGGCGATGCTGGAGACGATCATGTCGCGGACCAGCGCGCGCACGAGAATCGTGGAGAGGGCGAACCACAGGCCGATCGCGGCAACGACGCCGCCGGCGAGCAGCATCACGATCGTCGCCTGGAACATGCGCGTCGCGCGCCGCGTGATCGAGTCGTTCCAGCGCCCGCCGGACGACAGCTCGACATGCGTGTGGCAGTACTGCGCGTCGGTGGACTTGCCGCCGAAGTAGACGATGCGGTAGCGACGTTGCGGCGCGTCGTACTCCTCGAGTTGCACGCGCTCGAGGTCGACCGTGCGGAACCCGGCGATGACGTCGTCCGGCACGTCGAGCGCGTCGAACAGCCGCTGGCCGGCCAGGCCGGGCTCGAGCGGCGTGACGCGGTCGGCTTCGTCGAGGCCGCTCTGGATCTGCAACAGCGTCAGCGCGATGCGGTCGTCGAGGCGCGCGGCGAGTTGCGAGAGCAGGTCGCGCGCGCTGGTCTCGTAGCGCTCGGGTGGCAGCAACTCGCCCAGCACCGGCGCCGCCATGAGGGCGGCATAGCCGACGATGAACAACACCAGCCCGGTCAGCGTGCGGAATCGCATCAGTCAGTCAGGCTCGCCGGGGGCCCAAGGAGCGGTCTGCAGATTGATCCGGCAAGAGCCGCGACCGAAAGGGAGCGGGGAAATGCGGATGACCGGGAGTGACCGGGAACCGGGCGTCACCGGCTTTTGCCAGCCCTCGAGGCTTTTGCCGCTCCCGGTCGGTCGCGGCCTGGCCTCGCTCACACCGACGACGACGCGACCGCGGCCTGCGGCACGTCGGTGCCCGGCGCCGGCACGATCGCCAGCAGCCGATCGACGATCCGGTCGGTGCTGATGCTGTCGGCCTCGGCGTTGAAGTTGCAGATCACGCGGTGGCGCAGCACGGGGTGCGCCACGGCCTTGATGTCGTCGGCCGAGACCTGCATCCGCCCCTTGAGGATCGCGCGGGCCTTGGCGCCGAGCAGCAGGTACTGGCTGGCGCGCGGACCGGCACCCCACGCCACCCACTTGCGGATGAAGCTCGGCGCGAGATCCAGCTCCAGCGGTCGCGTCGCGCGGGTCAGCGCGGTCGCGTACTTCATCACCGGGTCGGGCACGATCACCTTGCGCACGATCGCCTGCAGGCGAACGATGTCGTCGCCCGACAGCACCTTGGCCTGCTCGGGGTGCCACGGCCGCGTGGTGCGCGCGACAATCTCGACTTCTTCCTCTTCCCCGGGGTAGTCCACCAGGATGTTGAACATGAAGCGGTCCTGCTGGGCCTCGGGCAGCGGGTACGTGCCCTCCTGCTCGATCGGGTTCTGCGTGGCGAGCACGAAGAACGGCTGCGTCAGCGCGTGACGATTGCCGCCGGCCGTCACCTGGAACTCCTGCATCGCCTCGAGCAGCGCGGCCTGCGTCTTGGGCGGCGTGCGGTTGATCTCGTCAGCCAGAATCACGTTGGCGAAGATCGGCCCGCGCACGAACTTGAACTCGCGGTTGCCGGTCGCCTTGTCTTCCTGCATCACCTCGGTGCCGGTGATGTCGCTCGGCATCAGGTCGGGCGTGAACTGGATGCGGTTGAACGCGAGGCTCAGCGACTCGGCCAGCGTGCGGATCAACAGCGTCTTGGCGAGGCCGGGCACGCCGACCAGCAGGCAGTGGCCGCGCGCGAAGATCGAGATCAGCAGTTCGTCGACGACGCGCTCCTGGCCGACGATCACCTTCTGGATCTCGGTGAGAATCCGCTGGTGCGCGTCCTTCAGGGCCGCCACGGCCTCGCGGTCGGCGTCGGTCGGCAGCGTGTCGGACGGCACCGCCATGCGCGCCGAGCGCGAGTACTCTTCGTAGAGCCCCTTGAAGCGCGCCTTGTCCTCGGCGACGTGCTTCTCCGGGTCGTAGTCGGCGGCCAGCTCCTCGAGAATCGCGCGGTCGCCGGCGGCAATGCGCTGCTGGGCATGAATCTGCGCGGTCTTCTCGCCGGTCATGCCGATCTCGGTGCTGCCCTTCAGCGACGGGTAGACCTGGTGCGCCTTCTCGCGCGCAGCGTCACGCGTGCGCGGCGCGTGCTTCGCGCTGGCCACCACCAGCGCCAGCGAGAGGATGCCGGCGATCGCCATCAGGCTGCCGGCAATGATCGCGGGCATCAGGCCCGGCGTCGTGCCGAACAGCTTCGCGGTGAGCTCGTTGGACTGGAACTGGGCCTGCATGCCGAAGCCATCCCACGCGGCCACGCTGGCCGCGACAATGCCGCCGACCAGCAGCGGCACCACGGTGAGGCGGCCCGACGGCAACCGGAACAGCAGGCCGCCGAGGCCGATGACGAGGCCGAGCGCGACGAACACGCCATTGCCCAGCACCCACGGCGGCGGCAGCTTCGCGCCGTCGGTCGCCACGTGGATGGTCATGATCGGCTGCGCCAACGCCCACGCGCCGACGCCCACCGCGGCCAGCGTGAGCAACGCAACCATCGCGCGCGCCCCGCCGGCGGCCGGCGGCCGCATCAGAACGAGAATTGCCGACTCCTCGTGTGTGCCGGCGTTGCGCACCAGCTGTTGCGACTTCTGCGCGAGCACGATGCCGCCGATCAGCGAGCCGATCAGCCAGACGCCGCCGACCGCGCAGACGGCGACGTACATCGCGGTTTGCATGCCGCTGACGCCGATCGCGTCAGCCGCCGCAGGCGCCAGGGTGGTGGTGGTGATGTCCTGTGCGCTGGCGATCGTCGGGGTGATGGCGATGATGGCGGCGATAGCGATGATCAGTACCGTCAGTGCCAGCACCAGCGGGAGCGTCCCGGCCTTCGCAATTCGGGGCATCATGGGTGTCCTTGAACATGACGGCCGGCTCTGCCGTGCCGTGCCGTGGCGTGCGCCGCATGGTTGATACGTGCGTGGCGCGCTTGCGTTGGCCGGGGGCCCGCAGTCTACCAACCAGGGGCGGGGTGTGGAGCAGGCTTGTTAGCCCGGTGGTTGGTGTGGTGCAGGCTTCTTGTGTGGTGCAGGCTTCCAGCCTGCTCCCCTTGCCCTTGCCCTTGCCCTTGCCCTTGCCCTTGCCCTTGCCCTTGCCCTTGCCCTTGCCCTTGCCCTTGCCCTTGCCCTTGCCCTTGCCCTTGCCCTTGCCCATGCCCCGGATCCCGGTTCCCGCGTGGTTTCCGGTCCCCCATCCAGGCCAGCCGGGGACCAAAGTCCCCCCAGGGGAGAACGCCGACGCAACACGAAA
>JBFWQT010000423.1:0-6412 GCA_050249295.1 Planctomycetota bacterium
GTGAAGGAGGCAAGGTGTGAAGGAGGCAAGGTGTGAAGGAGGCAAGGTGTGAAGGAGGCAAGGTGTGAAGGAGGCAAGGTGTGAAGGAGGCAAGGTGTGAAGGAGGCAAGGTGTGAAGGAGGCAAGGGCAAGGGCAAGGGCAAGGGAAGACGGTGGGCCTTCTTGTTGCTCGTCGTGTGGAAAATGCCCGATCGGGTGCGGACGCGTTGATTCCACACAGAGGGCACGGAGGAAACACAGAGGGACACGGAGTGCTCGACTCTCCGCGAACGGTCGTTCCCTGTGATCCGGCCCAATCCGCATCGCGATTCGGCTCTCCGCCGTGAGCCACCAACAGCGGCGTCCACTCCGTGCCCCTCTGTGTTTCCTCCGTGCCCTCTGTGTCTTTGCATTCCGCCCGGCCCCGGCAGATGGCGCGCCCCAGACTCTGGACAATTGTGCGGATAAAAACGGCGTAAATGGTCAACTCAAACGGCATAAGTGCGGCCTTTGAAACACAACATCCCCCTCTGTATTGAGGAATGTCCTATCTTCGGCCCCGTTTTCGGCCCCAAGTGCTGACGCCCGTTGCAGTAGAAAACAGTTTAGCTAAATTGGACCGATGTCAGAGGCGGGAAGGGGCAAGGGCAAGGGGTGAAGGGGGCAAGGGCGAGGTCAAGGTGTGAGCGCCCGATTCCTCGCCCCCCCCGGCACCACGCCGGAAACCTGCTGACGGCTGGCGCCCGGTCGCGTATCATGCAACCCGGCCAACCAGAGGACGCCGAACCACAGCGCCCCGCGGTTGTTTCTGAACACGATCCGACTGCCCGTCGCGTTCGAGCGTGTGCCAGCCCCACACCACACCGCACGCCGCACGGGTTCCGCCAGCGCCTCTTCGTTCTCCCCGGCTCCCCCCGGGCGAGAGGTGTTGTCCCAGCCGGTCAAGAGCGTGCAATGGCTGAATCTCCCCAGGAAGTCCTGCTTGGCAAGCTTGCGCTGACCGCCGGCCTCATCACCGAGGATCAGCTCGAGGATTGCCGCGTCGAGGTCCGCACACGTGCGGAGGCTGGCGGAGACCGTCCGTCGCTGGCGCAACTGCTCGTCGAGCGGGGCTACGCGACGCAGGGTCAGCTGGTCAACCTGGCGAAGAACGCGGCGCGCGAGATGACCGCCGGGGCCCGGCCGTCCAGCGACCCCGAAGCGGGCGGCGCCGCCGCCCCGGCCGCCGTGGTCAGTCCGCCGGCGCCGGCCAGCGAGAGCGCCGGCAACGGCAACGCACCGGCCACAACTCCCACTCCCGCACCGGCCACGCCCGCGCCGGCACGCGCCTCGGCGCAGCCCGCCGCCTCGCTGGCCACCGCCGACAACAGCAACGGAAGTGGTGGCGATCGCGGGGCCGCCGCAGCCCGCGGCTCGGGCTCGGCGCACAACACGCCCGCCGTCGCCGTCGCGCCGCCTGCACCATCAGTGGCGCCCGCCAAACAGGTGGCGCAGTCGCAGGGTGGCAGCAGCCCGATCGAGGGCTACGAAATCGTCAGCAAGATCGGCGCGGGCGCGATGGGCGCCGTCTACAAGGCGCGCCAGATCAGCATGGATCGCATCGTCGCGCTGAAGGTCCTGCCGCCCAAGCTGGCCCGCAACAAGCAGTACATCGACCGCTTCCTGCGCGAGGCCCGCGCCGCTGCCCGGCTCAACCACGAGAACATCGTCGGTGCGTTCGACATCGGCGAGTGCAACGGCCTCTACTACTTCGCGATGGAGTTCGTCGAAGGCACCACCGTCAAGGACCTGCTGGCCGAGAAGAAGGCGCTGCAGGAACGCGAGGCGCTGGAGCTGGTCCGGCAGGTGGCAATGGCGCTGTCGCACGCGTCCGAGCAGGGCATCGTGCACCGCGACATCAAGCCGGACAACATCATGATCACCTCTGACGGCGTGGCCAAGCTCTGCGACATGGGCCTCGCCAAGCAGGTGGAAGGCGACGCGGCGATCACGATGGCCGGTGCGGCGGTCGGCACGCCCTGGTACATCTCGCCCGAGCAGGCGCGCGGCAAGAAGGAAGTCGACACCCGCGCCGACATCTACTCGCTCGGCTGCACGCTGTTCCACATGATCTGCGGGGGTCCGCCCTACATCGGGCCGACGGCCGCGGTCATCATGACCAAGCACATCAACGACGCGATCCCCGATCCGCGCCGCAGCAAGAGCTACCTGACCGACGGCATCGTCAAGATCCAGCAGGGGATGATGGCGAAGGACCCCTCCGACCGCTACCAGCGGCCCGAGGACGTCATCGCCGACATCGACGCGCATCTGGCCGGGCAGGAAGTCGCCGGGCCGCGCGGCGCCCGCTCGGCGTCGCCGTCGCCGTCGCCGGCGCGCGGCAGCCAGGCCCCGGCGTCCGACATCCGCTCGAGCGGTTCGGCCCGCCCGGCTCCTCCGCAGCGTGGTGGCGCGGCCCGCGGGTCGCAGCGCAGCCCGCGCGTCAGCCCGTCGCCGGCGCCCGGCCCGGTGCCGCACGCCAGCAGCCGTCGTCCGGGTCGCGCCACCAGCGGCATGCTCAGCGGTGGCAGTGTCGGCTCGGGTGGCAGTGGCAACGCGCCGCGCCGCTCGCGCGACCGCGAGGAGATGATGGCCGCGCGCGGTGGTGGCGGCAGCGGCGTGGTCATCTTCCTGATCGTTGTCGTGGTGCTGGTGGTTGGCGGTGCCGGCGTGATGATCGCCATGAAGGGCCCGCCGCCGGTGATCAACACGCCCGACCCGGGCCCGATCGCGCCGGTCAAGGACATCAACTCCAACACCAACGTTCCGGTTGTCGACCACAACAAGAATACGCCCGATACCGACCCCAACGCCGCGAAGGCGCGCAAGTGGGCCGAGGACCAGCTCAAGCGCGTGCTCGAGCTCGAGTCGGCGGGCCAGTACGAAGAGGCGATGAATCTCTGCCAGGAGGTCGAGCTCGACAACGAGGTCAAGAAGCACGCCGCCGACCTGGTGCTCAAGGCGCGTACCGAGCGCGAGCGCATCGGCGCCGCGGCCGAGCGCATGGCCACCGACGAGCTGGCAAAGATCGCCCGGCAGATCGAGGACGACGAACTGATCGATGGTCGCTCGCCCGACTTCCGCAAGGCGCTCGCGCTGATGGACGGCTTCCCGGCCAACCTCAGGTTCACCGAGATTGCGCAACGCAAGTTGCCCGCCGGGCGGCAGACCGTCGTCGACGCCGCCGAGACGTGGTTCACGCAGCCGCTTGTGCCCGACGTCGAGTCGCTCTGCGCCGAGCACGACTTTGCCGGCGCGCGCGACCGCGTGGAGTCGGCGCGCAAGATCCTGCCCGAGGACTTCGCGACGCGCCTCGGCGACCTGCTGACGAAGATCACCGACGCCGAGAAGGCCTGGAACGCCGAGCAGGAGGCGATGCGCGACTCGGCCGTGAAGGTCTACACCGAGTGGTTCGCCACGACGATCGAGCCGCTGCTGATCGCGCGCAAGTACATCGCGGCGCGCGACGCGGTGCAGAAGGCGTCGGAAGAGAACTCGCAGTTCCGGCTCAACGAGTGGGTCACGGCGCGGCTCAAGCGCGACATCGTGATGATCCAGGACATGCAGGCGTTCGTCGGCGCCGGCCTCATCTACTGCAAGAACCGCCACGAGGCGCGCGAGGAAGTGCAACTTTCGTGGGGCGGCCCGAAGATGCTGATCCTCGAGTGCGAGCCGATTTCCGGCGACAAGCTGCCGTCGTTCCCGGCCGACAACTGCAAGCTGCGCTTCCATGTGCGCGGCGCGTCCTCGACCAAGAACTTCTCGGAGCTGAAGGACGAGGAGCTGTACATGCTCGGCGTCGGCGGCCTGGCGCTCAACGCGCGCGACGAGAAGGGCAAGTGCATCCCCGAGGCGTCGTACCTCGCCTACAGCTACGACTTCAACACGGCGGCCGATCGCGGCAGCGCGGTGCTCGACCGGATTGCGTCCTCGAAGCTCGGCGAACTGCTGCATCCGCGCGCGAAGGAACGCCTCGACGCGATGGTCGGCAAGTACCTTGAAGCGCTGCTCGGCGAGCTCGACAAGGACTGGGAGAAGTTCCAGACCGAGGCGGTGGACGCGAAGAAGAAGCGCCTCGCGACCAGCCTCAAGGCGGCCTACGAGTCGGTGCTGGAACGCCACGGCAGCGCCGCGTGGCTCAACGCTGGCGGTGGCAAGCGCAAGAAGGAGATCGAGGACCGCCTGGCCGAGCTGAGCAAGGCCGGCGCCGCGCCGCCCGAGAACGTGAGCAAGCTGCGCGAGCTGTTCAAGGCGACCGAGGTCACCGAGGACGGCAAGCGGGCCACGATCGACTACCGCTTCGAGACCGCCCGCGAGACCGAGGACTTCAAGGCCGGCCCGGGCAGCGAGCCCACGTGGGACAGCGCCGAGAAGTCGATGAAGGTCGAGTCGCCCGCGGCCGACCGCACCAACCAGGCGCCGCTCACCAAGGTCTGGTGGTTCGGCCAGCCCGGCACCGACTTCGAGCTGAACATCGAGGTGGCCGTCGAGTCCGGCTGGGAAGTCGCGATCGGCGTCTACGACAAGGGTGGCCAGCAGCAGTACCACATTCCGGTGAAGGGCGAGGCTGACCTCGGCCAGTTCCCGCGTCAGGCGCGCGACGCCCTGCGCAACGTCAGTGAGTTGCCGTTCGGCATCTACAAGGGCGAGTGGAACATCCTCCGCCTGCAGGAGCTGGTGACGGACCGCAACAAGATGTTCGACCGTGACTTCTGGGCCGGGTTTGTCGCCAACGAGAGCATCAGCGGCCGTCCCGGCAAGTCGGTGTCGGATGGTCAGACCGCGAAGCTCAAGATCAAGGTGAAGAATGGTGTCTTCAACGTCGAGTTGAACGGCCAGCGCCTGAGTGGTCGCGACAAGGACTTCACGGAGGGTGCGATCAGCATCTACGTCGTGAATGGTGCTGCCCGCGTGAAGCGCTTCACGTTCGAGGGTGAGCTCGACCAGAAGTGGCTCGACGCCCAGAAGTAGACGACGGGACGGGCCCGCACGGGTTCCCCCTCCCGCTCCCGTTGAAGCCCGTTCAAGCCCACGGGCTGCCGCCCGTGGGTAACCCTTCGCGACGGACGCGCACCCGATCGATCCATTCTGCGCGCGCGACATCACTCTTGAACACGAGCCGCGACCATCAGCGAGCGCACGGTTCCGGTTCCGCTTCCGGAACCGGCCGGCGTATTGACCTGTACTGACGTGACACGATCCTCGCCGGTCCTCGCCTCGACCCGCCGGACCGCGTCATCATCATCAACATGGACACCGTCACCTCATCCCGTGCGATTGTCATCGGTGCCTCCAGCGGCATCGGCCTGGCCATCGTGCAGCAACTGCTCGACGCCGGGTGGCATGTGCGCAGTTGCGCGCGACGGCCGGCGCCGATCACGCACGAGCGACTGCAGCATCATCAGGTGGATGTGGCGAGCGACGACTTCGTGCCGGCGCTGCGGAGCTGGCTCGACGACGACGACCACCTGCCCGACGTGGTGATCCATTGCGCGGGCGTCGGCGAGGCGTTCGATCCGGCGCGCATGGCGCACGAGGTCGAGGCCCTGCGCGTCAATCTGGTGTCGGTCGCGGCCACGCTCGAGGTCGTGCTGCCGCGCTTCGTCGCCGCGCGTGGCGGGCACTTCATCGGCCTGTCGAGCCTCGCCGACGCGATTATCAGCCCTGAGGCCCCGGCCTACTCCGCGTCGAAGGCCGGGATGTCCAACTACCTGGCGGGCGTCGGCCTGGCCGTGCGCCGGTTCGGCGTGGCGATCACCAACGTGCGCTTCGGCTTCGTCGACACGCGCATGGCGAAGTCGCCGGTCAAGCCGTTCATGGTCGACGCCGACAGGGCCGCGCGCGTGGTGCTGCGCACCCTGCGGACGCGCTGGCTGCGGGTGTCGTACCCGCAGCGCACGGCATGGCTGGTTGCACTGCTCGGGCGGATCCGGTCGCTGCAGGTGGGGTTTGCGCGCGCGTCGCGGGGAGTTGACTGAGAGAGCCAGTGAGCCGGGAAGATGCAGGCTGGAAGCCTGCACCACAACCAGGCTGGAAGGCTGTACCACAGTTCAGGGCAAGGGCAAGGGCAAGGGCAAGGGCAAGGGCAAGGGCAAGGGCAAGGGCAAGGGCAAGGGTAAGGGCAAGGGCAAGGGTGAGCCAAGGCTGAGCCAAGGGGCAAGGCCCCGGTTCGCACACCAGTGTTGACAACCGAGCCCGTCCAACGCATGAAGGGCGGTTCTCGCCGGTCCGGAGTGGGCCGGCTTCGCATCGGCGACAACGCGGCACACCGCCGCGCGGTCGTCATCTCAAGTGGTCTTCCCGCATGAGTCGGATGGCACCCGGAGCGCGGCGAAAGCCGGTTGGCCGGGTATCTCCGCGCTGGCGCACCTGACTGGATTCCACAATCGTGAGG
>JBFWQT010000424.1:0-6411 GCA_050249295.1 Planctomycetota bacterium
TGCCCTTGCCCTTGCCCTTGCCCGAGAAGAGAGATTGACCACGGAGGACACGGAGAAGACGGAGAAAGGCACAAGAGAGCGTGTCGAGACCATCAATGAAGTCTCCCGTCTCCCGTCTCCCGGGCAAGGGCAAGGGGTCAGAGGGCAAGTCGTTCTCCTCCGTGTCCTCCGTGTCCTCCGTGGTCAAACAGTCTTCTCTCCCACCATCGCGCTGCGCGGACCGTCTGCCGCAACGACCCCCGTTCGCTGTTCCCGACCGCGATTCACCTCGTCGTTGCACGTCACATCGCCACGTCGGCCTTCGGTTCATCATCCGCGGCCTCCTTCACCTCGTTGCCCGCCAGCTCCGACAGCATCGGGCTCTGCGGCGTCATTGGCTTCGTTTCGCACCCGGCACTCGCATCCTCGCGCAGCCGCGCCTGACGCGCCTAGCGCCACTGATACAGCAACGTCAGCACCTCAACTCGAGCGCCTGACTGTCCTCGCGCTTCGTCTTCCCACCCTCCTCAGTCGCGCTGGCAGCCTGCCCGGCCATCACGATCGCGCGTTGCCGGTCGCGCGCCTCGCAGCTTCTGGCAGCGGTGCAGCGCCGCGGCGCAGGCTCCGGCAAACCCGGGGCGCGTCGTGTGTCCCCGGGTTCCGCGCGCGTTGCGCGCTACACCCGGGGCTATCGAATGAGCCGCCTGCTTCGCAGGCTCCGGCGAGGGCCCCGGGTCTACCGATCAACCGTCGGAGGTTCGTGAACGCCCTTGTCAGCATTCAAACGGTGGGCTGGCAGGCGTGACCCAAACGGGGCCCGCTCGCTTGCGCTTGCGGCTCTTGTTCTTGCGCCCATCGGGCCCACACCCCCGGCTCGCCCGGAATCGCGATTCGCGGACAGGCTCACAAGACAGCGGGCCCGATCACCTGCCGCGCTCAGTCGAGCACGCGCACCAGCTTGGGAGAAAACGGAACCAGCTTCACGCCGGCGTCGTCGAACTCGACCTCGACCTTGAGGTTCAGGCCGTTGCCGCGCAGCGCGACCATCACGCCCATGCCGTACATCGAGTGGTACACGCGGTCGCCGCTGCTCAGCGCCCACGGATCCTCGAGCTCGATCGTCACCATGTCGGACGGCGGAGAACCGGCTGTGCCGCGGATGCGGGGGCTGCTGCTTGCCGATGGCTCACGGGCCGACTCATCGGTGTACTCGTCGCCACCTGCGTCGTAAGAGGTCAACGCACGGCCGGCGCCGCGCCGCCACGGATAGCGGCCATCGTCGGCGTTCTCCATGTACATCGACGGCTGCATCCGCGATCGCACGCCGAGGTCGGCGCTCAACGGCTCGTTCAGCAACTCGTCCGGAATCTCGCGCAGGAACACCGACGGCTCACCGTACGACATGCGGCCGGCCTGCGTGCGCACCTCGACATGCGAGAGGTACAGGCGGCGCATCGCGCGCGTGATGCCGACGTAGGCGAGCCGGCGCTCCTCCTCCAGGTTGCCCTCGTCCAGCACACGGCTGTGCGGGAACACGCCCTGCTCCATGCCGGTGAGGAACACCACCGGGAACTCCAGGCCCTTCGCGGCGTGAAGCGTGAGCAACGGCACGCGGGCCTGTGGCAGGCCGCTTGCATCGGTGCCGCCGAGCGCGTCGGCGTCGCTCACCAGCGTGACGCGTTCGAGGTAGCCGCCGAGTCCGGCGCCGTACTCGTCGTCGCCGGTGGCGTGCTGGTCGTGCTTGAGCGCGTCGCTGATCAGCTCGCGCACGTTCTCCATGCGGTCGTCGAAGCGCAGCGCATCGTCCTTCTTCAGGTAGCTCTCGTAGTCGGTCGCGCCGATGATCCCCTCGAGCAGCTTTGAGACCGGCACCGTCGGCCGTTCGCGCAGGTCGCCCATCAGCCGGGCGAACTCGCGCACCATCTTCTGCGGCCGCGTGGCAAGGCCGACGTGCGCCAGGTTGGCGGGCTGCACGACTTCAAGCACCGACATGTTCTGCGCGGCCGCGTACGCCAGCAGGCTCGCCACTGTGCTCGCGCCGATGCCGCGCGACGGCGTGTTGATGATGCGCAGCAGCGAGACCTCGTCGCGCGGGTTGTGCAGCACGCGCAGGTAGGCCATCAGGTCCTTGATCTCGCTGCGCTGGTAGAACTCCACGCCACGCACGACCTCATACGGAATGCCGGCGGCGCGCATTGCCAGCTCGATCACGCGCGACTGCGCGTTCGTCCGGTAGAACACCGCGCACTCGTCGAACCGCACCGGCATGCCATCCGGCGTCAGGTCGCTCAGGTCGTCGCCCTGCTCGCCGAGGCCCGCGCACAGATCGCTGATGCTGCGCGCGACCCACGCGGCCTCGGCTTCCTCGGTGCTCAGCCGCTTGCGGCGCAGCTTCGGGCCGTCGTCGCAGGCGGCCTGCATCTGCTTCTCCAGGCGCGACGCGTTGTGGTCGATCACCGCGTTGGCCGCCTTGAGGATCGTCGGCGTGCTGCGGTAGTTGATGTCGAGCGTGACGCGCTTGACGTCCGGCCACTGCTGCTCGAACTCCAGGATGTTGCTGACCTCGGCGCCGCGCCACGAGTAGATCGCCTGGTCGGGATCGCCGGTGACGCAGATGTTGCCATGCCGTTCGGCCAGCGTCTGCGCGATGCCGGCCTGCAGGCGGTTGGTGTCCTGGTACTCGTCGACGAGGATGAAGCGGAAGCGATCCTGCCAGTGGCGGCGCACGTCGGCTTCGTTGCGCAGGATGCGGTGCACTTCGAGCAGCAGGTCGTCGAAGTCCAGCGCATCGCTGTTGCGCAGCTTGTCGTGGTAGCCGCGCCAGGCGTCGGCCGTGTTCCGTGCCTGCTGGCCGTGATGCTCGCGCTCGTAGTCGTCCGGCGTGAGCCCGTCGTTCTTCGCGCGGCTGATCGTGCCGAGGAGTCCGGCCGGCTTGTAGAAGGTCGGGTCAAGGCCGAGGTCCTTCAGCACCTGCTTCATGGCGGCGCGCTGGTCCTCCATGTCGTAGATGTTGAAGCTGGCCGAGAGGCCGAGCGCGTCGTGTTCGAGCCGCAGGAACTTCGCGCAGAACGCGTGGAATGTGGAGAGCTGCAGGTCGAGCGCATGCGGCGCCATCGCCAGCACACGTTCGCGCATCTCCCCGGCGGCCTTGTTGGTGAAGGTCACGCCGAGGATCTGCTTCGCCGGCACGCCTTGCGCGAGGAGGTACGCGATGCGCCGCGTGATCACGCGCGTCTTGCCCGAACCGGCGCCAGCAAGGATCAGCAACGGCCCCCGGAAGTGGGCGACCGCCTCGCGCTGCGGCTCATTCAGGTCATCAAGCAGGTCGTCGAGTTCCATGCGGGCAGTGTACACAGCGGCAGGACCAGCGCTATCGGCCGACCGCCGCGCGGTGGACGTCGTCGGGGTACTCGCGCTCGAAGCGGATCAATGCGGGAACATCATCGACATGAGCCGCGCGCAGCAGGGGGATGCAGGCTGGAAGCCTGCACCACAGGGGAATGCAGGCTGGAAGCCTGCACCACAGGGAGACGCAGGCTGGAAGCCTGCACCACATGCAGGCTGGAAGCCTGCACCACAAGGGGATGTCTGCCTGGCTGTGGTGCAGGCTTCCAGCCTGCATCCGGGAATACCTGCCAGGATCCGGGCGGAACGCGTTGCGTGTCAGCCCGGAACGCGCCGACGTTGCGCGGTGTACGTGTCAGCGCGGACCCCACAAGAGTCGCGCGAGGCCGCGGCGTGGCTTCTTGCCGCGGAACAGCACCATCGGCTCGGCGGTGTCCATGATGGTGGTGCCGAGCGCGGCGCGATCCTGATTGAAGACCGGCGGCATCGGGCCGTACGCGCGCAGGCGCCCCCGGCCGATCAGGCGCTCGGCGCAGCGGTCCTGGATGCGGCGCATCGGGAACGCGCGAGCGAGCACCATGGCGGCGGCGCGACGGCGGACGACGTACGCGTGCATGCACATCGGGCCGCGAAGGCGCAGCAGGCCGGGGGCGATCTCGTCGCGCGCCTTCTCCCAGCAGAAGCCGGGATAGAGCATGTCCCAGCCGGCGTCCACGTGGTCGGCGGCGCGGCGGAACGCGACGAGCCGGTCGAGCGTGTCGGCCGCCGGCATCTGCAGGTCGTCCTCGAAGATCAGCGCGTGGTCGAGGCCGGCATCGAGCATGTGCCGCCATGCGATCGCGTGCGACACGGCACAGGCCATCTGCCCCGGCGTGAGCTTCTCCTTCGCGCGTCGCGTGAGCACGCCGAGCGCGTCGAGGTCAGCCAGCGCGCAGGCCTTCCGGTAGGCGTCGAGGATCGTCGCCGGCGCATCGCCGAGCGCCGCCAGAAACTGCTGCATGTGCGGCAGTCGCTCCGGCAGCGCGATCACGATCAGACGGTCGAAGCTGGCGAACGGCGCGTCGCTCTGCTGCACGAAGCGCGTGTGCTCGCGCAGGAACGCATCCACGCGCGCCGCGCGACGGCGACGACGGCCGGGCAGCAGCAGGTCGAGCAGCGCCAGCGTCATGTCGCGCGGGCCGGCAGCTTGAACTCGACCTGCTCCTCGTCGTTGATGTCGAGGTTGTAGTGCGTGATCGTCACCCGTCCGCGCTGCGCATCCCAGTCGAGCATGCCGATGCGCGTGGCGCCGTACGGGTTGCCGAGCGAGCCGGCGTTGTAGCCGAAGCAGTTGCGGATGCGCTCGGTGCCGAAGGCCTCGTGGATGTGGCCGCAGAGCAGCACGCCGCGATGCTTCTTCGCGCGTTCGAGGATCGCCGCGCTGCCGCCGCTCATGCCGCTGTTGGAGCAGTCCAGTGCGGTGTCGAGCGGCGGCGTATGCGAGAGCAGGATGTCGCACTCCGGCAGCTCGAGCTTGCGGATGTCGTCGTCGGTCCACTCGTAGCGGAAGCCCCACGATTTCGGCCCGGCCCCGCCGATGCCGACGATGCGCACACCGGCCAGCTCGATCAGGCGGCCGTCGGCGTTGCCCGGCTCGGCTTCGTAGCCGCGCTGGTCGTGGTTGCCCGGCACCCACACGACCGGCGCGCCGAGTGTGCGGACCATGCCGAGTACCTTGTCCACCTTCTCGCGCCAGCGCTGCTCGCGGCCCGGCGGGTCGGCGCCGGTGAAGCCGGCCTCGGCGATGTCGCCGACGAGCAGCACTCCGGCGAGGTCGCTGCCGGACTGCAGGATGCCGGTCTGGGTGCGGTCGCGCAGCCAGTCGACGACGGTCTGGAGGCGCGCGAACTCTTCGTGGATGTCACCGATGACGGCGAACAGCGGCATGGCGAATGGCGAGTGAGAGGATTCGTTCCGGTCCGAGCCGCGACCGTGAGGGAGCGGGACCAACCAGCACGAACGAGCGGCATGAGGTGGCGGGCACCGGCGAGCGCGTGGGCTTGCACCGAATACCATGAGTAGCGCGATGGCTCCTCCGGAGCCCCGGAGGGGCGTCCCTGCAGTAGCCCGCGGCGTGAGCCCCGGGTTTGGAGGGCGCCCCCCCACTCCTTCTGTCTTCATGCAGGAGCCCCGGAGGGGCGGCCCGCGACAGCTGCAAGCGCCCGGGCTGCGCCTCCGCGGCTTCGGCAAACGGCCGGGGAAGGGATAGGCTCGCGCCGCTTCCCGGGGCTCACGCCCCCGGGCTACTGCAGGGCCGCCCCTCCTGGGCACCGGAGCGATGCGTCAAGGCGATGGCATGCCGGCTTGCCCCGGCGCGCCCGCGTGTCAGCGGCCCTGCGCGGCCTTCACCTTGTTGAGCCACTGCGTCCAGAACGCGTCGCCGGGGCGGGCCACCAGTTGCTGCTCACACAGGTCGCGCGCCTCGTCGAACTGCTCGCTGCTGAACAACGCCTGCACCAGGCTCTTGCGTGCCGCGTCGTGCTGCGCACCGGCGTCGGCCATGCCAAGGATCACCTTGTACGACGTGGCCGCCTCGGCGTAGCGCTCCTCGCGCATCAGCAGCTGCGCGAGCTGCGACTGCAACTGCGAACTCAGCGGCGTGACGTTCTCGATCTCCTGCAGGTACTGCAGGCCCCTCTGCGTGTCGCCACGGCCGAGGTAGTACTGCGCGAGCTGCTGGCGCACATCCACCTGCAACTCGACGATCCGCGCCAGCGCCTCCATCTCCTTCAGCGCCGCGTCGTTGTTGCCCTCCTGCTGGTAGAGCTGGGCGAGCAACTGGTACGGGTTGTCCGGGCCGACGTAGCGCGGGAACGCGGCCTTGGCCATCTCCAGGAACGTCTTCGCGCCGTCCGCGTCACCTTCCACGCCCATCAGCTGGGCCATGTCGAGGAACAGCTGGAAGTCCTCGGCGCCCATCTGCAGCGCCTGTTCGTAGTAGTTGCGACCCTCCTGAAGGATGTCGTTGTCCTCCTTCGCCATGCCCTCGAGGAACAGCAGGCGCCCCATCACTAGCATCGCGCGGCGGTTGGCCGGGTCGAGCCGCAG
>JBFWQT010000425.1:0-6408 GCA_050249295.1 Planctomycetota bacterium
TGTTCTCTGTGTTCTCTGTGTCCAATCTTCTTCCATCCATGTTGATGCAGCGCGTGACGCCGGCATCGCCGAATCCCGGGGCTCACGCCCCGGGCTACTGCAGGGCCGCCCCTCCGGGGCTCCTGCAGGTGACGCCCGAGGCAATCCCGGGCTCACGCCCCGGGCTACTGCAGGGCCGCCCCTCCGGGGCTCCTGCAGGTGACGAAGAGCGAGAGAGTGTCGCCCGAGGCAATCCCGGGGCTCACGCCCCGGGCTACTGCAGGGCCGCCCCTCCGGGGCTGCGGAGAGGAGCGCTTCGCGAACACGCGCTCGACGACGCTCACGTCCGGCCCAGCCAGCATCGTCCGAACTCATGCTGTTTCGCGCTGACGAACCGGCCGCCCGGGCTCGCACGGGCCGCCCGGGCCGCCCGGGCTCGCTGGCCGCCCCGGGGGCTACTTGCCGGACGCCAGGTCGCGGATCGTCTTCAGCGCCTCCTGGTCGTCGCCCTTCGCGCTGCTCACCATGCGGCCGGCCAGCTGCTCCACCTTCATGCGGTAGTTCTCGTTGAGCATCGCCAGCGACTCACTGAACGACTCGGCCTTCAACGCGCGATGGCCCTGCGGCACGATCATCGTCAGCACGTTCATGTACAGCTCGTAGCCGCGCGTGCCCTTCGGGAACACGATCGCCGGGGGCTCCGGCGCGGGGTCGGGCTTCACCGGCTCCGGCGTGTCGGGACCGGGCCCGGGATTCGCCGGCGTCGCCTCGCTGCCACCACCGCCGGTCACGGGCGGCTCACCGGCCCCGGGGTTCGCCGGGTCGGGCGCGGGCGTCTGGTCGGGTTCGGGCTCGGGCTGCTTGAGGCCGTCCTTGAGCTTGCCCTGCATCGTCGGCAGGTGGCCCTTGCGGATGCCGAGGATCAGCGCGAGGTTGGCCGTGGTCCACAGGCGGCCGACGGTCAGGTCGGTGTTGCCGATCTGCGCGGTCTCCTTCGTGGGGCACGACGTGAAGCTGCCGTCCTCGCGCCGGCAGACCATGATGCGCAGGCGCCAGCGGCCCCAGTACGTGCGCCAGTTGTCGCGCCCCGCGGCGTTCGCGCCGAGCGCGCCGGCCAGCATGTGCAGGCACGGGCTGCCGTGGCCGAACGGCACCCGGTCGACCAGCGTCTTGATGTAGTTGCTCATGCGCCCGCACAGCCCGCTGTCGGCGCCGCTGGCGAGCATGGCGAACAGCGCGCCCGACGTGCGGCCCGGCTCGGCCGTGCCCGGGAACTGCCCGCGACGCGTCGAGTACGCGACGCCACCGCTGCCCACCGTGCAGTCGGCGATGTACGCCTGCGCCCGCTTGATCACGGCGTCGTCGACGGTGCAGCCGGCGTGCTTGCACATCGCGAGGCCAGCCAGCGCGTAGTTCGAGATGATCTCGAGCTCGAGGTAGTTGAGCGCGTTGGGGCCGTTCTTCGCGGGGCCGTGCGCCCAGCCGCCACCCTTGTTGTAGGCGCCGGTCTCGGTACCCACCGCCTGGCTGGCCGAGAGCTGGTCGGCAAAGCGCTGCAGCGCGGGCTTCGCGGCCGGGTCCTTGCGCAGCTCGTAGTACGCATAGATGAACCAGCAGGCGTAGCCGAGGCCCCAGTTGGTCTGGTCCCACTTCGGGTCGGGCTGACGGCCGCCGAACCCCTCGTACACGCCGGCGTTCTCCATCACGTACTTCGCGGCGCGATCGATGTGGCCGTAGTAGCCGCGCTGGCCGGTGGACATCAGCACCAGGCCGCACAACGAGGTGACCACCGTGCGGCCGTTGTTGCCGCCGAGCATCGTGTAGAACGACCCGTCGCCCTGCTGCTTGCCGGCGATGTACTCGGCCGCGGCACGCAGGGCCTCGTCGTCCTTCTCGGCCAGGTCGGTGTCGCTGTGCTTGCCGGTCTTCTTCAGCGTGAGTTCCACGGTGCGGCCGTCGCGCAACTCGAGCGAGAGCTTGCCGTCCTTCTCCTCGGCCCGGTCGAACGCGGCCGCGTAGACCTCGATGACGTCCTCGCCGGCCGCAAACCTGTGCCCGGCCACCGCGACAATGCCGTCGCCCACCTTGATGCCGGCCGCCGCGGCGCGCCCGTCGGCGTCCACCTGGCGCACGTCGATGCCGTCGCTGCCCGGCATGCCCATCATCCCGACCGGCCCGAGATTGAAGAAATCGGGCCCGGCGCTCTCCTCCTGTTGCTGCGGCGGACGCCGGCCCTGGGCGGCGGCGTCGTGGATGGCGGCGCAGGACGCAAGGATCACGGCCGCGATCGCGGCCAGCGCAATGGTGCGTGAAGTCATGATTGTCCTTGGGCCGGGGAGCCCGGGGGGGCACGTCTGTCGGAACGTCGGAACGTCAGAACGTCGGGGGCAGTGCGTCGGGCGTGATGCGGAGCGCGCGGTGGGTACTGCGCGAGGCGAGCCGGGCGGGTGGACGTCCGGTTCGCGCGCTGCACACCTGCCCGATCAATCCATTGTCGCGCGGCGCATGCCGGTCATGCAAGCATGCTGGCCAGCTGGCCAGCCGCGGTCGGTCGGTCGGCGCGCGGCGGATTGCTCCGGGCCCGATTCGACGCGTATAGTGGTCAGGGCGAAGGTGGCTCGCAAGACGCGCACAGGAGGACCGCCGTTGCCGGAGGCGCTGGTCTTCCTGTTGCCGTACCTGGCGTCCGCGGTCATCTCCGCGGCGATCGGCGTGTACGCCTGGATCCACCGGAACGCCGCGGCGCGCTGGTTCGGCGCGGCCTCGTTCGCGCACATGCTGTACACGATCGGCTTCATCGCCGAGACGACGTCAGCCAACCCGTCGTGGCGGATCACGTTCGACACACTGCAGTGGATCCCGGCGGTGGCCAGCGGCAGCCTGCTGATCATGTTCGCGCTGGGCTACACCGGCGTGTCGCACCGGCGAGCGCGCCGGGTGGGCCGGGTGCTGGTGGCGTTGTTTGCGTTCGCCGTGCTGGTCGTCATCAGCGATCCGTGGCTCGACCTGCTGCGGCGCGACGCGCGGATCATCGAGGCGACGCCGTTCGACGGGCTGACATATTCGTTCGGTCCGCTGTGCTGGCTGCTCTCGCTGGCGGTGTTCGTGCAGGACATGGGGTTGATGCTGTTGATCGGGTCGCGCGCGTTCGGCGCACCGACGATCTATCGTCGCCAGGCCGTGCTGATCCTGCTCGGCACCGCGTTGCCGTTTGTCGGCGGCATCCTGGTCGCGGCGGGTGTCTCGCCGTGGGGCGCGCATCGCGACACCGCACCGTTGACGCTGGCGCTGCGCAACCTGCTGATCGCGATCGCGCTGCTGCGCTTCGGCCTGTTGGATCTGATGCCGATCGCCCGCGAGCGCTTCGTCGAGATGACCCGCGATCCGATCGTGGTGTACGACAGTGGCAGCCGGCTGGTCGACCTCAACCCGGCGGCGTTGCGCCTCTGGAATACCGATCACGACCTGATTGGCCGGCCGGTCGCCGACGCCCTGCCCGACCTGATCAAGGCGATTGCGGGCGGGCCTGACCCGGATGGTCATGGCGCCGATCGCACACTGTCGCGTGACGGGCGGGTCTTCCAGGTGCAGACCACGCCGCTCGGCACCGCTGACCGCGGCGGCACGCTGACGACGTTGCATGACGTGACCGACGTGCGACGGGCCGAGGAGGAGATGCGCCGTCGCGCGTCGTCGGCCGAGGCCCATCGCGACATGTTGTGGCGCGAGTCGATGGACCTGCTGCTGATCGGTGTCATCGACGGCGGCCTGGTGCAGGTCAACCCGGCCTGGCAGCGCCTGCTCGGCTGGTCGGAAGCCGAGCTGCTGACCCACCCGATCACCGACTACATCGCGCCGGACGACGTGGAGGCGACGCTGGCGCTGGCGCCCGACCTGCGCGCCGGCGGCCGGGTGCAGAACTTCGTCAACCGCCTGCGCGGCACCGACAACCAGTACCGCACGATCCAGTGGAACGTCCGCAGCCTGCCCGACTCCGGCCTGCTGTTCGGCGTCGGCCGCGACATCACCGAGCAACGACGGATGGAGCAGAACGTCGCCACGGCGCAGCGCCTGGAAGCCGTCGGGCGCCTGGCGGGCGGCATCGCGCACGACCTCAACAACACCATGACGCCGGTGCTCTGCAACGCCAGCCTGCTGCTCGAGGATCCGATGCCCGAGCAGTCGCTGGTGATGGTGCGCGAGATTGCCGAGGCCGCCGCGCGCGCCGCCACGCTCACGCGGCACCTGCTGATGTTCGCCCGTCGCCAGCCCGGCGGTACTCCCGTGCCGGCCGACCTCAACGTGGTGGTCGGCAACCTGCAGACGCTGCTCGTGCGCAGCATGCCCGAGAACATCGAGGTGCACTTCGACCTCGACGAGTCGATCCCGACCTTCCCCGGCGACACGGCCGGCATCGAGTTGCTGATCACCAGCCTCGTCTCCAATGCGCGCGACGCGATGCCCGGCGGCGGCCGCCTCACGATCGCCACGCGCGGCAGCCAGGACAGCGTGACGCTGACCGTCGCCGACACCGGCGAGGGCATGGACGAGGCGACGCGCCGCCGCGCGTTCGAGCCGTTCTTCACGACGCGCGCGAGCGGCAGCGGCCTCGGCCTGCCCACCGTGTGGGGCGTCGCGCAGCAGCATGGCGCGCAGATCGAACTCGACACGGCGCCGGGCCAGGGTGCGCGCTTCGAGTTGACCTTCCCGTCGGCGCGGCCCGCTCCGCAGCTGGCAATGGGGTCGGGCGAGTTCGATGCGAGCAACACTCACGCCAACACCACCGACGCGACCGGCGCGGAGCATGTACTGCTTGTGGAGGATGACGACCCGGTGCGGCTGGCCACGACCCGCGGCCTGGAGCGCCTCGGCTACCGTGTCACGGCGATGCGCACCGGCCAGGAAGCGCTCGCCTGGCAGCCCGATGCGCCGCCGGACATCGTGGTGGCCGACCTCGTGTTGCCGGACATGGTCGGCACGACGTTGTGCGAGTTGTTGAGCGAGCGCTGGACGGCGCTGAAGGTGGTGTTTGTCAGCGGGTACGACGCGTCCGACTCGACGCGTCGGATGGCGGTGGCTGCGACGGCCACGATCCAGAAGCCGTACACCGCGGTGCGGCTTGCGCGCGCGATCCGTCGCACGCTGGATGCAGCCGCGAAGCCGCTGTGACGGCGATCGGAGGTCGCGGACGCGGTCGCCGCCTACAGGATGCGCTTGCCGAGCGCGCTGGCGATCAGGTCGACGGCCACGCCGGCCGTGTGGTTCCCGTGGTCGAGCGTCGGGTTGACTTCCACCAGTTCGAAGCTGGTCAGCTTGCCGGTCTCGGCGACCATCTCGAGTGCGAGGTGCGCCTCACGCCAGGTCAGCCCGCCGGGCACGGTGGTGCCGGTGCCGGGCGCCTCGCGCGGATCGAGCGAATCGATGTCGAAGCTGATGTGCAGCATGTCCACGTCGCGCGTCGCGAACCCGATTGCCTCGCGCATCACCTCGCCCATGCCGCGCATGTCGATGTCGCTCATCGTGAACGCATGGATTCCGCTGTTGCGGATCAGCGCCTTCTCGCCCTCGTCGACGTCGCGCAGGCCGATCTGCACCACGCGCGCCGGGTCGAGCTTGGCGCCGTCGTAGCCGATGTTGACCAGCGACGCCGGGCCGTTGCCGAGCAGGCAGGCCACCGGCATGCCATGGATGTTCCCGCTTGGCGTGGTCTGTGGCGTATTGATGTCGCCATGCGCATCGAACCACAGCACGCCGAGGCGCGGCGGGCGCGTGGCATCCGGGTTCTGCCCGGCCAGGTGCGCCGCCAGGCCGGAGATGGTGCCGATCGCGATCGAGTGATCGCCGCCGAGCACGAGCGGGAACGCGCCGTCGCGCAGGATAGTGCCGACGCGCGCCGCCAGCTCCTTGCACACGCTGGTCACGAGCGGCAGGAAGCGCGCATTGCGATCACCCTCGGGCAGCGTCTCCGGCGCCGGCACCACCAGGTCGCCGAGGTCGCGCAGGCCCGACGCGCCCGGCACCACGGCCAGTCGATTGTGCAGCCCGGCGATGCGCATCGCGGCCGGCCCCATTCCGACGCCGCGCCGACCGGCGCCATGATCGAGCGGCACGCCGAGCACATGGATCGGCCGGTACGACTGGGCGGAGGTCGGGTCGGTCATGTCGTTGCCGTTGCCGGGTGGGTGGTGTGGGTGGGTGGGTGGGGTGGCGAGTGATCGCGCGCGGACGATAGCGCGACGCCAGCGGAATGCAAACGGCGAAGCCCTTGCGGCCCTTGCCGCGAGCCCTCTCACCCCTTGCCCTTGCCCCCTTCACCCCTTCACCCCATCACCCCATGCCCATGCCCGTGCCCGTGCCCTTGCCCTTGCCCATGCCCCACTCACCCCATGCCCGTGCCCATGCCCTTGCCCAAGCCCGTGCCCATGCCCA
>JBFWQT010000426.1:0-6389 GCA_050249295.1 Planctomycetota bacterium
AGGCTTGTGGGGTGGTGCAGGCTACCAGCCTGCATCCGTGCCACCCCCAAGAAACCGGCACCCCGAACAACCCAGCGCAGGCTGGAAGCCTGCACCACACCAGGATGCAGGCTGGAAGCCTGCACCACGCGTTGCGTGCCCGCTCCGCATGATCAGGCTTGTCGCATGGCCCGGCGGCTCGCAGAATGGTGGGCCCCCGCGCAATCTCCGTAAGCCGGCCGCCACGGGCGGGGTCACAACCCTTCACATCGCCAGGTCGGCCGCAGCCCGCAGCCACGCACGCCACACATCACTATGGGCGCAATCGGAATCGATCCCGGCAGCTCGGCTGTCCGCTTCGTCGAACTCGAACAGACCGCCGAAGGCATCAAGGTCGTCAGCGCGATCAGCGTGCCGACCGAGCTGTTCGGCGATGACACCACCGGCGAGGCTGTGCCCAAGGCCACGGCCGAGGCTGGCGCGCTGCTCGACAAGTACGCCGATGCCGGGCTCGCGTACTCGCGCGGCGTGGTCGGCCTGTCCGGCCGCGAGCTGATCCTGCGTTACTTCAAGGTGCCGGTCGGGCCCGAGGCGCGGCAGCAACTGAGCATCCAGTTCGAGATCGACGAGATCACGAACAACGGCACCGACGACGTGGCCTGCAGCTGGACTGTGCTGCCGCGGCCCGAGGACGACCTGTCGGAAGACGACACCGTGCTCGTCGCGCTCGCCAAGACCGACTTCGTCGAGCGGCAGAACGACCGCCTGCGCGGCCTGCGCATCAAGCCGCAGCAGCTCTCCACCGCGTCGCTCGGCCTCTACAACGCGTGGCTGCTGGGCGGCGAGGTGAAGGAAGGCGAGACCGTGCTCGTCGCCAGCGTCGGCTACAACGAGACCGAGCTGTGCCTGATCACCGACCGCTCGCTGGTCTTTGCGCGCAACGTGGGCACCGGCGGCAAGCAGTTTGCCGAGGCCGCGCAGGAACACTGGAACGCGCCGCCGATCAAGTGCTGGCGCGGCCTGATGAGCAAGGGCGACATGTCGCCGCCGTCGCCGGGCCGTCGTGACGGCGACGCGCTGCAGGTCTCGCTGTGGAGCGTGGGCGACCAGTTCTTCCGCATGCTCGACTCGTCGGTGAACTTCGCGAAGCTGCAGCTGCGCATCCGCGGCCTCAACGTCTCGCGCGTGGCGATCGGCGGCGAGATCGTGCGGATGAAGGGGTTCATGGAGTTCATGTCCAGCCGGTTCAAGCAGCCGGTGGTGGCGTTCAATCCGTTCGCGCACATTGGCACCGGCAGCGTGGCCGAGCCGTGCAAGCGCGGCGACGGCGACCCGTCGAAGTTCCCGCACCAGTACGCCGTGGCGGCCGGCCTTGCGCGCATGGCGCTGGAGAAGGACGCGCTGACCGTCAGGCTCGAGACGCGCGCGACGATCGAGCGCCGCAAGTTCCTGCATGGCTCGCTGTTCCTCTACGGGTCGGCGCTGATCGCGATGATCACGATCACGCTGCTGATCCTGACCGCCAACGACTACGTCAACGCGACCAGCAAGGTGCGCAAGGAAGTCGAGCGCCAGAAGCAGCAGGTCAAGTCGGACGGCGACCGCTTCCGCGAGGCCAAGGCCGGGTGGGAGAAGGCGCTGCCGCTCACGCAGTCGGCGTTCGCCGCGCTCGAACCGACGTACCAGTTCCAGGCGGTGATGCGCGAGCTGCGCGCGTTCGGCAACCAGAACGACGAGCTGATCGTGCGCGAGGTCAAGCTCGACCCGCCGAAGGAGAGCCGGATCCGCGACCCGCACACGATCACGGTCACACTGTACTTCGAGGAGAAGGGCGGCCTCTCGCCGGACACGCTGCGCGACAACCTGATCAAACAACTGACCACCAACTGCAAGAACGCGCTGGCGACGTCCAGCCCGGTGCAGATCCTCTCGCAGGAAGAAGCGAAGGATGATGGCCTGCCGTCCGGCATGAAGTATCAACTGCTGATCACGTTGATGCCGCACTCGAACTGAACGGTGCCGGTGGTGCATTCATTGCTTTCGTTGGCCGACGCCCCTGACGTTCAGGCGCAGGCGCAGACGCAGACCGCCGCCACGGTTGCCTCGGCCGCGGACCTGCCGTCGCAGCCGGTGATCATCGTGGTGATCGTGCTCGGCGCGATCTGCTCGTGGCTGTTGATCTGGTGGCTGCGTCGCACCACGCCGCCGCAGGGCGCGCCGCCGCTGGGGCCGCGTCGGCCGTACCTGTTCAACGTTACGTGGGCGCGCGATGCGCAGGGCGAGGCGAAGCGGCCGCTGGTACCGGAGGATGACAAGCCGGAGGCGATGCCCCAGTGGGGCGTGATGGAGTTCGCGCTCGGCATCGGCGCGTCGATCATCATCACGGTGATGCTGATGCGCCGGCTTGATGGCTCGTTCGGGCTGCCCACCCGGCTGATGTGCGACGCCGGGATCCGCCTGGCCGTGACGGCCGGTCTGCTGTGGTTCATCGCCGCCATCCATGGCCAGAACCTGCTGGCGGTGGCGATGCCACGCGTCTCATTCCGCGGCGTGTGGAAGCACATGCTGGTGATCACCCTGACCGGCTTCTTCGCCGTGCTCGCGGTCAACCTGATCTACCAGGTGGTATCGCACGCGCTCGGCGTGCCCCCGCCGAAGCAGATCATCGTGCAGAAGCTGCTCGCCTCGCCGCCGTCAGCCGACCCGCAGTTGTGGATTGCCGTGGTGGTCAGTGCCGGCGTGGTCGCGCCGCTGGTCGAGGAGATCATGTTCCGCGGCGTGCTGTACGTCGGCCTGCGCAAGCTGGTCGGTGTGCCGATGGCGATCGTGTTCAGTGCTCTGCTGTTCGCGCTGATGCACGATGCCGGGCATGTTCCGCTGGTCGCGCTCGGCATGCTGCTGGCGTGGTCATACGAGCGCACGCGCAACCTGGCGGTGCCGATCGTGTTCCACATCACGTTCAATGCGGTGTCGTTGATCGCGATGGCGAACGGCATGGCGACCTGAACGTGGCCCCGCGGTTGCGTCGAGTTGGTGCCGATCAGAGCCGCGCGAGCGAATCACCTGTCGTCGGAAGCTGACCAGCTCGCGTGGCCGCTTGCTGCGCGCGCGACTCTGATCGGCATCAACGGGACTCACGACGAGACTGAGGAGTCACCCGACATCCTCTGCCTCGAACTGGATCGCCCATTCGGCCTTCATTCGTTCGATCCGCTCGCGCAGGCTCTCGGTGGTCAATTGCGCGCCGAGCCGATCAACGAGCAGCGGGAAGCCGAGCGGCGTGGGCCGCGACACAACCTTGATCACCTGCGTCGCGGCGCGCAAACGCGCCAGCGTGGCGAGCAGTCGCTCCTGCTCGAGATGCGCGTCGAGCACCTCGCGGCGAGCCTGCGCGAGCAGCAGGTTGCCGGGGTCGAACTTGCGGAACACGTCGTAGATCAGGCCCGAGCTGGCCTGCAGCTGGCCCATTGTGTGGCGCGTGCCGGGGTGCGACTGGAACACGAGGCCGCTGACGCGCGCAATCTCGCGGAACTGCCGGCGCGCGAGCTCGGCCAGGTTCAGCGTCTCCACGATGTCGGCGACCAGGTGTTCGGCTTCGAACAGCCGCGGATCGGCCAGCGCGTCGCGCCACGGGACCGGCACCGGCGTCACCATCTCGATGCCGGAGTCGGTGTACGACATGCCGAACGTGGCGCTCTGCGTGCGACTGAGCCGCAGCGCGAGCAACGCCGCGAGCCCCTCGTGCACGAGCCGGCCCTCGAACGGGTAGAGCCACATGTGATGGCCGTCGCTGGTCTCGCCGAGTTCGACGAGCAACTCATCGGCCGCCGGGATGTGCGAGAGCCGTCGCTGCGCGTCGAGCACCGGCGCGGCCGCGAGCAACTCGTCGGCGCTGGCACTGCCATCGGCCACCTGCTGCAGCGTGCGGCGCACGGCATGCGAGAGGCAGGTGGAGATCGGCATGCGACCGCCGGACCACGCCGGCGTGACGCCCGACGGCGCGCGCGCGTTGCGCACCCGCGCGACCATGTCGCGGATGCTCACGAACTCCAGCATCTGCCCGGCAAACAGGAACGTGTCGCCGGCCTTCATCATTGCGATGAAGCCCTCCTCGATGCTGCCCATGTCGCGGCCGTTGACGTGGCGCACGCGGATCGTCGAGTCGGCCATGATCGTGCCGATGTTGAGACGGTGCAGCCGGCCGATGCGCTCGTCGGGCACCGTGTGCCGGCTCGCGGGGCCGTTCTCGGGGTGCAGCCGGCGGTACTCGTCGTAGCTCTGCAGCACGTTGCCACCGTCACGCATCAACGCGAGCGCATGCTCGAACTCCTCGCGCGTGAGGTCGGCGTACGACGTTGCCGCGCGCACCTCGTCGAACAGCCCGGCAGGCTCGAAGCCGCCACCCAGGCCGCACGTGACGAGGTGCTGGGTCAGCACGTCGAGCGGCTTGAGCAGCGGCTTGCGCGGCTCGACCTCGCGCCGTTGCACCGCGTCGCGCGCCGCCGCGATCTCCACCAGCTCGAGCGCATGCGTCGGCACGCAGATCACGGTGCACGGCATGCCGGGCCGGTGCGCCGCGCGTCCGGCCCGCTGGATCAGCCGCGAGACACCCTTCGGCGAGCCGATCTGGAAGACGCGCTCGACCGGGCCGAAGTCCACGCCGAGGTCGAGCGACGAGGTGCAGACGACGATGCGCACGTCGCCGCTGCGCAGCCCGGCCTCGACGCGCGCGCGTTCGGTCTGGTCGAGCGAGCCGTGATGCAGTGCGAGCCGATGCCGCCAGCGTGGCTTCGCATCGTGGATCGCGCGGTACCAACGCTCGGCGCGCGCGCGAATGTTGGTGAACAACAGCGTGCTCTGCTTGAGGTCGAGCCGGTCGAGCACGTCCGGCAGCATCTTCAGGCCGAGGTGGCCGTGCCACGGGAAGCTGTCGATGTCGCGCGGCAGGATGCACTCGACGTGCACCTGACGTTCGAGCGCCGGGTCGGTGATCAGCGTGAAGTCGCGACCGGTGCCCACGGCGGTCTGCGCGGCTTCATCCATGTTGGCGATGGTCGCCGAGACAGCCCAGCTGCGGGCCTGCGGGGCAAAATGGCGCAGCCGCGCGAGCGCGAGTTCGGTCTGCGTGCCGCGGCGCGACGACATCAGTTCGTGCCACTCGTCGACGACCACGGCGCGCAACTGCGTGAAGTGCGCCGGCGTGTCGGGGTAGCTGAGCAGCACGGTCAGCGACTCAGGCGTGGTGACCAGCACCTCGGGCAGTTGCTCGCGCTGCTTCTTCTTGCGCCACGTGCTGGTGTCGCCGGTGCGGCTTTCCACGCGCACGCGATGCGCCACGCCAAGGCCCTCGAGCGGCTCCTTCAGTGCACGCTCGATGTCGCGCGAGACCGCGCGCAACGGCGAGAGATAAACCAGCTGCAACCCGCGTTGTCCGCCAGCCACGATTTCCGCCAGCGGTCCGAATGTCGCGGCCGTGGTCTTGCCTGCGCCGGTCGGCACGCTGATCAGGCCACTCTCGCCGCGCAGGAAGGCTGCCCACGTGGCCTCCTGGAACGCGAACGGCGTCCAGCGCCGCGTCGCCATCCAGTCGCGCAGCTGTTGCAGCGCAGCGAGCGGCATGCTGGCGTCCTGGTGGAAGCGGGTGGCGGCATCGTACCGTCAAACCGGCGGTGTGCCGCCCTGCTGCCCGATCAGCCGGCGCATCTCGCCTGCTCAATCGCCGCGCAGCGTGATCGTCTGCATGCGCGAGGCGTCGCGCACGATCACCATCCGGTCGACCGGATCGATCAGCACGATTTCCCATTTCTGCGGTTTGCCCGCTTCAATGATCGGCGTGGTGATGCGAGTGCCGACTTCCGACCACGATTCGTGCCCGCGGAAGCGCACCGCGAGCGTCGGCGAACTGCGGAACTCCTCGGGCACCAGCAATGACGGCAAACCGCGCGGCTCGAGGCTGTCGGTGCCGGGGCTTCCGTGCGGCCAGTCGGGCGGCAGCGCGGGGCCGATCGGCGGGTCGGGGTCGACCGGCCGGTTCTCGTTGGTCAGCGGCGCGGGCGGAGTCGGGTCGGGATGCGCAGCTCGTTCGGCCGCCCGTTTGATGTCGCGCTCGGCGATCTTCGCGTACCAGCTCTGCATCACTGTGGCCGCTGGCTTGCCACGCGGCGTGTAGTTCTTGTCGTCGGGCCCACCCTCGCCGAACCAGTTGTAGAAGTACACGCCCTGCAGCATGTCGTCGTCGTACCACGCGCGGAAGAACGCCTCGTAGCCGCGCCGCTGCTCCTCCATGTCGACGTCGCCGGGCAGGAAGTAGTTCCAGGGCCGGGTCACGCTGCCGTCAGCCGAGCGGTAACCGATCTCGCTGATGATCAGCGGCAGGCCGAGTTGATGGCGCCACGGACGGATCTGGTCGC
>JBFWQT010000427.1:0-6387 GCA_050249295.1 Planctomycetota bacterium
TCGGCACGTGGCTGCTCACGCTCGCCGTGACCTCGACGCGGCTGCGCGCGTGGTACTGCAGGCCGATCTCGCGGGCGCGCGCCGCCGTGAGGATGATGCCCTCGAGGTCCTCGTCGGTCTCGGTCGGCAGGCCGAGCATGAAGTAGAGCTTCATCTTCTGCCAGCCGCGCGAGAACACGTTGTGCGCGGTCTTGAACATGTCCTCGTCGGAGACGTTCTTGTTGATCACGTCGCGCATGCGCTGCGTGCCGGCCTCCGGCGCAAACGTCAGCCCGCCGGCCTTGAACTTCGCCATCGAGTCGAAGACGTCTTCGTCCAGGCCGTAGGCGCGCAGCGAGGCGACGCCGAGCGAGACGCGTTCGGCGTGCAGCCGCTCGGTGAGCTTCTTGATCAGCGGGCTGACGCACGAGTAGTCGGCCGTGGAGAGGCTGCTCAGGCCGATCGCGTCGAAGCCGCCGTTCTTGATCGCGGCCATCACGCTGTCGATGATCTGCTCGGGTTCGCGCTCGCGCACAGGGCGGTAGATCATGCCCGCCTGGCAGAAGCGGCAGCCCTCGGTGCAGCCGCGCGCGACCTCGATGCTCATGCGCTCGAAGATCGCCTCGGCCGCGGCCACCGGTGAGTCAGACGGGAACGGGTAGTCGCTGATGTCCTCGACGAACGCACGATGCACCGGCACCGGGCCCTCGCTGGCCTCGGCGTCGATCACCATCAGGCCGCTGCGCTCGCACTCCTTGTGCGCGTACAGCGCCGGGCAGTACCAGCCGCCCATCGCCGCCAGCCGCTTGAGAATCTCGCGACGCGGCACGCCGGCGGCCTTCCACTCGGCGAAGTTGAGCATCGACTTCGGCAGCCGCTCCTCGGCGTCGCCGATCAGAAAGGCATCGACGAATGGCGCGAGCGGCTCGGGGTGCGTCGCCACCGGCCCGCCGCAGATGACCAGCGGGTGCGACTCGTTGCGGTCGGCCGCGCGCACCGGCAGGCCAGCCAGGTCCAGCAAGTTGAGCACGTTGGTGTACGTCATCTCGTACTGCAGGCTGCAGCCTATGACGTCGAACTCGCCGAGCGGCCGCCACGACTCGAGGCTGACCAGCGGCAGCTGGCGCGAGCGCAGTTGCGCTTCCATGTCCACCCACGGCGCGAACGCGCGCTCGCAGGCGATGCCGTCGGTCTTGTTGAGCAGCGAGTAGAGGATCTTGGTGCCGAGGTGGCTCATCCCGATGTCGTAGATATCGGGGAACGCGAGGCAGACGCTGACCTTCACGTCGGCCGGATCCTTGCGCACGGACATGTATTCGCCGCCGATGTAGCGCGCGGGCTTCTGCACCTCGTGGATGAAATCGGCGTACGGGTGGCGCGCGTCGATGGTCGAGAGCGGACGGGTCATGGTCGGTCTTCTTCGTCGTCGATCGGAGGTCGGTAGCCGCTGCGTGAGCGCACGCGGCGGGAGCGGGAGTATAGCAGGCGATGTGTAGTACGACCGCGCAGATCGCGTCAGCGCCCGCGCCGCAACAGCTCGCGCAACTCGGGCGCGCGCAACAGCCGGGCCGCAACCAGGAACACGCCGATCGCCACGGCCACCAGGCCGCCAAGCACGGCCACACGACCGAGTGAACCGAACGCGCGCCAGCCACCCTCCACGCCGCCCAGCGCGGCCGCGGCGGGAATCACACCGGCCGCCATGATGCCGGCCGCGAGGCAGCTGCGAACCACGCTGCGCACCAGCGACGCGAACTCGCCGGGCGGCGCGGTGCTCGCGCCATCCATCCGGCGCAGCTTCCACGAGAGCGCCACGCACGACAGCGTCGTCGTCACGGCGGTGCTCAGCGCCAGGCCCGCCTCCTGCAGCGGCGTCTGCACCAGGATGATGTTGCCGACCAGGTTGAGCACGGTCATCTGGACTGCGATGCGCACCGGCGTGCGCGTGTCGCCGAGCGCAAAGAACGCGCGCGTCTGCAGCATGCGCACGCACGCGGCGATCACGCCGAGGCCGTAGAACGCCACGACGGCGGCGGTGCGCGCCTGGGCGCTGGCCTCGAACGCGCCGCGACGGAACAGCACCTCGACCAGCGGACCGGCCAGCACCACGAGGCCGACGCTGGCCGGGATTGCGAGGAACAGCGTGATGCGCGTGCAGTCGGTAAGCGCGCGGCGGAACGAGACGAGTTCGCCGCGCGAGATGTGGCGCGCCAGCACCGGGAACACAGCGATGCCCATCGCGGTGCCGATCAGCGCGAGCGGGAACTGCATCAGCCGGTTGCCGTAGTAGAGCGCCGAGACCGCGCCGTCGCCGGCCACGAAGGCCTCGGCGATGAGGTTGGCGATCAGCACCGATACCTGCAGCAGGCCGAGGCCGAGCAGCGTGGGGCCCATGCGCGAGAAGATCGTGCGCATGTCGCGGTCGCGCAGGTCGAGCACCGGGCGCAGCCGCTCCTCTGCGTTCGCGACGCCGGCCGCGCGCATGATGCGCCGCAACGGCACAAGGTGGTGCAGCCAGCCGAGTGTCGCGCCGACGATCACGCTGCCGGCCACCACGAGCGCCTGCAGGGGCGGCTCGCCGGGCAGCGCGAACCAGGCGACGGCAATGCCGGCCATCCACGCGACGTTGAGCAGCACCGGCGCGAACGCCGGCACGAAGAAGCGGCCGTGCACGTTGAGCGCGCCGCCGAGCACGGCCAGCGCGCAGATGATGATCACGAACGGCGTGAGCACCGGCAGCAGGTCGCGGAACAGCGCGAGCTTCTGCAACTCGGCCGCGTTGGCGGGGTCGAAGGCGAACGCGAAGGCGGCGTCGGGCAGCAGCGCGCCAAGCAGGATGACTACGACGGTGACGATCGCCATCAGCAGGACCACGGCGGTCAGCACGTTGGCGAGCAGGCGGCGCGCGGGCGCGATGCCGCGATGTTCGAGCGCGTCGGTGTAGACCGGCACGAACGCGGCCGAGAGCGAGCCCTCGCCGAACAGCCGGCGGAACAGGTTGGGCACCATGAACGCCAGCACGAACGCGTCCTGGATCCAGCTCGCCCCGAACAGCGCGGCCGTCGCGATGTCGCGCACGAGGCCGAGCACGCGGGAGATCAGCGTGACGCCACTGACGACCCACGCGGAGCGGATCGCCTCGCCGGTGGTCGTCGCCTCGCCGGCCCGTGCCGATGCCGCGGCGGTTCGCGCGGATGCCTGCGCGGTCGCGAGCGTGACGGAGGCGTCGCCGGCGGTGGCGGGTGGCGGGGCGTCGGTCATGACCGGCGGACGGACGGGAAGCGGAAGCGCGACAGGCGTGCAGTATCTCTTCGTCACCGCGCGCGCAGAACTGGAGCCAGCGACCGCGAGACCGCCGCCAGTTCAGTGCCGGATCGTGCGGCGATCTCGCTCGGCAAGCCACACCCCCGCGCCAACCAGGAACCCGAGGCCGAGGCAGCACGCCGCTGCCGCCGCGATATGCGGCGGCGTCGGGTTCAGCAACCACAGGATCATCGACGGCCCGATCGCGTAGATGCTGGTGTACGCGCCCACGCGCAGCGCAATCGAGAGCGGCGCCGGTGCGCGTCGCAGGTGCATGGCCAGCCGCTCGCCCCGCTTGCGCCTGCGCGCGCGAGCCGGACCGGCGACCTCGCCGGGATGATGCACCGAGCCAACGAAGCGTTGCGTCGGCGGCGGCATGCGCCGCATTCCGATCAGTCCGAACCAGCTCATGGCGTGCTCCCCGTCAGGTGAATGTCGCCACGGTGCCCCGCCGCCACGCACGCCACCATTAGAATGCCCGGTCGAATCTGTAACCGCTCGCGCCGGCCATCTTGTCGCGACGCCTCGCAGGTGGCAGGTTACGCGCGTCGCGGCCAACCGCGCATTCGACGCGCGCCGCGACCGCTCCACCAACCGGGACCACGCAACATGGCCAGGGTGCCGTTCCTCGAGTTCATCGCCGATCGCGTCGCACTGTTCGACGGCGGCATGGGCTCGGAACTCTACAACCGCGGCGTCTTCATCAACCGCTGCTACGAAGAGATCAACGTCTCGCAGCCCGCGCTCGTGCGCGACGTGCACGCCAGCTACGCCGAGGCCGGCGCCGACGTGATCCAGGCCAACACCTGGGCCGCCAACCGCTTCAAGCTGCAGCCCTACGGCCACGAAGAGCTCGTCGACGACATCAACTACAAGGGCGTGAAGCTCGCGCGCGAAGTCGCCGGCGACGACCTCTACGTCGCGGCCACGATTGGCCCGCTCGGCATCCGGCTCGAGCCGTGGGGCCCGACCTCGCTCGACGAGGCGCGCCAGGCCTGGACGCAGCAGGTCCAGGCGCTGCTCGACGGCGGCGCCGACATGTTCGTGCTCGAGTCGTTCGAGGACCTGGCCGAGATCCAGCAGTGCATCCTGGCGGTGCGCGCCCTGAGCGACCTGCCGATCATCTGCTGCATGGAGACCAACCTCACCGGCGAGCTGACCTTCGGCACGCCGGCCGACGTCTACACCAAGCGTCTCGACCAGTGGGGCGCCGACATCATCGGCCTGTCGGGCATCGGCCCGCCGCCCATGCTCAGCACGCTCGAGAAGATGGTGCGCTACACGCAGCGGCCGCGTTTTGCGCTGCCGGCCGCGGGCCTGCCGCAGAACGTGGACGGCCGGCTGATCTACATGACCAACCCGAGCTACATGGCCGAGTACGCCATGAAGTTCGTCGAGGTCGGCTGCCGGTGCGTTGGCGGCGCGAGCGGGGTGAGCCCGGATTGCATCAAGGCGATGCGCGTGTCGATCCGGTCGCGCAGCCCCGGCATGTCGGCCGAACGCGTGTTCGCGCGGATCAGCGCGCAGAAGCAGCAGGAGAACGGCACGCAGCCGCCGAGCGACGCGCCGACCGTGGCGACCGCCGACAAGAGCCGCTTCGCCAGGCGCATCGCCGACGGCCACATCGTTACCAGCATCGAGATCACGCCGCCGCGCGGGGCCGATCCCAGCAAGGTGCTGCAGGGCGCGGCGATGCTCAAGGAGGCCGGCGTCGATGCGATCAATGTGCCCGACGGCCCCCGCGCGGCCGCGCGTATGAGCGCGATGGCGATGGCGATCCTGATCGAGCAGAAGGTCGGCATCGAGTCGGTGCTGCACTACTGCTGCCGCGACCGCAACATGCTCGGCATGATGAGCGACCTGCTCGGCCTCTACGCCGTGGGCCTGCGCAACATCCTGGTGATCACCGGCGACCCGCCGAAGATGGGCGACTACCCGGATTCGACGCCGGTGTTCGACGTGGACGCGATCGGCCTGACCAACATTGTGAGCCGCCTCAACCACGGCATCGACCCCGGCGGCAACCAGCTGCAATCGGGCACGGCGTGGCACATCGGCGTCGGCGCCAACCCGGCCGCGGTAGATATGGAGACCGAACTGCGCCGCTTCGAGTGGAAAGTGAAGGCTGGCGCCGAGTACGCGATCACGCAGCCGGTGTTCGACACGAAGCAGCTGTTCACGTTCCTCGAGAACATCCAGCACGTGAAGGTGCCGATCATCGCCGGCATCTGGCCGCTCGTGAGTTATCGCAACGCCGAGTTCATGAACAACGAGGTGCCCGGCGTGGAGATCCCCGAGCACATCATGAAGCGCATGGCGGCCGCGCAGGAGAAGGGCAAGGACGCGGCGCTGGAAGAGGGCCTGGCGATTGCGCTGGAGATGGTGGAGGAAGTGAAGCCCCACGTGCAGGGCATCCAGGTGTCGGCCCCGTTCGGCCGGGTGAAGCTGGCGCTGCAGGTGCTCAGGCCGGTGATGGAGTAGGCCGGGCGGGCAGGTTCTCCGTGTGCACGCCGAGTGAACGCGATGTCGATGATGCCCCGCCGGACCGTGCCGTGATCGATCCCCTGCTGCTCGCCGTGCCGTGCTGGATCATGCGCGCGGATCGGGGCCACCGGTGATGCAACCTGGCGCCGATCTCGCTGCGACCTGTGCTCGCGCGACCCACGGGCGGCAGCCCGTGGGCTTCAAGCTGCAAGCAGAGCAGACTCTGCACCACCGCTCGCTCAAAGCGTGAACACACACACACCACACGACACACAGCAATGAACAACGGGAGGCGTGAGCCTCCCGTTGTCCGTAGATCAGTTGCTCCAGAGAGCAGCGAGATCAGTTCAGGCCAGCAGCCAGGATGCGGTCCCAGCTAGCGTTGAACTCGGCGTTCGCAGCGGCGAACTCGGCCGGGCTCAGCTGGTTCCAGTATTCGTAGTGGATGTCGCTGCTGTGCGCCCAGCCGTAGTCGTTGCCCTGACCGCGGTTCCAGTTCGTGCCGGCGCCAATCCAGTAACCCCACTTGATCCATTCCCACTCGCTCGTCTGGTGAGCGATGTACTTGGCTTCCATCTCGTGCATCTTGCTGATGATCAGGTCGTAGACCTCGCTGCCGCC
>JBFWQT010000428.1:0-6382 GCA_050249295.1 Planctomycetota bacterium
CGCAAGGAACTGGAACGCCAGCGCGAAGCGGCCCGCAACAGCACGAGTGCGCGGCGCCGACGCAAGGTTTGAGGCGCGCGGGTGAATGCGATGTGCGATCTCGTTCCCGGCGAGCCGGTAAGAGCCGCGACCGAAAGGGAGCGGGGAAATCGTCGACGGCTGACCACCTCGCGCCGCCCGCAGTTACCCCCGCTCCCTTTCGGTCGCGGCTCTTACCCGAATATGCAACCCGCAGAGTGACTGCCAATGACCGCCTGGCTTGACCGCGCCACTGCCAACCTGCCCGACTTCCGATCGCGCATCGGCCTCGCTCACTTCGGTCGCGTGACAGTTGCGCCATCGAGCGATGCGCTGCGCGACGAGATCGCCACGGCAATCGCCAGCATGCTGCAGCAGGGCGACGACGGGCCGGTCACACCCGACGAGTGGTCGAAGGGCGTGCGCGGCCTGCTGCGCCAGAGCGGCTTCCGGCCGACCGGGCGCGCCAAGCCGGCCAGCGAATACCTGCTGCGCACGCTGGCCGAGAGCCGCGAGTTCACGTTCATCAACAACCTCGTGGACATCAACAATCTGCTCTCGCTGCAGACCTTCCTGCCGATGAGCGTGCTCGACGCGTCGGAGTTCAGGGGCGCGCTGCAGATGCGCATCGCGCAGGCCGGCGAGCGCTACGTGTTCAACCAGGCGGGCCACGAGATCGACCTGAAGGATCTGCTCGTGGTGGCCGACACGATGGACGACGGCGGGCCGTCGCGGCCGCTCGGCAATCCGATCAAGGATTCGATGGCCGGCAAGCTGCGCGACACGACGCCATCGGCGGTGGCGATTGTGTACGCGCCGCTGGAGATGGTCGACGAGGCCGCGATGGCGACGATCCTGGCGGACTGGGTGCGACTGGTCGAGGCGCATGCCGGCGGCGCGGAGTCGAGTACGCGGCAACTGACGACCTGAAGTCGACGTGTGGTTCGGCGATCGCAAGTGGCGATCCGAGGCGAGCCGGGGACGTAAGTCCCCGGAGGGGAGTGCGGGCCGGCCTCGCGCTATCGTCGCGCGCGCGTCGTCCTTACCCCTCCGGGGACTCACGTCCCCGGCTCGCCCGGAATCGGAGCGGACCCGCTCATCCCGACACCTCACTCGGCGCGACGACGCAACGGGATGTTGTTGGCTGGCAGCTTGCCCGGCGCCACGGCTGACCACGCCCCGGCACGGCCGCCGCTCGCTTCGTCGTACTGCTCCAGGCCGGCGAACGTGAACGCGAGGCCGGGGCAGAGGCCATCGGGCGTGTCGAGCGCAACGCGGAAGCCGAGGTGCGGCACCACCGGCCGCGGCCCCGAACAGCCGACCCGCGCGAGCACCTGCCCGGCGCGCACGCGGTCGCCGCGCTTGACCTGCAGGCTGCCCGACTGCAGGTGCGTGTACTCCGTCATCTCGCCGTCGGCATGCCGCAGCACCACCCGGTTGGCGGGCGTCGCGTCGCCCACCTCGGGCACGCCGGTGCGCGGCTGGTCTGGCCAATGATCGACGGCGCGCACCACGATGCCATCGCGCGCGGCCAGCACGTCGGTGCCGAACCCGTACCAGTCGCGCACGTCGGAGCCGAGCAACGGCACAGCCGGCGGACGCGCGGCCAGGTGGTCGCCACCCGCGGGCACGCCGAGCGGCAGCAGGTCGACGGCATGGCGCCAGCGCACACCGATGTGGCCGGGCTCCTCGCCTGGGCCGCGACGGATCAGGCCGGGGCTGCGCAACGGCCACTGGTAGACGCCGCTGGCTGTGCCAACGAGCGCCGACGGGCCAGCCTCGGCCTGAGCCGCGTCGAAGTGCTGGGCCGCGTCGGAGGCGAGCACGGCGAACAGCTCCTGGTCGCCGGCCGTCCAGGTTGTCTCGGCCAGCAGTTCCTCGACCAGGATCGAGCCGGGGAATCGCTTGCGCGCGGTCTGCAGCAGCTCGCCCGCGTCGCGTGCCCGGCCTTCGCTGGCGAGGTTTGCGCCGAGTGCGACCATGGCCTGCAACGTGCGCGCGGGCTGTTCGTCCACCTGGTCGCAGGCCAGCCAGGCCTGGTAGTGCGGGATCGCGGCGCCAGCGTTGTCGAGCACGTCGAGCGCCCGGGCCGCGTTGAGGTGCAGGTAGCCGTTGTCGGGGTAGCGGTCGAGGCCGCGGTAGAGCACCTGCAAGGCACGGTCGGCCTCGCCCACGGCCAGCAGGGCGGTGCCCTGGTTGTTGAGGATCCACTCGTCGTCGCGCCCGGCCGTCACCAGGGGTTCGAGCAGTCGCACGCAGGCGCTGGCGTCGCCCGCCTGGAGCGCCTGCCCGGCCCGGATGAAGCGGTCGTACTGCGCGCGCGTGAGTGGCGGCAGCGACGCATCTCGCCGGCCGGCCACGTTGCCGTCGTAGTCTCCGCCGGGTGGTGTGGGCGCGACCGGGTCGGCGCGGTTGACCGGTGGCGGGGGCTCGACCGGCGGCGCCTCGCAACCGGCGGTCGCGAGTGCCAGCGCAAGCGCGAGCATGGCGACAGTCAGCCCCGGCAACTCGATGGGTCGAACCGCAATCATCTGCCGCCGCCAACAGAGCTGATGAATGATTATACGACCCGGCGCGGCGACGTGTTCGCCCTTGCCCCTGCCGCTGCCCTGGAAGAGAGATTGACCACGGAGGACACGGAGAACACGGAGGAAGGCAACAGAGAGTGTGTCGAGACCATCGATGCCGTCTCCCGTCTCTCGGGCAAACGCAAGGGCATCCGATGGGTGTTGGTGTTCCATTCAAGCCCACGGGCTGCTGCCCGTGGGTAACCGTGCAGTACCGCAGCCCTTCCGATCGCGCCTTGTGGTGGTGTCGCGTGTTGCGCGGGTTGCGGCTTTGTTGTGTGCTCGCTCGCGTGGTTGATGCGCCGTTGGTTCTTCACGGTGACCCACGGGCGGCAGCCCGTGGGCTTGAAGCTGCAGTCACTGCATCCCCTTGCCTTCGCCCTTGCCCTTGCCCTTGCCCTTGCCCTTGCCCTTGCCCTCGGGAATCGTGCGCGTCGTCGCTGTACCCTCCGGGACTCACGCCCCGGCTCGCCCGAGGCCGACATGAGTCGCGCAGGGCCTGCCAGACGGGCCGGATTGCTTGTCAGGGGATTGGTCGTGCGGTATGTTTCGAATAGCGGCAATCGGGACGACGCCCCCGGTGTACAGTATTCGGGGCAGGTGTATGCCGCCCGCCCCCGACCGGAACTGTGGCCGGAACTGTGCCCGGAACTGTGGCCGTTGCCGCGACAGAACGGCCCGAACGGACAACCGGACGACCGGACCGGACCGGGCCAACAGAACCGACACGACAGAACCGACGGGGCCGACAGGCTGGCGGAAGCCGGCAGGTCGGGTCCGGTGTACAGCGACAGGATACGGGAACAAGTGACGGATCGAGGCCAGACGGCCGCCGCTGCAGCCAGGGTGAAGCCATGACCGAGCTCTTCGACAAGGCCGGAACCGTGTACAGCGAGTTCGATGCAGCTGCGTTGCGCCAGCACGGCCGCGCGGTTCGCATTCCGGACCGTGCAGTCGGCGTCGCGATTCCGCAGAGCCGGGGTTCCGAACGTTCCGAACGTTCCGAGCCGCGCCTGATGGCGTCGGGCGAGTCGCTGAAGACCGCCGACCACACGCTGCGGCTGTTCTGCGCGGACCAGCTGGTGCTGGATGTGCCGGGGTTCGAGGTGCCGAGCCGCGACGGCTTCGCGTGCCGCGTGAAGGCCCGCGTGGTCCTGTCGCTCGACGTGCGCGAGCGCGAGGCGCTGGACGATTTTGCCCGCGTGGTGGCCCGCAGTCGCACCGCCCTGACGCTGGACGACCTGGCCGCGCACCTGCAGCCCGACGTCGAGCTGGGCATGAAGAAATTTGCCGCCACAAAGGACGCCGCCGAGCTGCACGAAGAAGATGTGCTGGCCGAGGCGCTGCCGTTCATCCAGTCGTCGCTGCGCAAGGCGCTGCTCTCGGCGGGCCTGATCTGGCACGGCGTGGACAAGCTGTGCGTCGCCTCGCCGGAGCTCGAGGGCCTGCGCCGTCAGGCCGCCGGTGCCCGCAAGCAGGAGGTTGTCGCCCGTCAGCGCCAGCGCATGCGCGAGCTGTGGGAGAAGGACCGCCGCAACGAGGCGCTGAACCGCCACGAGTTCGACGAGTTCATGAAGGCGCTCGAGCACGAGGGCCTCGTCAAGGAGCAGCAGCGCAAGGCCGAGGCACTGGTCGCGCAGCAGCAGTACGACGAGGCGTGGCTGGAGTACGAGCGCCAGCAGCACGACCTCAAGAAGTCGATGGACGCGATGGAAGTCTCGCGCCTGCTGCACGTCGACCGGCTGAAGTTCGAGGAGCGGCTCGCACAGGCGAAGCGCGCCCACGAGACGCTGGTCGGCGCGAGCCTCGAGTTCTTCATCTCCACGATGGACGACGAGAAGGAGAAGGCCCGGCTCTACCGCCAGCTGATGGCGAAGGACATGACGCCGGAGCAGATCGAGAAGCTGGCCGGGACCGACCGCGACATCGAGCAGATGCTCGAGAAGGTGTTGGTCCGCATCGAAGACGCGCTGGCCCGCGGCGCCGACAGCGGCCACTTCCGTCCGTACGTGGACACGCCGAAGACGCGCACGCACCGGGTGCTGCTGGTCGTCGGCAAGACGATCCTGGCGTACGACCCCAACGACTACCGCACCGTCGAGCGCCCCAACGAGGTGCACGACGTGAGCGCGATGCACCTCGGTTCGCTGCGCAGCGTGCGGGTGGACAAGTGGGGCAGCGAGAGCGTGATTCTCGCCGGCGCGCGCCAGGGCTGCTACGTCATCAACCCGAATGAGGCCGGCAACCGCAAGGGCGCCATCCGCGAGCACGCGTTCTTCACCGAGAGCGTGCACAAGGGCGGCACCAACTCCGCGCTGATCGTCGGCGACCGCATCTACGCCGCGCACTCGGAGCAGGGGCTGTGCTGGTGGCCACTGGCCAACCCCGACCACCTCTCCACGCCGGTGTACCGCGAGCTGACCGCGCACCACGAGACCACGCGCGGCGTGTCGCACTACCGCAACAGCAGCGGCAACGGCCAGGTGATGTTCACCACCGGCGGCCTGCTCTGCGCCTTCGACCCGGCCAACCCGGGCGATGCCCCGGCCCAGGTGTGGCGTGGTGGCGGCCGCGAGGTCACCAGCGCCGTGCTGATCAACGACTCGATCTACGCCGGCAACCGCGAGGGTCAGCTGCTGCAGTGGAGCGCCAGCGACGAGGAGCAGGCCCCGCACGTGGTGCTGACCGAGCCGCACGCGATCTACATGCTCAAGCTGGCCCAGCTCAACGGCCTGCCGCACCTCGTGTTCGGCAGCAAGGCGTTCGGCGTCACGGCCCGTAGCATCCGCGAGCTCGGCCTCTCCACGCGCTTCGAGGCCGACGCGCCGATCCGCTGGGTCGACGCCTCGTCCGACTTCGTGTTCGGCGTCAGCGCCGACCAGCGCAGCCTGTTCATCTGGAACACGGCCGACCCGCGGCACCCGATCCGCAAGATCACGCCCGGCGACCGCATCCAGGACGTGGCGATCTGGCTCGCGGACTGAAAAACCAACCGATTGCGGTGAACCCCGGCCGCGGTGGTTCACTAGACAGACTACCGCGCCAGCATTCCCCGGCCTGCTGGCCACCGGTTTCCACGACAGCCGACAGCCGCTGCCGACAGCCGAACGAGAGGTTGCCATGACCGCCCCGAATGGCGTTGCCACCACACGAACTGCAAGCCTGCGTCAGCGCGCCGCGCTGATTGCCCTGCTTGCGCTCTTCACCGTCTCCTTCGCCTCCGGCTGCTGGTACTACCCCGGCAAGTACCAGAGCGACGACCACGCGCACGTCAAGTTCGAGAACTACACGTCCGACCCGGTCGACGTCTTCATCAACAGCGCCTACCGCGCCTCGATCTCGCCGTTCGGCTCGATCACGTTCGAGGTCAGCGCCGGCTCGCACGAGCTCTCCGCGACCGACAACATCGGCGGTGACTGGGGCCCGATCGTGGTGATTCTCGACGAGGGCGAGACGTTCATCTACGAGTTGCAGCCCTGAGTTTCGCTCCGGCGCGCAGCCCACAATAGATTGCCACGCGGTGCGGACCCCCGGTTCGCACCGCGTGGTCCGTTTCGCCCGCCGCGCGTGTCTTCTCCCGGGTGCCTGCCCGCCAGGAGCCGCGACCGGAAGTGGCTTTCAGAGTATCCGTGTGTCTGGCGAGCCGCGTGTTGTTGAGTCAACGCAATGCCCTTCCGGAGCCCCGAAGCGGCGGCTTCAAGCCCACGGGCTGCCGCCCGTGGGTCACCGTGAAGAATCAACGACGCATCAACCACGCGAGCGAGCCCACAACAAGCACCGCGACACCACCACAACAC
>JBFWQT010000429.1:0-6369 GCA_050249295.1 Planctomycetota bacterium
ACCTCACCGGCCGCGGCTACTACGAAGCGCTCGACCGTGACATCGCGCTCGGCGACGGCGAATGGGCGGCGCGCTGCCAGCTCGTCACCACCGATGGCACCGCCATCACCGACCCGAGCGGCGGCAACACCAGCACCACCGAATCGCGCCAGCTGATCCAGAAGCTCAACGACCAGGCCAACCTGCCCGGCGTGAGCTTCCACTTCGGCAACCGCAGCAACCACCTCGTCACGGTCAAGGGCGACTTCCCCGCCGGCGCCGACACGCTGCTCTCGCCGTGGGAAGTCATCGGCCGCAAGATGAGCGAGTACGTTCCGGCCGGCGGCATCATCGGCCAGATCGTGGCGCGCTCGCGCGAGGTGCTGGCCGACGCCGAAGTGAACCTCACGCGGCGCGACCTCGGCGAGAACGAGGCGAACATGGCCTACATCTATGGTGCGGGCCAGCCGGTGACCTACCCGAGCATCGAGGAGCGCCTCGGCGGCGTCGCTTGCGGCCTCGTCAGCTACAGCAGCATGGCGCGCGGCCTGGCTCGCGCCGTCAAGGTCTCGCGCGTGCTCAAGCCCGAGGAGTCGGGCTCGGCCGTCGAGGAGCTGCGCCACCTCGCGCTCGATGCGAAGCAGGTGCTCGACAAGGCCGAGATCGTGATCGTGCACGTGTCGTTCCCGGACAAGTACGCGACGCGCCGGCTCGGCCTGGACGCCAAGGTGCAGGGCATCGAGCGCATCGACGAGTACCTCGTAAAGCCGCTGGCCGAGTACGTAGCCGGCAAGACCGACATCCGCCTGGCGGTGGTGCCCACGCTCGTGTCCGACACCGCGACGCGCCAGCACCTGACCGACGCGGTGCCGGTGCTGGTCTCCGGCGGCGGCATCGCGGCCGATGGCGCGCAGCGCTTCGACGAGGCGACCGGCGCGGGCGCGAGCCTCAAGCTGGCGGCCGGGACCGACGGCGTGATCGCGCAGTTGCGCGCGATGTGAGCGCCGGCACTTGCCCCGGCCTCCGGCCGCAGTAGCATCTATCGGCGCACGCCAAACCGGACGGCCACTCGCAGCGTATCAGTTCAGTCAGGCCAGTCAGGCCATCAGGCTCGCCGATCCCTGCTCCGCTGCAGTCGCATTGATTGGATGCCGTTGATGGGCGGCCGACCGGAAGCCACCTCATCCCGCCCGCCACCCGACCGGCCGGACCCGGATGCCGACCTGATGCTTGCCGTCGGGCGCGGCGACGAGGCGGCATTCGCGCAGCTGTTCGAGCGGCACATGCCGGGCGTGATCAACGCGTTCTGGCACTACACGCACGACCGCGCGGCCGCCGAGGACCTTGCGCAGGACGCGTTCATCCGGCTGTACAAGGCGCGCGAGCGTTACTCACCTGAGGCGCGCTTCACCACCTGGCTGTACCGCATCGTCAACAATCTGGGCCTCAACTGGCGGCGCGACCAGCGGCATCGTCGCGCGCTGTCGCTGTCGTCGCCGATGGAAGGCGTGAACGACACCGACCCGATCCTGCAGCAGCCGGAGGACGAGGACGCGACCGACCCGCACCTGCGCGTGGCGTCGAACGAGCTGGCCAAGGTGGTGGCCGGCGCGATCGACCGGCTGCCGGACACGCAACGCATGGCGCTGGTGCTGAGCCGCTACCAGATGATGTCGTGCCAGGAGATCGGCGACGTGATGGACATGACGGCCGAGGCGGTGAAGTCGCTGCTCGCCCGCGCGCGCGGCAACCTGCGCGAAGTGCTGGCGCCGTGGTGGACGCGCCTGGAGCGCGAGAGCCTTGGCGAGTAGCCGCGCCGACGGTGGCGGACCCTGCATGTGCTGCGGGCAAGAGCCGCGACCGCAGGGGCGCCGTTTCAAGCCCACGGGCTGCCGCCCGTGGGTAACCGTAAAGGAGCAGCGATCATGCGAGCGAGCACACGTTACCGGGAATCGCGGCGCGGGCTTGTGTGGCCTGCGCGGGGCAGCTACATCGGCCGTGGAGTTCTGCCGCGCAGGTGCACCCGGGTAATCGCTCGTCAGTGACTGCTGACCTCGCCCAGCTCATGTTGGTGGTGGTGGCCGGGCCTGCAACGGGTCGTCGTGCCGCGCTGCCCGAGCACGGCCACCTGGTGATCGGTCGCGACACAAAGTGCACACTGCCGCTGCCCGAGGACGACGCCGTCTCGATGCGGCACTGCGCGATCGAGGTGCTGCCCGACGGCGGCGGCTTCGTGGTGGTCACCGACCTGATGACGCGCAACACGCGCATCAACGATGTGGTGATCGTGCAGCAGGTGATGCGGCCCGGCGATCGCCTGCAGGTCGGCAACAGCGTGATCGAACTGCAGAACCGCCGGCCGGTGCCAGCGGCCGGGTCGACCAGCGGACGTCGGCCGCGCATTTCGACGCGTGCGATGCGCCTTGGCACAACGGTGACGCAGACAGTGGCGACCGACGACGACGTGATGGTGGCCGCGGCCGCCGTGTCGCAGCTGGGCACCGATGCCGGCTTCAGCGACCCGCACGCGGCCGACCTGGCCGACGTTGTGCGCGAAGTGGCCGGCAACGCGATCAAGCATGCCGGCAAGGGCGAGCTGACCGCGCGCCGCACGCGACGCGGCGTGCGCATCGAGGTGTTTGACACCGGCCCCGGCCTGCCGATGGAGCTGCTGCGCGCGTTCCAGCTGGCCGCGAACGCGTCGGACTCCGGGAATGTGGCCGGCGTGCAACGCGGCGACGAGTCGACCGGGCTGTGGCGCGTACGGCACGTCACGGATCAGCTGTCGATCATCTCGCTGCCCGGCAACACGCAGGTGGTGGTGGAGATGTTCGCCGACCGCGCGCCGGATGCTCGGTGAGATGCGGATTCGTGCGCCCTGCTCATGCCGCGCACGAAACCAGCCGACAACACGTCATGGAAACCTCGCTCCATCGCGACCTGAAGCATCGCTACACGCCTGCGCACGCCCCGCGCACCGAAGCGGTGCTCGGCCGGTTCCGCATCGACGCGATCCGCGCCGACGGCGAGCTGGTGGAAATCCAGCACAGCGCGCTGGGCCAGATGCGCGACAAGGCGGCCACGCTCCTGCAGACGCACCGCCTGCGCATCGTCAAGCCGATCGTCACGCGCAAGCGGCTGCAACTGCGCAGCGCACCCGACGGCGACATCGTGCGCGAACGCCTCAGCCCCTCGCGCGGCCGACTGCAGGACATCTTCGACGAGCTCGCGTTCTCGATCCGCATCTTCCCGCACGACCGGCTGACGATCGAACTGCTGCCGGTCGAGATGCTGGAGATCCGCGTGCCCGGCCGTGGCAAGCGCCGCCGACGCCGCGCACCGGAGCGCGACGTGACGACGCACGACCAGTTGCTACTGTCGGTCGGCGAGCCGCATTGCCTGCGCACGCCGGCTGACCTGCTGGCGCTGCTCGGCCGGGTGCCAACGGCGTTCACCAGTGGCGACATCGTCGCGGCCACCGGCATCCGCGCGCGCACCGCCACCCGCGCGGTGTGGTGTCTGCGCACGATCGGCGCGGTGCGCGACGCCGGCAAGCGCGGCCGGTTCCGGCTGGTCGAGCCGATCCAGCCCGACGAAGCCCCGCCGTTCCGCATCCGCCCGGCGGCGCTCGTCGGCTGAGGCGCCACATGCGGTGGCGTGGTCAACGGGTCGCGCGTAACCGGATCGGTCCAGACCACCGGAATCGCGGGTTCCGGTTGACGCTCACAGCGGACGGAAGGTAACCAGGCGGGGGTCCGACGCCCGCCGCCGACGCCGCCAGAGACCATCGATGAACCAGGCCGCCGCCGCTTCCGCCCAGTCCACCGACGCGTACATCGCACTCAACAACCGGTACGGCGCCAACAACTACTCGCCGCTCGACGTCGTGCTCTGCCGCGGCGAAGGCGCCTTCGTGTGGGACGTCGACGGCAATCGTTACACCGACATGCTCAGCGCCTACTCGGCGCTGAATCAGGGCCACTGCCATCCGCGACTCGTGCGCACGATGCAGGAACAGTGCGCGCAACTCACGCTCACCTCGCGCGCGTTCCACAACGACAAGCTGCCGGCGATGCTCGAGAAGATCGCCACGCTCTCCGGCTTCGAACGCGTGCTGCCGATGAACACCGGCGCCGAAGCTGTCGAGACGGCCATCAAGTGCATGCGCCGATGGGGCTACATGCGCAAGGGCGTGGCCGCTAACCAGGCCGAGATCATCGTCGTCGACGACAACTTCCATGGTCGCACCACCACGATCGTGGGCTTCTCGTCGGACCCCGACGCGCGCGACGGCTTCGGCCCCGCGATGCCCGGCTTCAAGCGCGTGCCGTTCGGCAACACGGCGGCGCTCGAGGCGGCGATCACGCCGAACACCGTTGGCGTGCTGATCGAGCCGATCCAGGGCGAGGCCGGCGTGAAGCTGCCGCCCGATGGCTACCTCGCGTCGGTGCGCGACCTGTGCACCCGGCACAACGTCATCTACTGCCTCGACGAGATCCAGACCGGACTCGGCCGCACCGGCCGGATGTTCTGCTTCGAGCACAGCGGCGTGCGGCCCGACATGATCGTGCTCGGCAAGGCGCTCTCCGGCGGCTTCTATCCGGTCAGCTGCATGTGCACGAGCGAGGCGATCATGAGCGTGTTCACGCCCGGCTCGCACGGCAGCACGTTCGGCGGATCGCCGCTCGCGGCCGCGTTGTCGGTGGAGGCGCTGGACATCCTGATCGACGAGAAGCTGCCCGAGCGCGCGGCCCGGCTCGGCGCGCACATGCTGCATCGCCTGCGCGGCGGCCTGACCAACGCGGACATCGTGGACATCCGCGGGCTCGGCCTGCTGCTGGCCGTCGAGTACCGCACGCCCGTGGCGAAGGCGTACTGCAAGCAGCTGAAGAAGCGCGGCCTGCTCGCCAAGGACACGCACCACACGACGATCCGCTTCGCGCCGCCGCTGGTGATCCACGACGCGGACATGGACGCGGCGATCGATCTGATCCTGGACGTGCTCAATCAGCCGCTGGGGTGATGCCCGCGCGTGCGCTGGCCGTGGTCGTGGCCGTGAGCCGGGCGCGTTCGAGCAGCCGGCCGGAGGCCAGCGTCATCGCAGGGTCCGGCTCGGCGGGCAGGCGCAGCCCGACAACCTGGTCGTCCGGCTTGTTGGCAGACACCGGCGGATACTCGGGGCCGTCGGCGGTCTTGCGGCGCGTTCCGACAGCGGCGAATGCGAGCCGCGCCTTGCAGGTGGCCCACCAGCGGGACGCGAAGCGGTGGGCGTGCCCGCTCTCCAGCCGATCGAGCGCCCTGCCGTAGAGTCCGGTTGGCGCGTCGACGATGAGGTACCAGTCGGCTTCAATCGCGCCGAGCACCGCATGTATCGCCGAACGCGAGTCGCCGCGGGCCGCGTTCCCGGCGGCCACCAGCAGATGCGCGGCGGCGCGCTGCTGCGGCACGCCTGACTGCCACCATTGGTACCTGCGGTCGGCCGCGTACTGCATCGCGTCCTGCAGTCGCTGACGCTCGCGCAGCGACACACGACTGTGCGTGTACGCCATCCGGACTGCGTCTCGCACCTGATCCAGCGGGAAGCCCTCCGGCAGTTGCAGGTCGCATCGCGCCAGCACCATCTCGATCGCCGTCGCGGCGCACAGCGGGCGCCACTGCGTGGCCACCGGCAGCAGCGTCTTCTCGATGCGGATGTAGTCGGTGCGCTCCTCGCTGGTGCGCGCCTCGACGAGCGGATCGTCATCGTGCTGCTCGTCGATCGGCTCGCGCAGCCACCAGCACAACGGCGCGTTCCACACCGTTACGCGCGGCGCATGCAGTCCGGATTTGATCGCGTCGTATTCAGCTGGCTGCATCATCGCAGTGGTGCGCAGACGTCCACCGGCGCAGGAGCCGACAGCGGACTGATTCGGCCAGGAGCCGCGACCTGACCGCGGCACAGTTGCCGGCGGAAGCCACTCGATGGCGACCGCCTGCGTCCCCGCCGGCCCGGAACAGTGGTTCGCAGACATGCCAGCGCTCATTTGCCGAGCGCGGCCAGGCTCTCCTCGAGCCGGCGCAGCGCGTCCTGCCGTTCGGCCAGCGTGTCGCGATCCTTCTGCACCACGTCGGCCGGGGCGTTGGCGGTGTACTTCTCGTTCGAGAGCTTGCCGCCGAGCTTCTTCACGAAGTCGGCCACGCGCGCGATCTCCTTCTCGAGGCGCGCCTTCTCGGCGCCCACGTCAATCAGGCCCTCCAGCGGCACAAGGATCTCCAGCGGACCTACCACGGCGGCCGCCGCGAACGACGGGCGCGGCAGGTCCACGCCGGCCTCGAACTGCTCGGCCTTCGTCAGCTTGCCCATGCCGGCGAACAGCGGCTGCAGCGAGTCGAGCGTGGCCTTCACCGACG
>JBFWQT010000430.1:0-6365 GCA_050249295.1 Planctomycetota bacterium
CCGTTGGCCCGAACGCCCTTGACCCGGCTGGCGCGCCATCGTGCATTTCCCCGATCCCTGTCGGTCGCGGCTCTTACCCGAACTATCCCGCGCTCACACGATATCGCGCTGCGTCACGCGGGCCACTTCCTCGAGCGTCGTCAACCCGCGCAGCGTCTTGCGCGTCGCGTCGGCGCGCAGCGTCAGCATCCCACGGCGCACCGCGTCGGCCTTGATGTTGGCCGCCGACGCGTTGTCCATGATCAGGTCCTTGGTGCTGTCGGTGATCGTCATCACCTCGTGGATCGTCGTACGATCGAGGTAGCCGGTGTTGAAGCACTCGTGACAGCCGGTGCCCTTCGAGAGGGTGCCGATCCGCTCGTCGCCGTTGCTCAGCGCGAACCGCAACTTGCCGTCCGGCAACCGTTCCAGGCCAAACGCCTTGAGCTGGTCGTCGGTGGCCTCGATCGGCTGACGGCAGTTGTTGCAGACGAGGCGCAGCAGGCGCTGGGCGACCACGCAGATCACCGACGACGCCACGAGGAACGGCTCGACGTGCATGTTCACGAGTCGCGTCACGGCCGACGGCGCGTCGTTGGTGTGCAGCGTGGAGAACACCAGGTGGCCGGTGAGGGCCGACTGGATGGCGATCTGCGCGGTCTCGGCGTCGCGGATCTCGCCCACCATGATGATGTCCGGGTCCTGGCGCACGATGCTGCGCAGGCCGGTGGCAAACGTCAGGCCCTTCTTCGGATTGACCTCGATCTGGCTGACGTTGTGGATCTGGTACTCGATCGGGTCCTCGATCGTGATCACGTTCTTCTCGGCCGAGTTGATGCGGTTCAGGCCGGCGTAGAGCGTGGTCGTCTTGCCCGAGCCGGTCGGACCGGTCAGCAGGATGATCCCGTGCGAGAAGTTGATGTACTCGTTGAGGAGCGTCTCGTTGTCCTTCTCGAGGCCGATCTCGTCGAGCTCGTACATGCGCGCCGACTTGTCGAGCAGACGCATCACGATGCGCTCGCCGAACGCGGTGGGCACCGACGAGATGCGGATGTCCACCTCGCTGTCGCCGAGCTTGATGCTCGCGCGGCCGTCCTGCGGGAGGCGGCGCTCGGCGATGTCCATCTTGCCCATCACCTTCACGCGGCTGACGATCGCGTCCTGGAACTTCTTCGGCGGCGCCATCTGGTCGTGCAGGATGCCGTCGATGCGGTACCGCACCTGCAGCTTGTACTCGAACGGCTGGATGTGGATGTCGCTCGCGCGCAGCTTGAGGGCCTGGAACAGGATCTGGTTGACCAGCTTGATGATCGGGGCCTTGTTGGCCATGTCGAGGATGTCTTCGGTCTCCTCGATGTCGCCGCCCGAGAACATGTCCTCGAAGTCGGTGCCCTTCAGGCCTTCGATCGTGTCCTCGAGCACGTCCTGCTTCGACTGGTACGCCTTGTTGATCAGCGAGTTGATCTCGACGCGAGGCGCGAGCACCGTCTCGACCGGCATGCCGACCATGCCGGCCAGTTCGTCGATCGGGTGCAGTTCCAGCGGCCGGCAGGTGGCGACCACGAGCTGGCCGTCCTGGATGCCGAGCGCGACGAGGTTGTAGTTGCGCGCGAAGGCGACGTCGACGCGATCGACGAACACCGGCGGCACCTTGAACTCGCCGAGCAGCGGATGCAGCGGCAGGCCGAGCTGTCGCGAGAAGAACTGCAGCATCTCCTGCTCGGTGAGCAGGCCCTTCTTGACCAGTGCCTGGTCCCACGATTCGCCGAGATCGCGCGCGGAGTTGAGCGTCTCCTCGATCTTCTCGGGGCTGATTCGCTTCTCGGCGAGCAACTGGTTGGCAAGCATCTGGTCCATGAGCGGCAACTCGCGATCGATCGTCTTTGGAAACCGGGAACCGGATCTGTTTCTTCGTCTCTTCTTGCGTCTTACCTTGAAGCCCACGGGCTGCCGCCCGTGGGCAACCGTCCAACTGCTGCGACTCTGCAACCAACCACGTCCCCCATGTAGGACGCATCCCCTCCCGGGGCGCACCTCGCACGGACCCCTGGCGCCCGCTGGTCGCAACCTCCCAAGTGTAACGACCGACCCTGCCCGGCGGCGGGGTCTCCCGACCGGATTCTGCCGGAGCTAGACTCCCGCCCATGACACAGCAACCACAAACGCCCGCACCCCACCACGTGGTCATCATCGGCGGCGGCTTCGGCGGCCTGTACGCGGCCCGGGCCCTGCGCCGTGACCGGCGGCTGGCCGTCACGCTGATCGACCGCCGCAACTTCCACCTGTTCCAGCCGCTGCTCTACCAGGTGGCGACAGCCGGATTGTCGCCGGCCAACATTGCCGCGCCGTTGCGCGAGGTGCTCAAGCGGCAACGCAACGCCACCGTGCTGATGGCCGAGGTGCAGGACATCGACGCCGCCACCAGGCAGGTGATCATCCGCGACGGCAAGCCGGTGCACTACGACACGCTGATCGTCGCCACCGGCGTGCGCCACAACTACTTCGGCCGTGACGACTGGTCGCCGTACGCGCCCGGCCTGAAAACCATCGAGGACGCCACCGAGATGCGGCGCCGCATCTTCGAGGCCTTCGAGACGGCCGAGCGCAAGGCGCATGACGACCACGACCGCCCCGCCTGGCTCAACTTCGTCGTCGTTGGCGGAGGCCCCACCGGCGTCGAGCTGGCCGGCGCGCTCGGCGAGATCACGCACCACACGCTTCGCGGCAACTTCCGCGCGATCAACCCGGCCGACAGCCGGATCCTGCTGGTCGAGGTGGCCGACCGCCTGCTGACCAGCTACCCGGAGTCGCTCTCGGCGCACGCGAAGCGCGACCTCGAACGCCTCGGCGTGACGGTCCGCACTCACACGCGCGTCACCGACATCACGCGCGACGGCGTGACGCTCTCGGGCGACGCCGGCGAGGAGTTCGTGCCCACGCGCACCGTGCTGTGGGCGGCCGGCGTGCGCGCGTCGTCACTCGGCGCCGTGCTCGCGCGATCGGCCGGGGCCGAACTCGACAAGGCCGGCCGTGTGGTGGTGCGGCCGGATATGGCGGTGAGCGATGCGCAGCGCGACATCTTCGTGATCGGCGATCTTGCGGCGCACGCCAACCCCGACGGCAAGTTCACGCCGGGTGTGGCCCAGGGCGCGATGCAGGCCGGCAGTCACGTTGCCCGTTTGATCCGCCAGCGCGTGCGCAGTGGCAATCCGACGCTGCCCGGCAAGCCGTTCCGCTACAAGGACAAGGGCAGCATGGCCACGATCGGCCGGTCGAAGGCGGTCGCCGATCTGCACTGGATCAAGCTGACCGGCTGGTTCGGCTGGATGGCGTGGCTGATGCTGCACCTCATTTACCTGGTCGAGTTCCAGAGTCGCATCCTGGTGCTGACGCAGTGGGCCTGGAACTACTGGACCTGGAACCGCGGCGCCCGCCTGATCACCGGCGAGGACCAGCGCGGCGGCACACGCATCCTGCGCAAGCCGGAATCGGACGACCCGCCGGCCGCCCCGTAAGGCATCGCGCGGGCCGCACGACGCGCGAAGCACGCGCCGCGCGCGGCGTCAGAAGTTGAACTTCTCGGACACCTCGGGCGGGGCCGGCTTGTAGGTCAACGGCTCCATGCTGTAGCTCGCGCGGCCGGAACTCACGCTGCGGATCTGCTTGGCGTAGCCGAACATCTCGGCGATCGGCACCGTCGCCTTGATCACGCACATGCCCTCGTCCATCGACATGTCATTGATCTCGGCGCGACGCCGGCTCAGGTCGCGCTGGATGTCACCCACATACTCGTCCGGCGTCTCCACGGTCAGGCTCATGATCGGCTCGAGCAACTGCGTGCCGACCTTGTGCACCGCCTCGCGCACCGCGTGATTGGCCGCCGCAAGGAAGGCGATCTCGTTCGAGACGCTGCCCTCGAACACCTTGCCGCCGGTGAGCGTGGCGCGGGCCTGCACCAGCGGGAAGCCGTAGCCACCACCCGATGCCAGCGCCGACTTCAGCTCGGCCAGGATCGGCCCGTGGAACTGCACCGGGATCATCTCCTTCGTGACGGCCGGGTCCTTCACGGCGTCCACGCCCACAAGGTCGGTCGCCGGCTCGATGCGCACACTCACGGCCGCGCGCAGTTCGTTGCCGTCGCCGGTCTGGCGGTGGTACTCGCCGTCGGCCTCGGCCTTGCCGTTGATCGTCTCCTTGTACGACACGGTCGGCTTGCCGACGTTGGCCGAGACCTTGAACTCGTCCTCCATGCGGTCCTTGATGACCTCGAGGTGCAGCTCGCCCATGCCGCAGATGATCTGCTGGCCGGAGTCCTTGTCGATGCGCACCTCGAACGACGGATCCTCGCGCGCGATGCTCTTCAGCACCTTGTCGAGCTTGTCCTTGTCGGCCGAGGTCTTCGGCTCGATCGCCATCTGCACCACGGTGTGCGGAAAGGTGATCGACTCGAACATGATCGGCTTCGCGACGTTGCACAGCGTGTCGCCGGTGGTCGTGTCCTGCAGGCCGGTGCAGGCGATGATGTCGCCGGCGCGGATCTCGTCGAGCGCCTCCTTGTCCATGGCGAACATGCGCCACAGCTGGGTCAGTCGCTCCTTCTTGTTCTTGCCCGCGTTGAGCACCTGCTCGCCCTTCTTGATGTGGCCGCTGTAGACGCGCAGGTAGGTGAGCTCGAAATTCTTCGTGCTGAACGTCTTGAAGGCCAGCGCGGCAAACGCCTCGGCGGTGTCGAGCTTGCGCACCTCGGCGTGCTCGGTCTTCGGGTTGATCCCCTTCGCCACGCCGTCGTTCACCTCGGGCGGCGCCGGCAGGTAGCTGATCACGGCGTCGAGCAGCGGCTGCACGCCCTTGTTGCGCAACGAGCTGCCGCACATCACCGGTACGAACTTCATCGCGATCGTGCCCTTGCGCAGCGCGTCGCGGATCAGCGACGACTCGACGCGCTCGCCGCTCTCCTGACTCATCAGGTACGCGTCGGCGACGCGGTCATCCACGCTGCCCAACTTGTCGAGCATCGTGTCGCGCGCGAGTTCCATCTCGTCCACCAGCTCGGCTGGCACGGCCTGGCGTTCCCACGTCCGGCCCTGGTCGTCCTTGTCGTCCGCCTTCGGCCACACCAGGTATTCACGCTCGATCAGGTCGATGATGCCGAGGAACTGGCGCGATTCCTCGTCGATGTGCGGGATCTGGATGATGATCGGGTTGGCGTTGAGCCGCTTCTCGATGCTCTCCACGGCGCGCTCGAAGTCGGCGCCGGTGCGGTCCATCTTGTTGATCAGCGCGATGCACGGCACGCGGTAGCGCCGCGCCTGGCGCCAGACGGTCTCGCTCTGGGCCTGCACGCCGGCCACGCTGTCGAACACGAACACGGCGCCGTCGAGCACGCGCAGCGAGCGCTCGACCTCGACCGTGAAGTCGACGTGGCCCGGCGTGTCAATCAGGTTGACCCAGTGGCCGTCCCACTCGAACGACACGGCCGCGCTGGTGATGGTGATTCCGCGCTCGCGCTCGGCCTGCATCCAGTCGGTGGTGGTGTTGCCGTCGTCCACGTCGCCGGCGCGATGTTCCTTGCCCGAGTAGAGCAGGATTCGCTCGGTGGTGGTGGTCTTGCCGGCATCAATGTGGGCAATGATCCCGATGTTGCGGATCTTGTCCATCTGGGTGGCGGCCATGGTGCGTGTCGCTTTCGGTGCGTGGAACGTTCGGACGCCGGCACCGGGTGGTGGGAGGGTGCGGGGCGCGCGCGGGCCGGATTCTAGCTTCCGATCCGCCGGAATGGGCAGGTTGAGAATCGGTCCAGGCCGCGCCGACGAAGAGAGGAAGAAGGTTCACCACAGAGCACACAGAGACCACAGAGAAGCGGAAATGAGGGGCGTCTCACCTCCGCTGCTTCTCTCGTGTTCTCTGTGCTCTCTGTGGTGAATCCCTCTTTCACGTCGAGCCGGCACACGCAATCCCCGGCTCGCCTGGTGGATTGATTGTCCTTTGTGGTCCTTCGTGTCCTTCGTGCCTTTGTGGCGCGCAACACACCCTCGACACGGTGCGCCGGACGACGCCTACGGACGTTCCCGACGCTTCACGAGCTTTCACGACGGCAAGCCAATCCTGACATCGGTCCATTTTAGCTGATTCAGGGCTAAAGATCACCGCCCCAACGACTTGTGTCAGAAAAACGGGCCCGACATAGGACAATCCTCATTACAGAGGGGGTGTGTTGTGTTGCTCACCCGCCGCCGCCCGAGTCCTGGACCCAAACAAGCCAAGATGACAACCGAAGCCCAGATCGCCGCCAACCGGCGCAATGCGCAGCGCTCCACAGGCCCGAAGAGCGCCAGGGGCAAGCAGCGCAGCCGGACGAATGCCTGGAAGCATGGCCTCTCCGCCAA
>JBFWQT010000431.1:0-6346 GCA_050249295.1 Planctomycetota bacterium
ATTTGAGCGCTGCGTTACTCGCCACCGCCGCCGTCGCTCTTTGTCTGCTTCCAGGGCCGGTACTCGATGTTCATCGGCGGCCGATCGGCCGGCACCTCGCGCAACGGCTCGCATGGCCGCAGCGTGGCATGCAGCTCGGCCGGCAATGCCTGGTAGATCGCGGTGCCCTGCGTCTTCCACGCCAGCATCTCGTCGCTGACATCCTTGACGATTTTCGCGGGGTTGCCGACGACGATCTTGCGCGGCGGGACGACAAAGCCTTCCGGCACGAAGCACAGCGCGCCGATGATCGATTCGTCGCCGATCTGCGCGTTGTCCATGATCACGGCGTTCATGCCGATCAGCGCGTTGCGGCCGATGGTGGCGCCGTGCACGATCGCGCCGTGGCCCACATGCGACCCGGCCTGCAGGCGCACGGTGACGCCGGGGAACATGTGCACGGTGCAGTTCTCCTGCACGTTGCAGCCGTCCTCGAGGATGATCTCGCCCCAGTCCCCGCGGATGGCCGCGTGCGGCCCGACGTAGCAGTCGCGCCCGATGATGACGTTGCCGGTCACGGTGGCGTTGGGATGCACGAACGCGGACTCGTGCACGACCGGGCGGTATCCGTTGAACTCGAAGATATTGTCGGGCATGCGCTGCGTCTTCCGATTCCGCTTCCTCTCCCCGGTTCCCATTCAAGCCCACGGGCTGCTGCCCGTGGGTAACCGCTCAGCATCATTCACCACTCGCCCCACCCACTGCCTCCGCAAACTCATCCATGAAGTGGGCGAGCGCCTTCGCTCCCTCCACCGGCACCGGATTGTAGAGCGAAATGCGAATGCCGCCCTGCGTCCGGTGCCCTGCCACCCCGACGAACCCCGCGGCCGCGGCCTCGCGCACAAACCGCTGCTCCAGGTCGGGCGTCGGCAGATTGAACACGACGTTCATCTGCGACCGCTGCGCCGGCAGCGCCCGCCCGATGTACACCCGCGGATGCCGATCGATCGCCGCATACACCGCCGCCGCCTTCTCGGCACTGCGCGCAGCCATCGCCGCAATGCCGCCCTCGTCTCGCGTCCACTCCAGCATCAACTTCGTGACCCACACCTGCATCATCGGCGGCGTGTTCGGCAACGACGCGGTCTTCGCGAAGGCTGACCACGAGAGCATCTCCGGCAGCTTCTGGCAGCGCTCGAGCGCCGTCTTGCGCACGACCACCACGGTCATCCCGGCGATGCCGAGGTTCTTCTGCGCCCCAGCGTACACCGCGTCGTAGCGCGGCCAGTCGATCGGCCGCGAGAGGATGTCGCTGGTCATGTCGCCGACCACCGGCACGTCGCCCGTATCCGGCAGCGCGTTCCACTGCGTGCCGGCCACGGTGTTGTTGAGGCAGATGTGCACGTAGCGCGCACCGGCGTCGAGGTCGAGCGACGGAAGTGTGCGGAAGTCGTCGGCCTTGCTCGTGCCCGCGATGCGCACGCGCTTGCCGGTGTCCAGCGCCAGCTTGTGCGCCTTCTCCGACCAGCGGCCGGCAATCACGTAGTCGCCGCTCTCGCCACTGCTCTCGGCGGTGAGCAGGTTCATCGGCACCAGCGCGAACTGCAGCGTCGCGCCGCCGGGCATCAGCAGCACCTCGTGCGTGTCCGGCACCTTGCCGACCTCGCGCACCAGCCGGATGCACTCGGCCTGCAGCGCTTCCCACAGCTCGCCGCGATGGCTGTGCTCGACCAGCGGCAGCCCGCTGCCTTCGTAGTCAAACCACTGATCGTGCACCTCCTGCAGCACGCTGGCCGGCAGCATCCCCGGCCCGGCTCCGAAGTTGATGTTGATGCGCGAGTGCGACACGGGCATGACGACCACGGGACCGTTCGTCCGCCCTGCTACCATCCGCCGCCGCCCGCCGCGAGGGGCCGGACGCCGCTGCATCAAAGACAGAAGAAGATTGGACACAGAGGGCACAGAGGACACAGAGGCGGAATCGAACCGAGTGCCGGGACAGCCTCCCGGGCTTCTTTCGATGCGCGTCTCACTCGCCCCGGGCATCGCTGCGCGGCCGTTCGGGCAGCGGGTTGCGCATCTGCTCGCGCAGCAGCGGGATCACGTGCTCCATCGCCGCGCGCATGCCGCCGCTCCGCTGGTCGCGCATCCAGTGCATCAGCGACGAGAGGAACAGCTCCTTCAGGTACGCGAACGAGAACGACGCCGTCAGCCCGGCCACGTGCTCGCAATCGGCCTCCCCGAGCCGCAGCGATGGTTCGAGCCGGGCGTTCCAGCGCGCAATGTAGATCAGCCGTTCGCCGTGGCCCGGCAGCGCGAACGTGTACTTCATGTCGAAGCGGCTCGGCCGATCGAGGATCGCCGGGTCGAGCTTCTCCGGATGGTTAGTGGTGGCCAGCGTGATGATGCCGGCGTTGCGGGCAAAACCGTCCATCTCGTTGAGGAAGTACGACCGGTTCTGGTCGGTGATCAGCGAGTCGAGGTCCTCCAGCACCATCAGGCACGGCGCACTCGCGCGGGCCCGCATGAACGCCTGCTCCATGCCCGCCTCGGCCGGCGTGTACTGGCTCGCAAAGTTGCGGATCACCAGCACCGGAATGCCGAGCAGCGCGGCCACGGCCTTCACGCAGTGCGTCTTGCCGTTGCCGGGCGGGCCGAGGAACAGCACGCCGCGCTTCCACGGCACGCCGTACGCCTCGTAGGTTTTCCGTGCGCCGAGGAACCGCACGAAGTCCTCGCGAATCTGCTCGCGCAGGTCGCCGGCCAGCACCAGGTCGTCCAGCGTGCTCGACCGGATCGCGTCATACAGCTCGGCGTCCTTGTGCCAGTGGCCGTTGGAGAAGACGAGCACCTCGCCGTGGACCTCGTGCGTCCACTTGCACACCGCCAGGAAGAAGCGCTCGATCGCGTCGCGCGTCGGCCCGATGATCCACCAGGCGTGCTTGCTGCCGCAGCCGGGGTCGGGCCACTCGGCGCGCACCAGCTCGATGTCGGTGCCCGGCTCCACCACCTCGGGGCTGGCGTCGCGCACCGCAAACCGGCCGAGGCTGATGCACCGATCGACCCGGCCGGGAGCATCCCACGTGAGTTCCCGCAGCGAACCGCTCTCGTCGGTGGCCTGCAGCGTGCAGCGGCCAACGTCGGCGTACGATTCCGGATCGAACAGCCAGTGCGCGGTCATCTCGACCACGCGCCCGGCCGATTCGGTGGCGGCGCGAAGCTTCTGCGTGACGTCCCAGGCGAGAGCGGGAATCGGCGTGCGCAGTGCGGCGTCCAGGATCGCGGCGGTGGTGGATGTGGAAGGCGGCATGCAGTGCGCGGGGTGAGCCGACGGTTGCTCGTATAGTACGGCGACCGTGGTGCATCTGCTGCCTTGCTTGCGCCGCATCGCAGCCATGCCGGAAGCCCGTATCTGCACACCCTGGACGAGTTTCCCGCCTGACAGACCTCCGGCTGGCGGGTAGCCTCTCGTGTGGCAACGTGCATCGTGTGGCGCGCACCCCCGGACGGTCCAAACGCCGTGACACCTGGAGCACTCCAACTCGGCCCGGCCGGCCCGGCCGTTCGGGCTCTCGGCCCGGCCGATCGGCTCGATCGCTCGCGTCGCACGGCGGTGCTGGCGGTGGCGCTGGCGGTCACGCTGGTCTGCAACGGCTGCCTCGCCGGCATCATCGGTGGCCTGCTGCCGCTGCTGCTCAATGGATCCGGCGGGTCGACCAATTCGGCGCCGGTCATCTCCATCGGCGCAATCTCGCGCACCAGCGGCCAGGTGGCGGTGCCGATCACGGTGGTGGACGCCGACGCCGACAACGTCACGCTCACCGTCGAGTTCGACGCGGGCAGCGGGTTCATGCCGGGCACGGCCACGCCGGGCAGCGTCACGGGCAGCCTCAACGGCACGGCCGCGGTGCTAAACTGGAACGCCCCGGTCGACCTCGGCTCCACCGCCTGGGTCGGCGGCGTTGTCGTCCGCATCACACCCGCCGACGGCACCACCACGGGCACGCCCGTCACGTCCGACCCGTTCGACTTCGGCAACGATGCGCCGGTGCTGACCGCGGTCAGCGTCGACACCGACGCGCAGAACAAGGTGTCGGGGAACGCGGTGGTGCGCTTCACCGTGGCCGACACCTCGGCCGACACGATCTCGGTCAAGACCTTCGAGTACTCGTTGCTCGGCGACTTCAGCGACGCCGTGAGCGTGCCGCTGACCACCGGCGCCGGCGCCAACTTCCCGAGCGGCTCGCTCTCCAACCTGCCCAGCACGAGCGGCGGCACCAACCACAGCTTCACCTGGAACTCGTACCTCACGGCGCCGGTGAGCGCTGCCGGCGCGAAGGTGCGGATCACGCTGCGCGATCAGGGCGCGCTCGACTCCACCACCGAGGAGTCGCCGGCGTTCGACCTCGCGAACAGCACGTTCGTGGAGATCGGCGCGATCGCGCGCACCAGCGGCGTGGTGAGCGTGCCGCTCACGGTCTACAACTCGGCCTCGCTGATGGTCACGCTCTCCGTCGAGTACGACATCGGCGGCGGGTTCGTCGCCACGGCCAACACCACGCCGGCACAGATCCCCGGCACGCCGGGCGGAAACGCGGGCGTCTTGATGTGGGACGCGCCGACCGACCTCGGCTCGACGGCCTTCGTCAGCGGCGTCGTGCTGCGCATCTCGCCCGACGACGGCGTCGCGCCCGGCCCGCAGGAAGTCTCCGACCCGTTCGACTTCGGCAACGATCCGCCCGTGGTCCAGACGCTCGGCGTCGACGGCAACCCGGTCAGCGGCAACGTCGTCGTGCGCTTCACGATCAGCGACAACTCGGCCGACAGCGTGTCGCTGGCCGACTTCCAGTACTCGCTGCTCGGCGACTTCAGCGATGCCGTGAGCGTTCCGCTGACCACCGGCGGCGCCGGCAACTTCCCCAGCGGCACGCTGACCGGCCTGCCCACCACCGCCGGCGGAATAGAACACGCCATCACCTGGAACTCGCTGCTCACCGCCGACTTCGCACAGACCGGCGCGAAGATCCGGCTGCGCGTCACCGACGTGCCCGGCCTGACGTCGGCGTACACGCCGAGCGCCGGGTTCGACCTGGCCAACGGCGATCCGCATCCGCCGATCGCGCAGATCATCGCCGTCAAGCGCGCCGACCCCGGCGGCCTGCGCACCGGCGTGGTGCTCATCGACTACCGCGTGATCGACGACGACGCCGACCAGATCGACGTGAAGGTCGAGTACTCGATCGACGACAAGCAGAGCTGGCTGCCCTGCTCCGAGTATCCGTCGGCACGCAGCGAAGGCCGCTACGATCTTGCGTCATCGCCGTCCGGCGTGCGCCATCGGTTCGTCTGGGATGCCGAGTCGGACCTCGGCGGCGAGACGCCATCGGTGCACTTCCGCGTCTCCCCCGCGGCGATCGACGGCATCGGGCTCGAAGCCGAGACCTCGATCGACATCGCGGTCGGTGCGCCGGGCGGCGTCGAAGCGTTCTCGCCGTTGCAGGACATCGCGGTCGGCAACGCGCCGATCCACCTGGCCGCCGCCGACCTCGACCGCAACGGCACGATCGACCTGGCGGTGGTGCTCAACGGCGGCAACGCGGTGCGCATCCTGCCCGGCAAGGGTGATGGCACCTTCACCACGGGCGCCACCGTGGCGGTCGGCAGCGGGCCGCTGGCGGTCGCGATCGGCGACATCAACAACGACAACGTGCCCGACCTCGCGGTCAGCAACTTCAACGACGACACGATCAGCCTGCTGATCGGCGATGGCGAGGGCGGGTTCTCGTCCGGCGGTACGCTGGCCACCGGCGACCAGCCGCGCCACGTGTTGCTGGCCGACTTCAACACTGACGGCAAGCTCGACATCGCCTGCACCGAGGGCAATGCCACCAACCTGATGGTGCGCCTCGGCAACGGTGACGGCACGTTCGGCAGCGCAACCGCCAACGCCACCGCCAACTCGCCGCGCCAGGTCATCGCGGCCGACGTCAACAACGACGGCAACCTCGACCTGCTGATTGCGTGCAACACCGGCAACCGCGTGCGCACGCTGCTCGGCGTGGGCAACGGCACCTTCACGTCGGCCGGCGACACCAACGTGGCGAACCAGCCGACCTCGCTCACGGCCGGGTACTTCAACGGCGACTCCAACATCGACCTCGCGGTCGTCAGCACGCGCTTCAACAACCAGCAGATCCAGATTCTCACCGGCAACGGCAACGGCACGTTCAGCGCCAGCGCCTTGCCGCTCAGCGGCGGCGACGAGCCGATCTGGATTGTCGCCGGCGACTACAACCTCGACGGCACGCACGACCTCGTGGTCGTCAACGCCACCGCCAACAACCTGGGCGTGCTCACCGGCAACACC
>JBFWQT010000432.1:0-6326 GCA_050249295.1 Planctomycetota bacterium
CAGCCTGCTTGTAGCAGCGCTTCGCGTCGTCGAGCTTGCCCTCGTCGAGCAGCGCGTCGGCCAGCGAACTCTGGAACCGCGCGTTGTCCGGCGCCAGCTCCACGAGCCGTTCGAACTCCTCGCGCGCCTTGCCGTGCTCGCCCTGGCGGCGGAAGATCTTGCCGCGCCCGGCCAGCGCCTCGGCGTTCTTCGGGTTGAGTTCCAGCGCGCGTTCGAAGTCCTTCAGCGCGCCGGAAAAATCCTTGCGGGTGAAGCGCACGCCGCCGAGGTTGCACCACGCCTTGTCGTGCGACGGGTCGAGCTCGATGCAGCGCAGGTACGCGGCCTCGGCTTCCTTCAGCTTCTGCAGGCGGCGCAGCACCTGGCCCTGGTTGTAGAACACCATCGCCAGCGGCTCGCGCTCCAGCGCCTGCTGGAAGTCGCGCATCGCGGCGCCGAGGTTGCCGCGGCGCATCTGCGCGATGCCGCGGTTGTTCCACACCATTGCGCTGTGGGTGTCGTGCGTCAGCGCCTCGTCGAACCAGCGGATCGCCTCGTCGAGCTGGTTCTTCTGCATCAGCTTGAGGCCGACGCGATCGCACGCCGCGGCCACCTTGCCGACGAGCTTCTGGTGGTAGTCGCGCAGCTCGTGGCCGATGCTGGTGCGCGCGTACTTCTGCGCGAACTCCTGGAACAGCGCGAGCGCGCACACCGGGTTGTCGTCGCTGCGGTAGATGTCGCGCAGGTCGGACTGCAACTGGATGAAGTCGAACTGCGCGGCCTCGAACTCGTCGCGATCGAGCGGCACCGCCTTGTGGCCGTCGCTGCGCAGCCAGTCGGGAATGACCGTGGTGTGCATCCCGCTGCCGTCGATCAGCGCGATGTCCTGCCCGCCTGCGTCACGATCGCGCTCGCGGTCGCCGCGCGCGACAGACGTGGGCGTGATCGCCAGGTCCGACTGGCTGCGTCGCGCGGCCACGGCGTCGGGCGGCAACGGCTCGGGCAGCGGAATGTGCGAGCCGGCACGCCCTTCGGTGACCATCCGCTCGAGCATGTCGGGCGGCGGATCGATGCCCATTGCCATCAGCTCGCGCACCCGACCGCTCGCGCGCTGCTCGGCTTCGAGCTCGATGTCGCCCCGCTGCCGCGCCAGCTGCGCGAGGCCGGGCGGATCGCCGTACTGCTCACGCGCCTCGTGCCAGGCTTTCAGCAACTCGCTCATCTGCTGCGACGTCAGCAGGTAGTCCTGCAGCGCGACCAGCCCGAACAGCGTGTCGGCCGTGGCCCGCCGCAACGCCACCCGCATCGGCTTCTCGGCCTCGTAACGGCGCAGCGCGGCGCGGATGTCGGCCAGCACCTCGCCCATGTTCTGCTGGCGGTCGTGCTTGTCCTTCTCCAGCATCCGCAGCACCAGCTCGTCCACGTACGGCGGCAACTCCGGAATCACGCTGCTCGGCGGCGGCGCGTCCTCGCTCTGGTGCATCAGCATCATCGCCAGCGGCGTGGCACCCTGGAACGGCCGGCGGCCGCAGATCATCTGGAACAGCGTGATGCCCAGCGAGTAGATGTCGCTGCGATGATCGACGTCGCGGCCGTCGCACTGCTCGGGCGACATGTACGCCGGCGAGCCCATGATCAGGCCCGCCTGCGTGATGTCGGCGCCGAAGCCGGTGTTCTTCGCGAGGCCGAAGTCGCCGACCTTGGCGGTGCCGTCGGTCATCAGCATGATGTTGTCGGGCTTCACGTCGCGGTGCACGACATCCATGTTGTGCGCGCACTCGAGCCCGCTCGCGATCTGCTCGGCCATCCGCAGCGCATAGCTGAACCGCAGCCGGCCGCGCTTGCGCAGCAGCCGCGAGAGAGAACCGCCGTCGGCGAACTGCATCACGATGAAGAAGTTGTCGTGCTCCTGGCCGACGTCGTACACCGCGAGAATGTTGGGATGCTCGAGCCGGGCAGTGAGCCGCGCCTCCTGGATGAAGCGGTCGGCGGCCTTGCGGTCGCCGGCCACCTTGCGCGGCAAGAGCTTCACGGCGCGATCGCGTTCCAGCACTTCGTGCAGCGCGAGGTACACGCTGCCCATGCCGCCCTGGCCGATCTTGCGCTTCAGCCGGCAGCGGCCGACGACCTTGCCGATCCACGCGTCACCCTTCTCGGCGCCGGTGGCGGTGGTCACGGCGCCGATCAGCATCGGCGCGCTGTCGTCATCGTCGATCGACTCCTCGACGTCGCGCAGCTGATTGAGATGGCCGCACGACGGGCACGCGATCGGCATCGCCTGGAAGGTGCCGGTGGACGAGCGCGACGGCAGATCGGGGCTGAAGCGATAGAGGCAGTGTGCGCAGTGGATCACGACCTCGGCCGAGGCGATCTCCGGCGCCGCGCTCAGCGAGTCGACGTTGGCCGTGATCGTCTCGGGGCCGGTGCTGTCGTCGTCGTCGTCGCTGTCGTCGTCGTCGCGGTCGTCGGTGTCGTCGTCGTTGGTGGTGTGGTTGGCGCGCGCGGCGGCATCGGCGAGCAGGGCATCCACCACCGGCGCGCGACGCGACGAGATGCGCGTGCTGGTGGCCATCTGCGCGCCGCCGGCATCGGCCGCGAGCGTGGTCGCCGAGTGCGCGGCCGCGGTGGCCGGGTCGGGTGGCGTGTTGGCGCTCATCCGCCGGCTGTACTCGTCCGAATTCTCGAGCAGATCGTAGTCGATCGCCACGGTCTCGCGCGCCACCGGCTCGGCGTCCTTCGCCTTCGCCGCGGACTCGCGCCCCTCGGCCGGCAGCAGGATGTCGAGCCCGCTCGGCAGTTCCGTCATCGTCGGCATGTCGAAGATGACACCGCCGGAGAGTTCGTCGGCCAGCTGCAGCGAGCCGGTCGAGTCGAGCTTCGCGATGTCGGCAATCAGCTCGGCGGCCGGGGCGTGCGAGCCCTCCGCACGCAGCCGGGCGAGGTCGGTGCTGACTCCGGATTCGCGAGTCGGCTCGATCAAACCGAGTCGGACAGCCCGGCGAACGGCCTCCTCGTCGAAAGCGCGTTGTTCCTCGGAAACGCTCATTGTCGCGGTGTTCCACGCTGCAGGGGCACTGCCCGTATCGCGATCATATGCCGTCCGGGCCGCTGCTGACAAGCGCGCGGTGGATGCGGACGTGGCCGGGCGCTAGTGTTTGCGCCGAACGGACGCAGATGGATGGACGGTGGTGCGCCGATACTCCTGTAGTGCAACTGCGGTGGCGGTGGTCGTGCTGCTGGCCGGCTGTGGCCCGGGCGCGGCGCCAACCGCCAGTCCGTTGCAGGCCGAGCGCGAAGCCAGCCCCGCGGTGGCCGCGCTGCTCGATGGCACGGCGGCCGTGACGCCGGTGATCGCCGTCGCCGATGAGGCGTCGGTTCCGCCCGTGGTAGCGGAGGGCGACGCCGACTCGCTGGCGGCCCGCCTGGCGTGGCGACTGCGGCACCAGCCGGACGACGTGGCGGCGAGCGGCTTGCTCGGTGCCGACCTCACGCGCGAACTCGGCAGCGACTGGCGGCTGCGGCGCGAGTTCGATGTGCCGGTGGCGGGCCCGGCCGACGGCAACACGGACGCGGTGTACGCCGACGTGGCCGAGCGCTTCCGCGCGATCGCGGCTGACCGGCTCGGCGTGCCGTCGCTCACCATCGCGCACCTGCAGTCGGCGCTGATCCGCCTGCTGACGTCGGCCGGGGAGCCGCCCCGCGCGGCCGCGCTGGAACTGCTCGGCGAGGTGCTGGCTGCGCAGCAGCAGCGCTACCTGGCGTACCGCGCCTGGCGGCTGGCGCTGCGCGAGTACGTGAAGCTGGCGGCGTCGCTGCGGGCCACGCCGGATGCGCAGTGGGAGGCGGCGTTCGGTCCGGCGCGCGACGGCGATCTCGCCGCCGTGAACCGGTTGTTGGCGCACGAGCCGGACGCACCGGGCGCCGCGTGGCTGAAGCGCGCCGAGTGGTGCGCGTGGTTCATGCGCCAGGTGCGCGGCGACGTCGGCACCGACGAGGACCGCTGGTTCAGCGAGATCCGCATCCGGCACGAACGCGGCGAAGCGGTCGGCGAACTGGTCGACGAGCCGCCGCCAGCTGCCGAGCGCACCCCGCTGCCCGCGCCGGTAGTTGCCGCGCTGGTGACGGGCGGGCTGCTGCTGCTCGTGCTGGTCATCCGCTGGCGGCTTCGTCGGCCGGTCGCGGAGCGAGGTGTCTGATGGACCTGCAGACAAAGGCGCGGCTCAACGAGGGCATCCTCGAGATGACGGCACAACGCTACGGCATCGCGCGCGAACAACTCGAATCGCTCGGCGGCTTCGAAAGCTTCATCTATGCGTTCACGGCCCCCGACGGTGGGCAGCGCATCCTGCGGCTGGCGCACACCGCCCGGCGCAGCGAGCAGCTGATCCTCGGCGAAGTGGACTTCATCAATCACCTGGCCGCCGGGGGCGCGACGGTCGCGCGGGCAGTGCCGTCGGCCAACACGAGGCTGGTCGAACCGATCGACGATGGCCATGGCGGCGCGTTCCTGGCGACGGCGTTCGAGCGCGCACCCGGCGTTCCGCCCAAGCGGTTCGGCCATACTCCCGCGCTCTACGTGGCGTGGGGCCGGCTGCTGGCGCGCATGCACGCCGCGAGTGTGGCGTACACGCCGACCGACGCCGCCTGGCGCCGACCCGACCACGACGGCTGGGCCAGTGCCGGCGTCGAGGATCTGCACACATTCCTGCCGGCCGACCAGCCGCTGGTACGCCACCGCCACCACGAACTGCGCGCGGCCTTGCGCGACCTGCCGCGCGATGCCGCGTCGTTCGGCCTGGTGCACTACGACGCGCATGGCGGCAACCTGCTTGTCGACGGCCCGGCCGACGATCCGCTGCTCACGGTGTTCGACTTCGACGACTGCTGCCACGCCTGGTTCGCCGCCGACATCGCGATCGTCCTCTACTATGTGCTGATGCACAGCGACGACCCGGCTGCGATGACCGCGCAGGTTCTGCCCGACCTGCTGCGCGGCTATCGCGACGTGCGCCCGCTCGACCCCGTCTGGCTGGCCGCGTTCCCGCTGTTTCTCAAGCAGCGCGAGTTCGACCTGTACGCCGTGGTGCATCGCAGCTTCGACGTGGCGAGCCCCGGGCATGCCGACTCGTGGGGCGCACGCTTCGTGGCGAAGCACCGGCCGCGGATCGAACAGGGGGTGCCGGTGGTGGACATCGACTTCGCCGCGCTGGCGGGTGAGTGACGGCCGCGCCGCGCTTGCTTGTCGCGACGGCGACCGATGCTACAATCCGCCGCCTCTGCCGACCGCCCACACCGATGCGATGCGCTACACGCCCGTTCCCCAGACGCTGATCGACAGCATCAAGGCCCACCTCGGCGACGCGTTCGTCAAGAGCGAGACCGTGCAGGGCCAGAGCCGCGTGACGATCAAGCGCGACGCGGTGCGCAAGGCGCTGACGTTCCTGAAGACGCACAGGGACATCCCGTTCGAGCAGCTGTCCGACGTGGCTGGCGCCGATCTCGATCAGTTGCCGGGGCGCGACGACGAGGCCGGCGAGGATCGCTTCCTGATCTGGTACCTGCTGACGTCGATGTCGAAGAACCAGCGGCTGGTGCTGCGCACCACGGTGCCCGAGGACGACGCGAAGGTGGAGAGCGCGTACGTGGTGTACAAGTCGGCCGCGTGGTGCGAGCGCGAGGCGTGGGAGATGTTCGGCATCGACTTTGTCGGCCATCCGGACCTGCGCCGGCTGCTGACGCCCGACTACTTCGACGAGAACAACCAGCATCCGCTGCGCAAGGACTACCCGCTGAAGGGTATCGGCGACCGCTACAACTTCCCGGTGTACGACCCGGCGACGGAACTCGACCTGACGCGCTTCGGCTATGCCGGCGACGAGCACGGCAACCCGCCGGAGGGTGGCCCGCCGAAGGTCTGAGATCGATCGGCGAGCGGCGAGGCGCCTCCGGAGCCTGCGCAGCAGGCGGCTCTTGCATAGCCCCGGGTGCAGCGCGCTTCGCTTCGCGCGGAACCCGGGGTCAGGGTGGCGCGCACCTTCCCCTCCGGAGCCTGCGCAGCAGGCGGCTCTTGCGTTAGCCCCGGGTGCAGCGCGCTTCGCGCGGAACCCGGGGTATCGAGCGCGCGAACCCATCCGGAGCCTGCGCAGCAGGCGGCTCTTGCGATAGCCCCGGGTGCAGCGCGCTTCGCGCGGAACCCGGGGTACCGTGCGCGCGGAACCCCTCCGGAGCCTGCACAGCAGGCGGCTCTTGCGATAGCCCCGGGTGCAGCGCGCTTCGCGCGGAACCCGGGGTCACGGTGCCCACGGGAACCCATCCGGAGCCTGAGCAGCAGGCGGCTCGCATCCACG
>JBFWQT010000433.1:0-6318 GCA_050249295.1 Planctomycetota bacterium
TGCTCAACTTCCGGACGGCACCATGATGCGATCGCGCCTCGACAGCGGATTCGGGCAGGACCCGCGACCGGAAGCGGCTGTCAGAGTATTCCGATCCGGGGCGAGCCGGGGCTGTAAGCCCCCGGCTCGCCCGGAACCCGAATCCCCGGAAGGCTCGAACGGGGCGGCCAACCGCGACGGGCGCGACGTTGCCAGCCTCCGACGATTTCCCCGCTCCCTTTCGGTCGCGGCTCCTTACTACAGCGAATCACAAGTCCTTGTCCCACCACGCCAGGCTGGCCCGCACCTGAAGAACGCATAACGCCGCATGACTGACGCCACCTTCGATCGCGTTGCCGAGGTGTTCCTCGCGCTGACCACTCGCTGGCGCACGCCGCGCGGTGTGCTCGGCATCGGTGTGCCGCGCGCGCAGCTCAGCGAGGCGCTCGGCGGCGAACCCGAACTCGACGAGGCGCTGGCCACACTCCGCGGCCGGATGGTCGGCCTCGGTATGGAGGTCGTCGAGTACCGCTTCGAATCCGACCAGTGGTACTGCCTGCGCTCGGTGCACGTGGCCCCGACCGAACTGGCCGAGGACCAGCAGGGCGTGCTCGGCGTGATCATCATGCTGATTGAAACCGACGACGCCGACGGCGATGCCACGGCCGCCGACGCCCCGGCCACCCGCAAGCGGCGGCGTGCGCTCGACGGCGATCAGCCGCGTGTGGCCGCGACCCGCGTGGCCGATCTGCTCACCGGCGGCGGCCCCGGCACCGGCTACCTCTCGCGCAGTCGCCTCGACGACATCCTGCGCGAACTCGAAACCGCCGGCTACATCGTCCGCCGATCGCGCCACATCCAGTACGGCCCCCGCCTGTTCGTGGAGTTCCCGGATGATGCGCGCCTCGCAATCGCCGAGCAGGCCGGCCGCCTGATCTCGTAGCCCACACTGCCCGACGCGGACGTCGAACGTCGTGCGAACTCCGCTTGCTTTCGCGCGCGGCTCCGATCCGGGTAGAATGCCGGCAGACGCCCGACCCCGCGACGCCACGCCCCGCCCGAGCACACCGGCATGGAATCCATCCTCGTTGTCGAGGACGACAGCCACATCAAGCTCGGCCTGGAGATGAACCTCCGGCGCGAAGGCTTCAATGTCATCTCGACCGGCGACGGCGAGAAGGGCTACCAGCTGGCCATCGACGAGAAGCCCGACCTGATCATCCTCGACGTGATGCTGCCGCACCTCTCGGGCTACGAGATCTGCAAGGCGCTGCGCAAGAACGACGTGATGACGCCGATCATCATGCTCACGGCGAAGAACCAGGAGATCGACAAGATCATGGGCTTCGAGCTCGGAGCCGACGACTACCTGACCAAGCCGTTCTCGCTGCGCGAGCTGATCGCGCGCGTCAACGCCAACCTGCGGCGCAAGCGCGCGTGGGAGACGCAGATCGAGGTCCACGAGTTCGACGGCTTCTCGCTCGACCTGCAGGGCCAGACGCTGGTGAAGAACGGCGCCGACGGCGGCGTCGAGGCGATCGAACTCTCGCAGAAGGAGTTCCAGCTGCTGCGCTACTTCCTGCAGAACCAGGGCGTCGTGCTCAGCCGCAAGCAGATCCTCAACCAGGTCTGGGGCTACGACTACACCGGCATCGATCGCACGGTGGACAACTTCATCAACCGCCTGCGCACGAAGCTCGAGGAAGACCCCGGCAAGCCACGGCTGATCCAGACCGTGCGCGGGGCCGGCTACAAGTTCCTGATTCCGGGCCGGCCCGGCAGTGGCGTGCGTCGCAAGGGTGAGGCCACCGAGAGCGGCCGGTTGCTGGCCGGCGACGAGGACGACGACGGCGACAGCGACGATGGCGACCGCGACGACGGTTGATTCCGATACGACGAACACGACGAGACCGCACGGAGCAGCATTGCAATGGGGCGTCCCAAACACAAACGCGATAAGCCGAAGAAGCACAAGAAGCAGAAGCTCGTCGCCGTCGTCAGCAGCCGTCAGAAAGAGAAGGCGGAAGAAGCCCTGTCGAAGCACCGCACCAACCGGCGCATCTTCATCTCCATCGTCATTGTGTCGCTGCTGATCATGGCCGGCGCGTGGGCCACCAGCGGCGCATGGATGAAGAAGCCGCCGAAGAACCACGACGGCCGCGCCGGCGAGAACCAGCCCGCGGACAACGCGCCGGCTGACAACACGACTGGCACACCTGCGACCACCAACACCGGGGACTGACGATGCCCAAGCCGTATTCGAAGGACAAGCCGAAGAAGCCGAAGAAGAGGCTGTCGATGCGCCCCGGTGGCGACCCGAAGTTGAAGGAGAGCGAGGAACAGCGCGAGAAGCACCGGCGCGAAGCCCGTCGCCTCGCGATTTTCCTGGTCACGTGCTTCGTGCTGATCGTGGCCGGCGCGTTCTGGTTCTACAACTACAAGTTCGGGCCGTTGCCCACCGAGGACACGCTGCGCCACCCGCACAAGGCCAACCCCGGCGCTGCTCACGACAACGAGACCGGCAACGAGAACCACTGACCGGCGCGGCCGCTTCACCTCGCCAGCGCGTCGCGCTGCATGCCGATCAGTTGCGTGATGCCGCCCTGCGCCAGCGCGAGCATCTGCTGCAGTTGCTCCGCCGTGAACGGCTCGGCCTCGGCCGTGCCCTGCACCTCCACGAACCGGCCGCCGGCGGTCATCACCACGTTGAGGTCCACCTCCGCCGTCGAATCCTCGACGTACGGCAGATCGAGCACCGGCACGCCACGCACGATGCCGACGCTCACGGCCGCGACCGGCTCGCGCAGCACCTTCGCGTCCGGCGCGAGCAGCCCCTGCGCAACCAGCCCCGAGAGGCAGTCGGCCAATGCCACGCTCGCGCCGGTGATCGACGCGGTGCGCGTGCCGCCGTCGGCCTGGATCACATCGCAGTCCACTGTGATGGTGCGCGGCCCGAGTGCCGCAAGGTCGACCACCACGCGCAGGCTGCGTCCGACGAGCCGCTGGATTTCCTTCTCTCGGCCGCCGGTCTTGCGATCCTTGCGCGTGTTGGTCGACGCCGGCAGCATCCCGTACTCGGCCGTCAGCCATCCATGGCCGCTCGCCAGCCGGAACGGCGGCACGCGCTCCTCGGCGATCGCCGTCACGATCACGCGGGTATCACCGAAGCTCACCAGCACCGACCCCGGCACGTGCCGCAGGAAGTGTCGCTGGATCTCGATCGGCCGCAGCTCATCGGGCCGTCGCCCATCGGGTCGCGTGGTGTCGGTCATCGTGGTGGGTGTGGATGGCGGCAGCTGTGCAGTCGACTCTCCTACCAGACCGCTCGCCCGGCACAACGACCTCGTCGCGATCTCTGGCTCGCGCTGCCACCGGCAGCAAGCCACAATGCCCGCGCACGCACGCCTCCGACCGGCGACCAGCCGATGACCGCATCCACGCTCGACAGCCTCTATCGGTGGTTCCAGACCGAGATCGAACGCGCCAGCATGCCGGGCATTCCCACGACCGGCCCGCACCACGCGGCCGTGGCCGACGTGATCAAGCCGTCGCGCACGCTCGAGCCGGACCAGCGCATCGAGGTCTACCAGACGGCCGTGCGACTGCGCTTCATCGATGTGATGGCCACCGACTTCGGCGTCGTGCAACGCGTGGTCGGCCACGAGGCGTTCGCGAAGATGTGCATGGCCTACCTGGCCGCGCATCCGTCGCGCTCCTTCACGCTCAACGATCTCTGCGACAAGCTGCCGCGATTCCTGCGCACGTACACGAGCCTGCCGCACCACGGCCTCGCGCTCGACATCGCCCGACTCGAACGCGCCATGACCCGGCTTGTCGATGCCGACACCAGCGAGGTGATGACGCCCGAAGCGATTGCCACGGTGCCGAGTGACCAGTGGGCCGAGGCCCGTCTCGAGCCGATTCCGGCGTTGCGCGTGCTCGCGTTCCGGCACCGCGCGAATGCAATCGTCACCGCGGCGCGCCAGAAGCACGACGAGTTGCCGCCGTTCGACGAGGTGGCGACCTACGCGGCGGTGTACCGCAAGCCCGACTACGTCGTGTGGCGCATGGACCTGACGCGGCCGCTGTACGTGCTGCTCGACTCGCTGGCCGGCGGGCACCGCATCGGCGAGGCGATCGAGGCGGCAAGCATGGAGTGGACCGGCGACATCGAGGAACTCGGCCAGAGCATCTTCCGCTGGTTCGGCGAGCTCGTCGGCGAAGGCATGTTCCGCCGCGTGGTGCTGCCCGAATGAGCGCGGAATGACGTTGCCGCGCCTGTCGGCATGCGGCATGATCCGCCGGTGCGCGCCTGCACGATACCGGCCGCGCATCTGGTTCGTTCACCGCATGGTGGCCGTCGTGCCCGCGTCCCGCCGCCGCAATTGCCGCCGCACACCTCCTTTCTTCCGCCTGCCCGCCTGCCTGCACCCACTCGCTCACGATGCCGGAAGCCGTTGAAAAGATCCGCACGATGTGCCCGCACTGCGGTCAGAAGATGCGCATCAAGCGGAAGTATCTCGCCAAGCGCATCCCTTGCCCGGCCTGCGCCACGCCGTTCATGGTCGACGAGCTCGAGTCGCCGGAAGGCGGCACGCGGCAGTTCGAAGCGATCGGCAACGTGCCGGACGATGATCCGGCGCCGATGCCGTCGGTGGTGGAAGACGACGAGGCGATTGACGATGCGCCGCCGCCCGAGCCGGTGGACGAGCCGGCGGACGACATTGCCGACGACGCAGTGGTCAGTGCCGACGAGCCGCCGCTGGACGAGCCGCCGCTCGAAGACGACGACGACTTGCCGCCGCCGGCCGACGAACCGCTCGACGACGACGACGATCTGCCGCCGCCCGCCGACGAACCGCTCGACGAACCCGAAGAACTGGACGAACCGGCGCCGCTCGGCGGCGACACCGACGCCGGCCTGCCCGCTGTTTCCGATGACGACATGGTCGAGTCGCCGGCCAACCTGCCGACGTCGTTACCCAACACCGACGACGACCGCGACCTGCCGCCCGTGCGCGAGCATCTGTCGCCCGTGTCGGATGACCTGCTGAGCCCGCCGGCGTCGGTGGTGGCCGAGCGCAAGGCGGCGCAGCGCACGTCGCCGCGCGACCGCCGTGGTGGTGGCGGCGTGAAGCCGAGCGCCCACTTCGATGGCATGGTCTCGCCCGGCGAGACGGCGATCGCCGAGTACGACCTCGGCCGCAGCGGCCTGCTGGTGCCCGAGCGCAGCCGCGCGCTGATCACCGATCGCTCGGTGCTGATCAAGCGCCAGCGTCGCTACCTGCTCGGCCTGCTGCCCGGCCCGGACGAGTGGTTCATCGAGTACCCGCTAGACGCGCCCGACCTGCGCAAGATCCGCGTCCACCGTCCGAGCGGCTCGCGCATGATGCTCGTCGTGCTGGTTTTCTGCGCGCTGAGCGCCGGGCTGTGGGCCACCATGGCCTACCAGTGGCAGCCCGCCATGCAGGCCGTGCCATTCATCGCGACGGCCGCGCACAGCTTCGACCAGAACGACGTCGCCACCTGGTGGTGGAGCGCGCTGCCCGGCCTGCTGGCGATCCTCTGGTACGGCGTGCGCTTCCGTGCGCGCCTCGAGACCGACGGGTTCTCGCTCGGCGTCGGCCGTGGCAAGGCCTCGGCCGGCCAGGTGCGCGAGTTCGTGCACGCGCTGGTCGAGCACCGCATTGCCGCGCAGGAACGACAGCGCTGACCGATGATTGCCCGCGACGATCTGGCCGAACCGGTGCACATCGGCGTCAGCTGGGATGGTGACGCGCTGGCCGATCCGCTGGTCGACGAGGAGACCGTGCGCCTGCTGCTGCAGCGCGTGCTGGCCGACCACGGCCGCACCACCGGCCAGCTGCTGGTCGCGATTGTCGGCGACGAGGCGATGCACGAGCTGAACCGCACGCACCTCGACCACGACTACACGACCGACGTGCTCTCCTTCAACTACGGCCCCGACGTCGATCCCGACGATCGCACGATCGACACGATCGACGGCGAGGTGATCGTCAACGCCGACCATGCATGCCGCAGCGGCCCGGAGCACGACCTCGACCCGGCGATCGAGCTGCTCCTCTATTGTGTGCACGGTACGCTGCACATCCTTGGCTACGACGACGGCGACGACGAGTCGCGTGCGGTGATGGAGGCGCGGCAGTCCGGCTACCTCAATCTGCCGGGGTCAACGGCCGGCAAGGCGCGCGACATTCCGTAAGTACAGTCCCATCGAGGAGCCCTCCGGGCGAGCCGGGGGTGCAAGCCCCATGGGCGCAAAAACAAGAGCCGCGAGCGCAAGCGAGCGGGCCCCGGTTGGGTCACGCCTGCAAGGCC
>JBFWQT010000434.1:0-6296 GCA_050249295.1 Planctomycetota bacterium
CGTGCCGAGCTCACACTCGGCCGAGAACACGGCCTCGACATCCACATCCACCTCGGCGTGCGTCACGGTCATCCACAGGTGGATCGTGCGCATCGGCGCATCCACCTCGGCGCTCAGCGCCATGCGGTAGCTCGGCGTAGCGGTCTCCTCGGCGTGCAGCCGGAACACCAGCTGGCCGTCGGCGCGCTTCTCTGTCGTGATCTTCCAGCCAACCGGTAGCCCGGCCTTGCCCTGCAGATGCGGCGTGCCTTTCGCGTCGCCGTCGGCCGCGGCCGCGCTGCGCCGCACTTCCAGCCAGCCCTCCGAGCCGTCACGACCGGCCGCGAGACCGACCATCCCGTCCATGTGCACCTCGGTCTGCTCGTTGATCACGATCGACCACATGCCGCCCGCCAGGTCCGCCGGCAGGTCCAGCACCTTGCGGTGTTCGACCACGTCGCGGTGCGAGGTCTCCGGTTCGATGTGCGTGACCTGCACGCGCAGCTTGCGCTTCTCGCGGTCAACCTCGAGGCTCGCGCTGAATCCCATGTTGCTCGCCGACTTCTTCGCCAGCACGATCCCGGCCGTCTTGCCGTCGGCCGGCTGTTGCAGGTCCGCGCCGATCGTCTGCGTGCCGGGCTCGACCTTGAACTTCACCGACGACAGCGCGCCGGTCTCGGCGTCGGGCGGCGGCACCGCGCCGGCAGCCGGTACCAGCATCAGCTTGTGCGCCGCCTCGCTCACCGTCCAGGCGCTCAATGGCTTGCCGGCCGCGTCCATCGTCTGGCTGCGCTCGCGGAACTTCACGCTCCACTCGCCCGGCGCCAGGTCGTGCGGTACCGCCACTTGTTGCGTGTGCCACCGCGCGTCCGACGTGACCGGCCCGTTGCGTCGCGACAGCGTGACGTCGATCCAGAGTGTGCGCGCCGCGGCGTCCACGCGCAGTACGGCCGACACGATCGGCAGCATGCCGGAGTCGACCTTCGTGATGCGGATCGCGGGGCCGCCTTCCTGGCTGCGCTGGATCAGCTCGATCGGCTGGCTCTGCCACGTCGCCTCGCCGACGAACTTCATCTCGCCGAATCGCGCGTCGACCGGACGTCCCGGCTCGCCGGGCCCGGGCTGGCCGTACGACACATGCACGGCCGGCAGCGACAACGGCGTGAAGCCCGCGGCCACGCACAGGGCGAGCACGCAGGCGGAGAGGCGGCGGAGTCGGCGCGACGGCAAACGGTTGGTGGCGGGCGACATGGTTCAGATCCGTGAGGGGTTGTTGTTCAGGTAACGTCGCGGATTGGACGCCGCGATTCCTGACCCGTTTCGCGATGCGTTCCGAATGCCGTTCGTCCTGCGTTGGTGGCCCGGATCCGATCACTGACGATCAGAGCCGCGCGCGCAGCAAGCGGCCACGTGAGCTGAGCGCCCATGCCGAAGCGACACAGCAAGCGATACAGCGGGGCAACTGACCTGGCCGCTTGCTTCGTGCACGGCTCTGACCGCAATGCGCGCCACAACTGCAGCCGCCCGGTCGGCCAGAGACGGCGGACCGGGCGGTGTGGAGTCGATAGCAGGGGAGGGACTCGAACCCTCGACCTATGGCTTATGAAGCCATCGCTCTAACCAGCTGAGCTACCCTGCCGGAGGGGCAGAACGTTAGCAGAGGAAACCAGCACCGGCAAGACCGCGCTAACGGCCGAACAGGGTCCAGACTTCGTCGCTCGCCTGGCGGGTGACCATCAGGTCCAGGTTGCTGTCGCCGTTGAGGTCGAACGTCGCCAGGCCCGTGGCGCCGGGCACGTACCAGCGCGAATGCACGACGAACGTGCTGCCCGTGCCGGTCGCGATCACCACCTGGTTCGTCACGATGAACGCGATGTCGGCGACGTCGTCACCGTTGAAGTCGCCGCTGATCACATCCTTCACGGCCGTGGACGTGGGGATGAAGATCGCCGGCAGGAAGCCGCTCGAGCCGTTGGTGCGCACCACGTTGATGCCGCTGTCGGTGCCGACAATCATGTCCAGGTCGCCGTCGGAGTTGATCGTCGCGAAGGCGATGCTCGACGGCGTGCCGACAATCGTGATCGTGATCGCCGAGGCGAACCCGCTGGCCGCGTCGCCGGCGTAGACCTCCAGCGTGTTGGCGTAGCCGATCACCACGTCCGGGTTGGTGTCGTCGGTGAGCAGGCCGGCCGCGATGCACAGCGGATTGCCGCCGGTCGTGACGTTCACCGTAGTGGGGAACGCGCCGGTGCCGTCGCCGACCAGCAGGTCGAAGAACGACGCGCCGCTGCGCGCCACCACAATGTCGGCGTCGGTGCCAGCGCTGAAGTCGCCGGTGGCCAGGGCCACGTTGTTGCCGGGCGTGGCGATCAGCGTGGCGGCCGCGTAGGTGCCGTTGTTGTTGCTCTTCATCACCGAGATGTTGGAGCTGCCGCTGTTGGCGGTCACCACGTCGGCGTCGCCGTCGCCGTCCACGTCGACCAGCACGAGATCGACGGGGTCGGTGCCGGTGGTCGACACGTTGGTGCCGGCCGAGAGCGTGCCGGTGGCGTCGTTGGAATTGACCAGCGGCGTCACGCTGTCATTGGTGCCGCCGTTCACGCACATCGCGTCGCCGGTGGTGCCGTCGACGGTGCCCTGCACGATCGTCGTCGGCCCGTCGTCCACCGTCGCGGCGTTGGGCTTGAGCACGGTGGTGGTGCTGCTGCCGCGCACGACCATCAACTGCTGGTTGGTGGCGTCGCCGACCACGATGTCGCGGGCCGCGTTGCTGCCGTCGAGCGCGCCGATCAGCACGCCCACCACGCCGCCCTGCCCGACGTCGAGGGTGCTGATCGCGTTGAACGTGCCGTCGCCGTTGCCGGTGGCGATCGCGATCGGATCGGTGCCGGTCTGCGCGACGACGAGGTCGAGCTTGCCGTCGCCGTTGACGTCGCCGAGGGCAATCGCCACGCCAGCCGAGCCGAGCGTCAATGTGGTGACCGACCCGACCGTGCCGTCACCGGCGCCGAGCACGATCGAGACGACTGACGACCCGTCGTCGATCATCGCCATGTCGATGTTGCTGCCCGAGTCGAACAGGCCGACCACAACGCCGGTGCAGTTGCCGGTCAGCGTGACGGTGTCGGCCACGGTCAGCGTGCCGCTGCCGTTGTTGGTGCAGACGTCCACGTCATTGTTGTCGTCGGCCTTCACCAGGTCGGTGCCGTTGGTGTTGTCGAAGTTGCCAGTGGCCAGCAGGTTGATGTCGTCGCCGTCGGCCACACTGGCGGTGCCGCTGAAGGTGCCGTCGCCGTTGCCGAGCAGGATGTTCACCTGCGTGCCGCCAGCGAGCGCCACGTCGTTCTTGCCGTCCACGTTGAAGTCCGCGACCACCGGCCGGGTCGCGCCCGACACCGACGAGACCACCGTGGAAAGCGCAAAGCGGAAGTCGCCCCGGCCGAGGTGCACCTCGACGCTGCCGCTGCCGCTGCTGCTGGCGACGATCAGGTCGGGGTTGGAGTCGCCGTTGAGGTCGGCCACCGCCACCGTGATGCTGCTGGACAGCGTGGGCACGAGGTACGGCCCGCCGAACAGGCCGGTGCCGCCGCCGAACCAGATCGAGACGAATGCGTCGCCGCTGGTCGTGGCGACGATGTCCTGGTTGCCGTCGCGGTTGACGTCGGCGAGCACCATGCTGGTGATCGTCCCGGTGCTCTCCATCACGAAGGTGGCATCGAACGCGCCCGCGCTGGCCGGCACGTCCACCGGCAGCTGCGCGATGGTGTTGTTGGTGACGTCGCCTTCGCATCCGGTGATCACCGGCACGATCAAACCGAAGACCGCGACTGCCAGCAGGCTGGCGGCTACTCGTCGAAGCATTTGCGTCTCGAAGGGGATCGGCCGATCCGGAAGGGTGGCAGCGTAGTTCGCAAGGTGCGCGGCCGCCACCGCCTGCATCAGTCTAGCTGGCCGGGCGGCGCCGGGTTCGATGATTCAGAAACTTGCGGAGCAGCCGGGGCGGCGGCGGCGACGGCGGCAGGCGCAGCCACGCGGGCGCGCGCGCGGGCAAGCTCGGAGCGCAGCGTCAGCACGCCCACCGCCGAGAGCGCCAGCAGTCCGAGGGCCACCGATTCGCGCGGCCACACCACCGACCCGAACGCGAGCGGCACCGTGCGCGGGTAGTGGAACTGCGTGATCGCGGCCGAGACGGCGAGGCCGATCCACAGAAGGTGCGTGAGCACCACCCACCCCGAGAACGGCCAGGGCGCTGGCGCGGGTGACGTTGCTGTCGCCGTCTCGCGTGGCGTGGTCTGCCAAAGGCTCATGCCAACCAGCAGCCAGAGCAGGCACTGCACCTCGCTGTCGTCAAAGTTGTGCTCGAACATGCAGCCGGCCGCGAGGAACAGCAGCAGCACGAACAGCCCCGCCAGCGGCCACGCATACGACCGGCTGCCATCCCCCGCGGGTGGCCCGAACGCGGCGGTCATCGCCTGGCGACTCAGCGTGCGCGCCAGCACCAGCCAGATCGCAAGCCACGCGACGAAGCCGACGAGGCCGCCTTCAATCGCAATCTGCAACGGCGAGTTGTGCACGTGGTAGCCGGGCAGCATGCCGTGATGCGCGCGCATCCACGGCTCGGCGCGCGACGCAAAAGCTGCCCAGTAGCGATCATGATCGGCACCCACGCCGAACACCGGGTAGTCGCGCACGATCTGCAGGCCGAAGTACAGCCGCGCGATGCGGTCGGGCTCGTCAAAGTGCAAGTGCAACGGCCGGTCGCGCCCGCCCTCCAGCGGCATGTCGGCCTGCGGCAACGCCGTGGCGAAGCGCGCCTGCAGCGTGGGCATCAGCGTCAGCGCGGGCAGCGCGGCCAGCATCAGCACGGCACCGAGCGCCAGCCAGCGGCCGCGCAGCGTGACGACCAGCATGACCGCGGTGATGCCGAGCAACACCGCAATGTAGCCCCGCGACGCCGCGGCAATCAGGCCCACTCCGAGCACAGCCAGCGGCAGCAACGCGAGCGCGCGCCATCCGGCCTGCGTGATCAGCCTCGCGAATCGCGTGTGGCCTCGCGCCAGCGCGTCGGCGGCGCGCCCGAGCAGCCGGCCGACACTGCCCGACGGTTGCGAGTGCAGGGCCAGTACGAGCACGGCGATCGCCAGCATCGCGCACTGCCCCGCCAGCGTGAGCGGATGATCGACCAGCCCGTTGCCGCGCCACTTGCCGGTACTCTCGACAAACCACTCGGCCATGTTGCGGCCGTAGATCGGGTCGGTGCCGGTGCTGCGCTGCTGCCACGCCACGTACACGCTGGCCGCGCCGGTGAGCAGCAACAACAGAAGGAAGCCGGGGCGCAGCCGGCGCACCATCGGCCCGGCGTTGAGCATCAGCACCAGCGTGAGCAGTCGCCACTGCCGGTACAGCGTGCGGTGCGCCTCCTCGAAGGTCAGGCCGTTGACCACATCGCTGAGCACGAGCGTGACGACCCACAGCAGCAGCGCGAGCATCACCGGCGAGCGCGACAGCCGGTCGTTGGAGAACGGCCGCAGCACGAGGCTGAGCATGCCGGCGATGACGGCGTAGAACACCGCCTCGTAGTTGAACATCACCAGCATGCAGAGCGCCGCGAGGCTTGCCGCCATCAGTGAGTCGGAGACCCAGCCGATGCGTTGCGGCACCGGGGCCCCGCGCCAGGCCGCGATCGCGCGTTGCAACGGCGATCGGCGGACCAGCGTGCCGGGCACGACATCGGGCAACGCTGGCAAGCTGGCGTCCGGCATCAAACGGCGGTGAGGCAGTGAGGCAGTGAGGCGGTCTGGCGGTAAGGTCGCCACTATAGGCTGCCACGTCGAAAGCTCCAGCGGTATCGTTGGCGCATGAACGACGCCGACACAGCCGGGCAGATACTCCACTCCGACACCGACGCCGCGACGCGCCTGGCGTGGCCGCTCCGCGTGCTGTGGTTGCTGCTGCTGGTTCCGGCCGTCGCGGGCGCGGCGGCGTGGTGGTTGTGGATGCCGCGCGGCTTTCCGCTCGGCCATCCGCGGTGGTGGATCAACGAGTTGCTCGCGCCGCTGACGTCGCTGCTCGCCGGCGCCGCGCTGATCCGCGCATGGCAGCAACGCTGGCCCGCCACCTGCTGGTTCGCGGCCGGCATGGGCGGCGCCACCGTTGCCGCGGCCATCATCGCGCACCTGATGTTCCCGCTGAGCATGCCGATGTCGCGCACCGCGCTCGTGCTGGCAGTCGGCGCATTGTGGTGGCTCGCCGCGTGGATGACTCCTCGCCGCGACGGGCGCCACGGCGCGTTGCTGGTGGGCTTCGCCTTAGCGGGC
>JBFWQT010000435.1:0-6292 GCA_050249295.1 Planctomycetota bacterium
GCTCTGGGGCACCGGGTCGGCGTCGGCGTCGGCGTCGGAGTCGGTCACGGCCGACGCCGCCGCGGTGGCCATGCGCTCCTCGGCGACTGCCTGGTCGAACGCGCGCGTGCGACGGCGCCGCACCGCGTTGCCACCCGCTTCCGGCGGCAGGCCGAGCAACTCGAGCATCGAATCGCGCAGCGCCTCGGTCATCTTGCGCGCCGCCAGCACCTCGTTGTCGCGCAGGTCCTCGGCGAAGTCCGACGGCATGATCGGCTTGCCGAACGTGATCGTGGACCTCGGCCCCGGCGGGAAGAACCCGAGCTTCGCGCCCTTCGGCATGGCGATGTCGGTGCCGCGGATGGCGACCGGCACCACCGGCACATCGGCCACCAGCGCGATGCGCGCAAAGCCCGACTTCAGTTCGCCGAGGCCTTCCACGTTCTCCACGCGGCCGCCCTCGGGGTAGATGACGAGCGCGCGGCCGCTGCCGCGGCGGATGTAGCGCACCAGCTCCGACACCATGCTGCGCGCACCCTGGCCGCGCCGCGTGACGGCCAGCGCATTGAAGAAGAAGCGCACCAGCGTGCTCTTGAGCCGGCGGTTGAACCAGAAGTCTTTGGCGGCCGCCGCGGCCACGCGCTTGCGCACCTGGAACGGCAGCGACGCAATGATCAGGCCGGTGTCGGCATGGCTGCGATGGTTGGCCGCAAGGATCACCGGGCCCTTGCGCGGCAGGTTCTCCAGGCCATGAATCGACGCGCCGAGGTACCAGCGGGTCCAGCGCAGGAACCAGAACTGCGCGACGTAGCGCATCAGCCGGACCGGCAGTTTGTCCTGCCAGATGCAGTAGACCGGTACGTTGCGAACCTCGCTGTCGACTTCGACGTCGAGCGCGAAGTCGTCAGTGTAGAGGTCTGTGAAGTGTGCGACCCTGGGATTCGGAATCATGCCGAAAGCCCCGACACGGTAGTCACGGTGAGTGGAACCGGATGTGGATAACTTCGATGACGCCGCCGGGGCGCTGTAGTGGCACAGCGGAAGGGACGTCGCCAACTATTGTCTGGCAACGTGGAACCGGTTTCAACAATTCCTCGTTGGGTCGCGTCGGGCCGGCTCCGGACGGGTATGTTGGTAACTTCCGGCCCGTTGGGGCCTCGCTCATCTACTTCACGTCGAACGCACCGGCGATCGGACGACGCTTGCGTTCGGTGCCGGCCAGGTCGAACTCGCAGACGTGCTCGCGATCGGCCCGGCCGATGACGTTGCTGCCGCGCTTGTTGGGGTGGGCGTCGCGCGCCGAGGCGTCGAACTTCACGTCGGCAAAGTCCTTCAGCACGTCGTCGCTGGCCGCCAGCTTGAACACGCCGCCTGTGTCGCCCGCGCCGGTAGTGCCGATCACGTTGCCGGCGGCGACGTTGCCGACGAACGTGACGCCGCTGCTGCCGCCGTTGAACTCGATTGCCGGGCCGGTCTTGCAGTAGACCGCGTTGTTCGCGAAGACCATCCCCTCGCGGTCGTTCCACGAACTCATCTTCGCGCCGCGGGCCTCGTTGATCATCGTGTTGTGCACGACCGTCAGCGCGCGCGACTTGCCCTGGTGATCGTGGCTGGCGAAGCACGCCGCCTTGCCGTTGATCATCAGGTTGTTGCGTACGATCGCCTCGCCCTGCACCTGCACCACGTTGTCGCCCGAGTTGTAACAGGTGTTGCGTTCGATCAGGTTGATGCCGAGGCCGTCGGTGCCGTAGACGGTGATGCACGGGTAGTTGCAGTCGTGGATCTCGTTCTCGACGATCCAGTTGTGGTGGCTGCCCTGCTTGACCTCGATGCCGTCGCCCTGCGTGCCGCGGCAGTCGTGCACGTGGTTGAGCGCGATCACGCTGAAGGTCATGCGTGCCTTGCTGTTGTTGGCCCCGAGGTACATGCCCTCGCAGGTGTTGGCGGCCGACTCCATGTGGTGGATGTGGTTGCGCGTGATGTGCAGGTACGAGGTGTCCTGCACGTTGGCGGTGATCGCTTCGGCGCCGGGGTGGTCGAGTTCGCAGCCGTCGATCCACACTTGCTGGCAGGCGTAGAGGCGGATCAACGAGCTCCCGCCGGTGAGGCGCAGGCCGTGCAGTTGCAGGTACTCGCACGTCGCCTGGCCGCCGCCGTCGCCCAGGTTGAGCACGTTCTGCTTGTCGTCGGGCCGCGTGATCACCGGCGGGTTCTTGTCGTCGGCCGCCACAATGCGGATCGGCGCCGCCGCGGTGCCAACGAGGTTGATGCTGGTCTTGCGCGCGATCGACCAGGTGCCGGGGCCGATCTTGAAGGTGGTGCCGGGCTGCAGCGCACCGATCGCGGTGTAGAGGCGGTCGCCGTTCTGCTCGTCGGTCTGGCGCTTGTCGTACTGGATGCCGGCGGTGGTCCGCGTTCGCGCGTCGGCCCAGGCGGGGTCGTACGAGCCGACTTCCCACGGGGCCTTCGGTCCGGTCCCGGCGTCGCCACCGCCGCGTGGCGGGCGGCCCTGCGCGAAGGCCGGTGCCGTCATGGCGGCGAGCAGCAGGCCAATGACGACGACACGGAAGCTGCGACAGACGATGTGGCGGCGAGGCATGCGACGGCGGGAGTGGGCGCGGGCCGGTGGAGGGGCATGAACGATCAGTGTGGTCTGCGCCGCGGCCGGACGCAATGGCATGTGCTCGTCACGAAGGGCGCGCCGGAATCGCAGTTTTTCGTGCGCGGCGCTCAAGTTCTTGCGCCGATCGCGCCGATACCACTGACAGGCACTTTGCATTTGTGGCCTCTGAAGAAAACCTCTCCCCGGCTCCGTTCACGGCCATGTCCGACGATCCGCGCAGCAGCAGTGGCTCCCACCAGATTCTCGCGACCAGCGACGTGGCGCGCCTGATGGCGTTCGCCTGCGCGACGTTCAGCGACGACGATCTGCCGACCGTGAAGATTCCGCCGGCGGCCGGCGCGGGCGACTCATCGACGGTCGCGCCGGGCCGTCTCGACCGCCCGACCGGGCTGCATCGTCGCGTGGCCGCCTGGAACGGCCGCACCGGCGAGGTCGGCTGCTGCGAGCATCCGGTGTTCGGGCAGATCATCGCGTTCCGTCCGGATGGCGCCGTGGCCGATCCGTTCGTGGCCTGCAGCGGTCCGCGCCGTCGCGCCCGCGTGGGTTGCCACAAGATGTCCGCCCAGCATCTCGTGCTGCGCTTCGAATCCGACGACGACTTCTGGATCGACCCCGAACGCGACGTGATCCTGATCGCGCCCGGCTCCGACGAAGGCGGCCTGCTCGCCACGAAGATGGAGCTCGAGTTCGCGCGCCTCGGTCGCGACCAGCGGCTGCGCTACGTGCTGCGCTACGTCTCGTCCGACACGTCGACGGCGGTGGCCGATCCGCTGCGCAAGTCGTCGGCGGCCTGATCGTCAACAGCTTCAACAGCTTCAACACCGTCATCCGGCGCATCCACGGGCCGCGCGAGATTCCCGCGCACGGCCAGCACCGCCGCGATGTCGCCGCGGTAGCGCGCGAACTCGGCGTAGTCGCGCGACAGCCAGGCGGGGAACGACCACGTGTTTGCCAGCACGAGCAGCGCGGCCGCGTAGCCCTGTCCACTGGCCGCGGGGCCGTGCAGCAGCGTCGCGAGGAACACCGTCAGCCCGGCCGCCGCGCCAATTGCGAACACCCGCCGCGGCCAGACCTGCCACGCAATCAGGCCGACGATCGCCGCGAGCGTGACCAGCGACATCAACAACACGGCCACTGCCGTCAGCAGCGTGTGCGGCGGCGCGACCGCCAGCTCGCGAATCGCGAGGCCAATCGCCAGCAGCGCCGTGATCAGCGACCCGGCAATGCCGATCGGCCGGCTGATCTCGAGCGCTTCCAGCCGCTTGCGCAGGCGGGTCGTGTGGTCAGAGGGCATCGCTCGGAATCGGAGTGGACCGGTTGCGCGCACGGCGGCGCAGACCGAGGACGCCGAGCAGGGCGAGGAAGAACCCGCCGATGCTGCTCAGCACAACCCACAGCCACGACGGCGTCGGCGCGGGCGTGCCGTCCTTCGCCAGGCGCGACGTTCCGACGTGGTCGAGTTCGACGCGGCCGGCCGTGACGGCCTTGACGCGGTAGTGCTCGTCAATCCGCACCGCCTCGTCGTAGTCCGGCACGCTGCGCTGGATCGGGAACACCTCGGACTTCGCCACGCCATCGGCGGCGAAGAAATCGTGCAGTGGCATCGACGACGCCACCGTGACGTCGGCCGTCCGCAACCAGGCCGAGACGGCCTCATCGCTGGTGGCCGACTCGGCCGGGATGATGCCCGACGTGCCGCGCAGCAGGGTGACCAGCGCCGCGACCTGTTCGGCGGTCAGCGCGACGAGCATCGGCTGGTCCTGGTAGCCGCCGGGGGCGTTGAGTTCGCCCTGCAGGCCGGTCGCGCGGATGCGCACGCGCTCGCGGTCCATTGCGTTGAGCGTGACGAGCAGCACGGTGTGTGTGGACGCGATCGTGTCGACGCCATCGAGCGTGACCGTGACCGGGATCTTCTTGTAGCCCTCGACGGCGATGTCGGCGCTGGCGGTTGTGACGGGGGCCAGTGCGATCAGGAGCAGGGCGAGAATCAGGATCGGCATGAGCAGCAGACGGTGCATGGGGCAATCGGAATCGGAAGCGGTTGCCTCCTCCTACGTACCATGCGCCGCGCCGGACGAGACATGCTGCGATTGCGCGTGCCGCGGGCCGGTTGCATCATGCCGTATCGGCGGCTGACCGCCGGGGCCGACTTTCGCACGACACGCCACGCAGCCAACCGGATCGGCGAATGTACGACCGACTCTTCGGCAAGATCCTGATCGATCGCGGGCTCGTCACTCGCGAGCAACTCGATGAAGCGCTCGTGGTGCGCGAGAAGCTGCTCGCGATCGGCGTCGATCGCAAGATCGGCGAGATCCTCGTCACGCGCAAGCTGATCAGCCAGGACGTGGCCGAGGAGATCAGCAACCAGCAGAAGACCGTCGACAGCGGCGCCGGCGAGTCGGTGCTCGGTCGGCTCGCGGTGCAGAACGGGCTGATCAGCCAGCCGCAACTGAACCGCGCGCTGGAGCTGCAGCGCGCGTGGTTCCAGGAGAGCGGCGTCGCGCCCACGCTCGGCTACATTCTCGTCGAGGAAGGCCTGCTCACGGTCCAGCAGCTCGACGCGCTGATCGCGGTGCAGAACCGCGTGAAGACGCGACGCCGGCCGATCGGTGGCCAGGGCGGCGCGGGCACGGGTGCATCCGGAGGCGCGGCCGGGGGTGGCGCGGGTGCGGCGCCGTCGGCACTGTCGTCGGGCATCTACGAGCCGGGCGACTCGGCCGACACCGGCGCGCGCGCGGCCGTCAACTATCACGTGCGCACCCAGGGCACGGCCAGCGACGGCTCGCGCGTCTCGACCGAGCGCGTGATGACCGGCGCCGCGTTGCGCGCGATGATCCGCAAGGGCGAGATCGGCCCGAGCGTGCTGGCCCGCCGCGAAGACCAGACCGCCGTGCGCCCGCTCGGCGACTTCGCCGAATTCACCACTGCGTTCGAACAGAACGACCGCTATCGCACCGCCACCGTGCGCCGCACGAAGGCCGTCGCGCGGCGTCGCGGCAGCCGGGTGATGCAACGGCTCGGGATGATCACGCTGCTCACGCTGGTGATCGCCGCGGCGTTCTGGTTCGGCCGGCAATCGGGGCCGGGGGCGGGCGGGCGCAGTCCGTCGCGCGCCGTGTGGACCGCCGGCGACCTGCTGCGCTACCTGCCGGAGAACGCGGCCGATTCGGTGGCGGCGCGCGTCTGGGTCGACCGCATGCAGCGCCACGAGAGCCCCGGCGACGCCGACGAGGTGCGCCAGTTCATGGAGCGGCTCGGCCTCGAACGGATCATCACGCTGACCGGGCAAACGTGCTACGTGCCGCTCGACGAGGCGGCGATGCTGCGCGAGTGGGCCCAGCGCGGGTCAGCCGTCGATCCGCGACTGCAGCCGGTGGAGCTGCCCGACGGCGTGATCGTCGGCGTGCCTGAGACCGACGGCGTGCGCATGGCCGACGGGCGGCTGCTCTCGCTCGACCGCGGTCGGCTGCGCCAGCAGGTCTCCACGTGGCAGGCGCTGATCGGTGCGCGCGCGGCGATCATGCCCGACCAGCCGGTGCGCGAGCAGGTGCGCCGCCACCTCGACGCCGCCGCGCGGCTCGACGAGTCGGGCTGGTACCGCCACGCAAGGCGCGAGCGGCTGGCCGCGTGGGAGGTGCTGCCCGAGGACCGCCGTGTGCGCGATCAACTCGGCTTCATCGCGCCGGG
>JBFWQT010000436.1:0-6265 GCA_050249295.1 Planctomycetota bacterium
ATCGGCGTCGGCGCGCCCGCCGGCGACGTGAACAGCAGCACCTTGCCGAGCGGCGTGTCGGTCGGCCGCTCGACCAGCGAACAGAAGATATCGCTCTTGCGCAGGCTGGTGCCGGCAATCAATCCGAGCATCGCGAAGACTCCGTAGCGGCAGACACCGGCGGTTCGCGCAGAGCATACGACGGCATCCGGCAAGCGGCGACCCCGGCTGCAAACTGGCAACCCTTGACTGCCCTGACCACCGCGGCAGAGGATGGCGGTTCGCACCACCCGCAACGCAACTCGACGCAGCGCATCACAATGCCGGACCACCCTTCGCCCGACGATCCCACGCTGGCTGCACCGCCGCGCGTCGACCGGCTGACCGGAGCGGCCGCGTCATCCTCCGACGCGGCGCCCCGGCACGACACGGGTCGCGCGCTCGACACCAGCTTCCCTTTCGAGCGCGGCGCGCTGCTCGGCTCCGGCGGCATGGGTGATGTCGTCGCCGGTGTCGACCGCCGGCTCGGTCGCGAGGTGGCGATCAAGACGCTGCAGCCGGGGCACACGGCCGATGCGCGCGCGCGATTCCTGCGCGAGGCGCGGATCACGTCGCGGCTTGAACATCCCAACATCGTGCCGGTGCACGAACTCACCACCGACCCGGCCGGCAACCTCTGCCTCGTCATGAAGGTCGTGCGCGGCATCACGCTCGACACCTGGATCCGCGACCGCCGCCCGCCGCTGGCCGATCGCATCGACGTGTTCGGCCGGATCTGCGACGCGATCGCGTTTGCGCATGCGCACCGCATCATTCATCGCGACCTGAAACCGCAGAACGTGATGATCGGCGAGTTCGGCGAGGTCCAGGTGATGGACTGGGGCCTCGCACGCGAACTCGACCCGGCGTCGCCGGCGCAACCCGAGGCCGCCGCGGGGCGTGCCGACGCGATCCGTGGCGACCAGTCGAACACGCTCGACGGCAGCGTGATCGGCACCCCGGCGTACATGCCGCCCGAGCAGGCGCGCGGCGACATCGACCTGCTCGACGAACGCAGCGACATCTACAGCCTGGGCGCGACGCTCTACTTCATGCTGGCCGGGGTGCCGCCGTTCGAGGGGCCGGTGCTGCAGGTGCTCTCGGCGGTGCGGCATGGCGAGTTCGCGGCGCCATCGAAGCGTGCCGCGGCCGGTGCCGACATCCCGCCTGCGCTCGAGGCCGCCGTGCTGCGGGCGATGGCCGCACACCCGGCCGACCGCCCACCGACTGTCACGGAGCTGCAGCAACTCGTCCGGCGTTCGCCGGCGTGGGGTCGCGTGGCCGAGGAGATGACCTGGAAGCCGCCTGCCGGGCAGGATCCGCGGCTGTTGGCGTTCGTCAGCATCCTGCGCACGGCCCGGCTGGTCGGCCCGCGCGGAAAGGTGGCGCTGCTGCCGCAGCAGTTCACGTACTCGTTCGAGGAATCGCTGGTGATTCGCATTGTCGTGGGCGGCGGCGCCGACGGCCTGACGCACGAGCAGATCGACACGCGATCACTGGTCGACCTGCACGACTTGCCGGCCATGCTGCGGAACCTGGTGGACGCCGACTACATCGCGCCGGGCACGCCCGATGCCGACGGCCAGCCGCGGTGGGTGCCGACAGCGCGCGGGCAGTGGGCGGCGCGCGCGATGAAGTTTGCCGACCCGTATGTCTTCCATGGCATGCCGCCGCTGCCCGAGCGCGACCTGCTGCAGCTGGTGCATCTGTTGACCAACTTCCGCACGGCCTGGACCGAACGCGACTTCGAGGAGCTGGGCGCGTCCTTCATTGCGGCACTCAACCACTTCAAGGAGACCGACCCCGACCCCGGCCCGCGCCCCGACCGTTCTGACCGTTCCGGCTGACCGCAATCCGATTCCGCTCGTTGCAAGAGTTGATCCGGACACGCTGCAACGGTTCAATCTGGCATCACTCCGGACTGCCGCGCCATGAACCCCGTCGACCGACGGGCGCGCCACCGGTCCGGCACCCGACACACCCCGCGCAGTCATGCTCAAGAACCTCACGATCTGGCTGCTGGCATCGGTGGGAGCGCTGATGCTCGTCCTGGTGATCCTCCTGATGGTGGACGCCAGAAAGCCGCTCGACGATGCCGTCTTCACCAGCCTCTCGCTGCTGGTGCAGGGCGAACCGATGGACCTCGATCCGAAGACACTCGGCGTCCACGACAAGTTCATCATCGGTCTGGTGATGATCGGCGGCACGGTGCTGATGGCCGTGATCTTCGCGCTCGTCACCGACAAGGTGCTCTCATTCCGTCTCGATTATCTGCTCGGCAAACGAGGGATTCCCGTCATGAAGGACCACATCATCCTGATCGGCCTGGGCAGCGTCGGGCTCCGCACCTGGCAGGCCCTCAAGAAGTTCCCCGGTGAGTACCCGATCCTTGTGATCGATCGCGACAGCGACAACCGCCGCCTCGAGGAAGTCCGCCGTGCCGGCGACACCGTGATTGTCGACGACCCGCGGATGGACGGCGTGCTCGACAAGGCCGGCGTGAAGGCGGCGCGCACACTGATCTGCACGACCAACGACGACCTGGCCAACCTGGAGTTCGCGCTGACCGCGCGCGAGATGAACCCCGGGATCCGCATCGTGCTGCGGATGTACGACCAGAAGCTCGCGAAGAAGGTCGGCGCGGGGTTCGACATCCACGTCGCCTTCTCATCGTCGGCCCTCGCGGCCCCGGCCTTCGCGGCCGCGGCGTACGACCGGTCGATCATCAACTCGTACTACCTCGGCAGCTACCAGGTGGTGACCGCCGAGGTCGCGGTCGGCGAGGGCTCGAAGATCTCGTCGATGACCACGCGCGCCGTGGAGCGCGACTACACCTGCGCCGTGCTGAAGATGGTGTCGGCCGAGGGCGAGGGCGAACTGTACCCGCACGACGACAAGCCGATCGTCAGCGGCACGAAGCTGCTGGTCAGCTGCACCTACCCGACGCTCAAGAAGATCAAGGCCGACGCAGGCGACACGTGGGCCTGATGATGATGATGCGCACGTGGACGCCGTTGCTCGCGTTGCTGGCACTGCCGGTCGCGCTGCTGGCGGTCGGCTGTGCCGGCGCGGGCCAGAGTCTGGAGGCGTCGGCCTCGAACGTGGTGGTGCGATCAACGATGGTCCGCGTCGATCTCGACCTGCACAACCCCGGCCCCGGCCCGATGGTGATCGCGCCCGACGGGCTGTTGCTCCGGGAGGGGCGGGAGCCCGACCGCCCGCCTGTCTCCGGCCTGCTGGTCGGCAACGACGCAGCGGGCGCAGAGCACGCGATCCTGATCAAGCCGGGCGCGATCGAATTTGCGCCCGACGATCGCCTCCGGTTGCGCGTCGTGTTCGACCTGCAGCACCCGCCTGTCGCGACCACGCGTCTCACGCTGATCATCCGCGGCATTCACCCCGGCACGGCCGCGCAGGCCGGCGGCGTGCTGCCCGATCTGACGCTGGACTTGCCGGCACGCTGACCGGCCTGCGCCGCGGTACTATCGTGCAGCAGCCATCTTGCCGTCCTCGCCTCAACCCGCGGATCACCGATGAAGAGCGACCTGCACCGACCCCGTGTGGATGATTTCCGTGCCGGCGAACCCTGGCGCGTGCTGCGGATCATGGGCGAGTTTGTCGCGTCTCTCGAAGAGATGCAGGAAATCGGCCCGGCCATCGCACTGTTCGGCGGCGCCCGCGCGGTGCCGGGCAGTCAGTGGTACGAGGCGGCGCGCGCGCTCGCGGGTCGTCTGGTCAACGACAACTTCGCCGTGATCACCGGCGGCGGACCGGGAATCATGGAAGCCGGCAACCGTGGCGCGATGGAAGCCGGCGGGCGCTCGATCGGCCTGAACATCGAATTGCCGCACGAGCAGCAGCCCAACCGGTTCCAGACGACATCGCTCAACTTCCGGTACTTCTTCATCCGCAAGGTGATGTTCGTGAAGTACTCGCTCGGCTACGTCGTTTTCCCCGGCGGCTTCGGCACGCTCGACGAGTTGTTCGAGTCGCTGACGCTGATCCAGACCGAGAAGGCCTATCCCTTCCCCGTGCTGCTCTATGGCGCATCGTTCTGGCGCGGCCTCGAGGACTGGGTCCGCGCCACGATGTTCGAGGAGAAGATGATCGGCGAGCACGACCTGCAGCTGTTCCACGTGGTGGATTCGGCCGACGAGGTGCTGTCACGCCTGCACGAGCACCTGCACTGGAAGACGCAGATGATCCGCAAGGCCGGCGGCGCGGTGGGCAACCACAAGTTGCTCGACATGTACCCGGACGCGCACCCGGAGGACGACTGAACGGTCAGGGTGTCGAGGTCGAGCGTGGCATGGCGATCTCCTGCATCCGCTGCAGGCCCTGCAACGGCAGCAACGGATCGAGCGCGGGCCATGCGGCTTGCGCGTAGCTCTCGCGATATCGCGCCACCGCGTAGTCGTACGTGCGCTGCCGGGCGTCCTCATCCAGCTCCCACGGCAGCAATGTCTCGGCGACGAACCCGCGCCAGAAGCCGACGAACGCGTTCGGCTTGTCCGCCGCCAGTTCGTCGAGCTCGTGCATCGCCGTGCGCAACGCGGCCGCGCGGTGCGCCCGCGGCGCCTCGTCGACCGTGGTGATGATGTCGAACACCCGCCCGCGCACGTCGCTGTCCGCGAGTTGCACGCCGAGCGGCCAGAACATGGTCGACGCCGCCAGCAACGACGCGATCAGCAGCACGCGATGGATCCGTCTCGCGCGCGCCTCGGCCCGCTGGCCCACTTCGGGCACGGTCGCGGCCGCCAGCAGGAAGTCCACGCGCTGCGCAATCGACCCGTGCGTCGGCGACGGACGATTGCGCGTGCGGCCACCCTGGTAGTGCTCGAGCCGTTCGAGCGCGGCGGCAATCGCGAGCGGATGCGGGCCATGCAACTGGCCCATGTAGTCGGCCTGGCGCTCGTTGATCGGACTGACCAGCAACATGATCGACAGCAGCATTGCCAGCATCAGCCCGATCGCCAGCACGCCGCCGACCAGGCCGATGATGCCGACGTCCGTCGTGCCGGCCAGCAGCAGGCGCACGGTCATTGGCAGGATCACCGCGTCGAGCAGCATCGTCGCGCCGAACATCATCGTCAGCAGGCGCAGCACGTGGTGATGTTTCACGTGGCCGAGTTCGTGGCAGAACACGGCGTCGCGCTCCTCGGGCGTGAAGTCATCGAGGATCGCGTCGCTGATCAGCACGAGCCGCGTGCGTCGCGTGAGGCCGGTGACCAGCGCATTGGGCACGCGCGCGTCGCCGGTGTTCCAGCGCAGGATCCGGCCGACCGGCGCGCCGAGGCGCGTTGCCAGGTTGTGCAGGTGCGCGTCGAGGTTCTTGTCGGGCAGCCGGCGCAGCGGCAGGATCAGTTGCAGCAGCCAGGGCAGCAGCGCTAGCGCGGCCAGCATCGGCACGATCGACAGCATCACGTCGAGCGACGGCACGACGAACATCGCCTTGCGGATCACCAGCTGGTCGTCGCGCAGCCAGTCGACCAGGTCGGCCGCGATGCTCAGCACGATCATCAACGGCAGCGGCACCAGCAGCCAGCGCAGGTTGAACACCAGGTGCGAGCGCGCCGTGCGGAACAGCTTCGGGCGCAGCACGCGGTCGTGACGGTAGCGCGCATGGATCGCCGCGCCGGCAATCAGGATCGCCGGCAGCACCTCCAGCATCTCGCCGAGGCCCCACACCGCGAGTATCGACCGGTCGCCGAGCGGGATGCGCAGCAGGAAATCGGCCCAGCGCAGCTCGAGCAGCACGAACGCAAACAGGCCGAGCTGCGAGACAGACCACATCAGGCCGAGCAGATCGTGCGTGCGCCAGCGCTCCTTCAGCGCGAGCGTGGTCTGTCGCGCGGCGACAATCCGGCCGAGCGACCAGACCAGCACGAGCACCGTGGCGAGGCCGCCGAGCACCGTGGCGGCGCCGGGGTAGCCGGGTGTGCCGGGCGGGCCGAGCAGGAGCATGCGCATCTCGTACAGGCCGCGCACGAGTGACCACGCCAACAACAGGTAGAGGAACTGGAACATCCGGAATCAGACCCGCAATGACTGGACACAGGAGACAACGCGCGCCAGACCCGGCGGGTCGGCGGTGAGAGTGGCTGGCCAGCGCACCTGCGCGAGCGCGGCCGCGGTGGAGGGGCCCATCGCAACCGTGCGCGCGCGCGCCGCCAGCGCCGGGCGGAGATCGACCGGCAGACCCGACCACAATGCGGTGACCGACGACGCCGAGAGGAACACGATGATC
>JBFWQT010000437.1:0-6246 GCA_050249295.1 Planctomycetota bacterium
CGCGGCCGGCAATCCGGAAGGCCGATTCGTCGAGCATGGCGCCGGGGAGGCTTCAGGCCGGGGCGACAGGGCGTCGGGCGCGGGCGCGGGCGCGGGTCAGTGCCCGCCCTTCTTCCGCTTTCCGCCCTCCTCGTCGTCGCCACCCAGGCCACCGATGGTGCGGAAGATGATGCCGTCGAGCGAGAACATGCCGGAGCCGAGGAAGAACAGCACCATCGCGCAGACGGCCAGCAGCAGGCGGTTCTGCAGCAGCTGGATCGTCTCGGCCATGCCGCCCTCCAGCGAGCCGAAGCCGGCGAACATGTTGGAGATGACGATGAAGAACAGCACGCCGCCGATGATGCGGACGAACACGCCGGCGATCGAGAGCAGGCCGGCCAGTACGAGCAGGCCGCCGATGCCCATTGAGCCGAGGTCACCCAGGCCGAACTTGGTGAGGTCGAGCAGCGGCGCGGAGTTGGCGCCGGCTTGCAGCGCGCCCATGCTCTGCAGGCCGATGTTGATGAAGACCAGACCGATGACGATGCGGAACGGGAAGGCGACGACGCGGGCGCCCATTTCATGCAGCCAGAGACCGATCATGCGAAAGCTCCGGGCGGTTGCCGCGCATGTCCGGGTCGCGCGGCGGGGACTGTCGGCAATGGAGTGCCGGGTACGCTACCACAGCACGGACAGAACGGGCAGCGGGTATCGCGGACACGCGGACACGAGTGCAGACATCACACGGCGAGCAGCTCGCGCGCGGGCTGGAAGACGGCACCACTTCATGCAGCCCGGCGTACAGGCGCAGACACAGCGCTGGACAACCTCATGGCCTGCCATCCGTCGCGGCCTGTTGGCGCCGAGCCTGGCCAGCCCATACGAGCATTCCAGACGCAAACCCGGCCACGCAGGGACCGATCGCGTAACCCCAGCCCGATCGCATCGGGTGATCGAGAACGCCGACTGCGACCAGGACCGACAACGTCAACAGCGCAATCGCCACCGCCGCCGTCACCAGCGTGATCCGCAACATTCGAGGAGCAAAGTCGCGTTGATAGTCCTGCCACTGCTCCAGTGTGAGCAGCGTAACCATGAGCGGGAGGTCCTGCGCCCGTTCCAGTCGTGTGCCGTCGGCCGACACCACACCGAACGCCGAGACCGGACCGATCGCCGGCAAGTACTTGAGCGAGTAGTTGATGTACTCCACCGTATCGCCCTTCAGCTCGACGCCGTGAAACTCCGCATCGTCGGCATCAACCGCGAGGGAACCCGTGTCATCCGCAATGCGGAATGGTGCGACCTTCCGCTCGTCCTCCAGGATCCGGTCTTTCCAACCGTGTTCGGAGCTGTACGTCACCTCGACCGCCCGGTAGTCGTAGTAGGCGCAGGGCAAGTCGAAGTGGGGGGCGACGAAGGGGGCGTCGCATTTCACGTTGCCGCGGAGCCAGGCCTTGTCGCCCGGTGCGCACCGCCCGGCCCCGCGGAGCGACAGCGCGGATCCGGCCACCAAAACCCGGCGATGCCTGTCGGCCGCCATCGCGCCGATGGCGAGCACAATCGCCGCTGCAATCGCCGCAACCGTCAGCGCGCCGTGTCCGAGGAACGTCGCAGCCAGGTACTCGACCAGGATGATGAACCCTACGCCGCCGGCCAGGAGCACTGGCAGCAATACCAGCTTGCCGAACAGATCGGCGAGATCGACGGGCTTGCTGGCGTCGGGCGGTTGCATGGATCGTCACATCGCGCGCGGTGTGTGCGCCGTCTCTCTACCACGAGTTTCCATCGTCCGGTACGCGGCCGTGCTTCACCGCCGCACGTGCCGGCAGGACCCCCCTCACGTCCAGAGGGCGAGGATCAGCGAGAGGATGACAATCAGCGCCGCCTGGCTGCCGATTGCCAGCACGCCGGCGCGCCAGCGCTTGAGGAACGCGTAGCCCGGCAGCACGGACAGAGCGAACCGTGACGAACCGGGCGCGTACTCCGTTCGCCGCGTGCCGACGAGTTGCCACGCTGATGCCCGCCGACGCCGCTTCCACTGGCGACACGCCGCTGTCGCGCGCCCGCCGCGTCGCCCCGGTCAGCACGTTGATCGCCACGGCTTTCGTGCTGCTGGCAGTCGCGGCCGGCGGGTGCGGCGGCGTGCTGCTCTGCCAGGGGGCGGTGCGCTCCGACACGTTGCTTGATCCGATCGTGGAGGTCGGCTTCGACAGCGGTGTGGTCGTCGGCTCCTTGCTGGCCGTGTGGCCACTGTTGTGGTTGCTCGCGGTGCTGTCGATCGCGGCGATGTCCGGCGACGTGCCCGCGGTATCCGACCACGACCCGACGCGATCGCCCGGCCAGCGGGCCCGCGCACTCGCCACACGCGGCTGGCGCGGCGTCACCACGGCGTGGCTCTGCACCGTGCTGCTGATCGCCACTGGCGCCGGTGCCGCGACGATGCTGCATGACGTCGGCTCTCGCAGTCCGCTGTTGCCACTGATCGCCGTCATGGTGATCGCCCTGTTCGTGATCGTCGCGCTGCTGCTCGCGGTGTCACCGGTGCTGGTGTCGGGCTTCGTGGCCGGCGAGTTGCCCCACAGCCGGGGCGTGCGCGCGGTTCGCCTGTGGCAGAGAGCCAGCAGAGTGAACAGCGTCCGGCACCAGCTCGCGCTCGCCGCCGGTGTGGTGCTGCCGGTCGCGTCAGGCACGTGGGCGACCGCGTTCGTCTGGCAGCACACGCTGTCGGCGCTGTGGCCGCTGCTCACCGCCATCGCGTCGTGTGCGCTGCTCGTGCTGATCTGGCCGCGACTGATCGGGCAGCTGCACCGCAACTACCTTCGCAACCGCAAGCATCTCGCCGGGTCGTACCAGCCGCCCACGCCGATCGCCGACGCCCGGCTGCACGACGGCGACGCGCCACCGCCGGTGTCGTTCAACCTGCGCTCGCTGCTGCAACCATCGATCGCGCGCGGCGACTGGCAACGGCGCACACGACAGCTGGCCGCGATCGCCACCGTGGCGGGCGCGCTGGTCTGCGGGCTGGCCTGGTCGTGGCGCCTGGCACCGCATGGCTGGATGCCGGCGACCGAGCGGCACGCACTGCTGGAGCAGATGTCGTGCGACGTGCCCGGCGTCGATTCGCGCGGCCCGTGGCTCGACCACGCCGACGACCTGATGGACGAGTACGCCGCGCTCGAACGGCGCGTTATCGTGCTCTCCGACGAGGCGTGGCTGCGCACGTTCATGACGTCGATCAGCTCGAACATCCGCCGCACGCCGCTGTACGACAAGCCGCCGGACAACGACGCGGCGATCCTGCTCCTCGACCGCTGTCCGTGGATCGACGCCGCGATCGACGAGTGGCGCGAACTTTCGCGCAAGCGACCACGCGGGCGGGCGCTGCACACCGGCTTCTTCGTCGAAGGCGGGCCGTTCCCGCTGTTGGTCCGGCTGTTCCGGCTGCGGCTGGTGCTGGCGTCGCAGGCCGGTATCCCGGCGGCGCTCGAGGCGATCGACGACCTCACGCATCTGTTGCTCTGCACGCGCAACTCGTTTCCACCGCCGGGCGAGACGTGCCGGGTCGCCGAATTCACATCGGAACTGACCGGCGAGATCAGCGCGGCGATGCTCTGGATGCTGGAGTACATGCGGCCGCAACTCGACCGCGCCAACCTCCGGGCGCTCGACCAGCGGCTCGTGACGCTGCAGCAGGTGCAGGCGCCGTGGAGCGACGAGCACGTCGAGGCACTGATCGCGATCGGCACGGAACGGCCACCGGCCGGCCGGAACCCGCTGCAGGGGTGGATCCACTGGCGCAACGCGTGCCATCGTGCGTGGATCGCGGTCCTGCGCTGTCGAAGCCAGGAGTTGCGACTCTCGCCCGACCCGGCTGTGCGCGCGAGCCTGATGGACCATCTGGCCGCGCTCGCGCCGAGCCGGCAGCTGGCGGCACAAGCCGAGCCGGCGCCCTCCGCCAACGCGTGGAGCTGGTGGGGCACGCTGATCGGATGCGAGGGATTGAACGTGCTGCGCATTGCATTGCGTGTGGAGGCCACGATTCTCGCCACCGGCAAGGTCCCGTCCGGCATGGCGCAGGTCCAGCTCGAGCCGTGGCCGGCCCCGCCGATCGACCCGTTTGACCTTGGCGCCACTCCGTCGCGAATCGAACTCGTGCCCGGCAAGTCGTCGCCGCGCTACACCATCCACACGTCGCTGATCGCACCCGGGTTCCCGTGAACCGCGCACCGCTGGCACGGCCATCCATCCGTGCCAGCGGTGCAACGTGTTCAGCGGTGTGGTTGTCCCAGCGGCGCGGAGCCAGCTTCTTCAGCACCGCGGCCGGGAAGCTGAACGCGTTCTCGCCGGGAAGCACCCGGCAGCCCTGCCTTGCCCGGCACCACATTGGCCGTAAGAATCCGGCGCGTCGTGACACTGTTGTGGTACAGCCGAACCACTTCACCCGGCCGCTCATGAAGATCGCGATGCGAACGCCCTGCCTGCTGGTCTCGATGCTGCTGCTTGCCGCGCCCGTGCTGCACTCCCACGCCGTGCGAGCCCAGGACCCGGCTGCCGACAACACGGCCGCAGCGGTCAAGCGACTGCACGAACGCGACGCGGCCGACGCGAAGCTGCTGATGCCCCAGGCCGGGCTCGGCGGCACCACCAACACGCCGGCCGGCAAACGCCAGGCGATGATCGAACTGCCGATCGGCGAGCCGGGCTGCGAGAAGATGACCGGCTACATCCAGCTGCCCGACCCGATGCCGGCGGCCGGCAAGAAGGTCGCGCTGATCGTCGCGTTCCACGGCAACGGCGACGTCGGCAAGGCGCGCGTCGGCGTGTTCGCCAGCGCGCACACCGACCGCGATCCGATCATCGCCTGCGGCGTGCAGTACCAGCAGACCAAAGAGGGCGGCGGCGGCGAGTTCAACGCGCCGACGCTGGCCAGCGGGCAGAAGATTCTCGACGGCGCCGCCTGGCTGATGAAGAAGGTGATGGCCGAGTACCCGATCGACCCCGAGCGCGTGTTCGTCGGCGGGTTCTCGTGGGGCACCGCGTGGGCCAGCAACCTCGCGCTGCAGGCGTGGCGCGACAGCCCGGCGACGTTCCCGTTCCGCGGCGTGTTCCTCTGCGGCTCGCCGGCCTACGCCACCAGCAAGGCGCAGGTGCCGCCGGTGCCGTGGATCTTCACGCACGGCTCGAAGGAGACCGACGTCGTCGGCAACAACATCGTGCAGGCCGTGCGCCAGGTGGCGAACCGCTTCCTCGCGTGGGGCATCACCACCGGCTACCACGAGATTCCCGGGATGGGCCACGCCATGAACGGCCAGGTCGTCACGATCATCCGCGAGACGATCAACCAGCTCGGCGGCCCGGGCCTCGACACGGCGACGATCAAGCCGGCGGGAGCGAATGCGAGTGGCTCGCCGGCGGCCCCCGAACGCGAACCGCTGTCGTTCGAGGCCAGCGACGACACGTACGTGAAGGAGATCGTCGGCATGTGCAACGACGACGAGTGGGTCGCGGCACTCGCGCGCATCGAGGAGATCATGCACGACCGCAACATTCCGTCGCGCGACAAGCGCGAGGTGCGCTACTTCAAGCGCGACGTCGAGCGGGCTGCGCGCGCGGCCTTCCCCGCGACCGAGGCCGCGTTGCAGGCGGCCGCCGAGAAGCAAGTGTTCCCGTCGTCGGCCGACGAGAAGCGGCTGCGGGCGATCGTCGCGGCGTTCGCCGACGCCACCTGGTTGAAGGGCCGCGAGCATCCGCTCGAGGTGCTGGATCGCTTCGGCGATGACTTCCCGCCGCGTGTTCGCGAGCGCGAGCGGGCCGCCGCGATGACGGCAGCGTGGAAGCTGGAAGCGTCCGACCGGTCGGCCGCGAAGGCTGCGTACAAGGCGTTGGCCGAGCGCGCGAGCGAGGACGGCGGCACCAGCGTGTGGCCACGGGCCGCGGAGTACCGGTTGGGGTGGTGGCTCGACTGATCGCCGTCTCACCGCCGTCTCACCGACCGATCAAGCAAGAGCCGCGACCGTCGGAGCCTGTCCGGGAATTGCGCTTCAAGGCGAGCCGGGGACGGAAGTCCCCGGAGTCAGATTACGGGACCAGCCTGCAAAGCGGATCGGATGGGATCGGGAACCAGACACCGGGGACTTCCGTCCCCGGCTCGCCCGGAACTGCAATTCCCGGACAGGCTCGTCAGGGAGCGGATGTACTGGCGGGAGCCGCTCCCCGGTCCCACCCGATATCCGGTACATCCGCTCCGTGACGATCAACCCGCTACAA
>JBFWQT010000438.1:0-6244 GCA_050249295.1 Planctomycetota bacterium
TCGCGCGTGCCCGAGCCAGATCGTGCCGGCCCGCGACATGGGATGGGCCGGGCGTATGGGCTCCACCGAATGAGGTGAGAGCCGCAGCCACGCCCATCAACGCAGCAGCAGACCGCAGAACCAGCGAACCGCCGGGGACATGAGTCGCCCGGAACGGGAACTCCGTGTTCCGGAAGCATTGCAATCGCGCGCGGGTCGCCCGATTGCAGGGTCGCGTGTCGTTCGCGGTGACCCACGGGCAGCAGCCCGTGGGCTTCAAGCTGCAGGGGTCAGACACGAATCACCACAATCGGTACGCAGTCGCAACGAACGCGCCGTCAACGCGACGCGCCGTGCGGACGGAACGCTCGCGCACACGCACGGACGCGCGCGCGCGCGCGCGCCGTCGTGCGATCTGCGAACTCACAATCAGAATCGAAGAGAATCGAAAGACATCACCATGCCGACCTCGAAGAAGCAGATCGAAGCCAATCGCAAGAACGCGCAGAAGTCGACCGGGCCGCGCACCGAAGCCGGGAAGCGCGCGTCGAGCCTCAACCGCTGGAAGCACGGACTCACCGCCAACACCGTCGTCGGGCACGATGAAGACATGGATGCCTACCTCGAACTGCGCCACTCACTGCGCATGGCGCTCGAGCCGGCCAACGCACACGAGGACGAGCTCGCGGATCGCGTGATCGTCAACGCCTGGAAGCGGCGGCGGGCCGAGAAGATGGAAACCGCGTGCGTGTGCCAGATCAGCGGGGCCACGCCGTGGTTCCAGCCGCACACGGTGATCCTGCAGATCATCATGCGCTACCGCACCGGCATTGAACGCGAGTACCACCGCAGCGTGGCCTCGCTGCGGCTGGCGCAGAAGGAACGCATCGCGCGCGACAAGCAGACCGCAATGGCGCTCGCGCTGGATCAGCAGGGCGGTGATGAGGCCTCGCCGCAGGCGCGGATGACGGCGGCCCGGATGCTGGCGGTGACTCTGATGCACAGCTGGAACACGGCCCGCGCGGCGCGCCTGGCGGGCAAGGAGGACACGCTCGGCGTGTTCGACCTGGACCTCAACCTGGCTCCCGGCGAATCGAACCCGTTCCCCCATCTGTGCCCGCCGGGAGCGGGGTTTGCGCAGGACGTGGTGGACGCGAAGGCGGTGCTCGAGACCGACGAAACTGTTCCCGCGGTGGCTATGTGACCTGCAAGAACGAGGTGAATCGTGATGCGCAACGGCGACGGAATGGTCGCTGCGGCCGACGGTCCGTGAACGACTCCGGGATCCGGGGTGCGGGACGATCGAGCGTTCCCGGTATCCGCGAGCCGGGGGTTGCCGCCCACCAGTCGCGATGCCACCATTCCACCCCGCGCGGCTCACCCGCGTTCCCACCTTCTGTTCGTCGCCGCTCTCGCACCGCACGCGTTATGGGCCTGATCTCCGAAAAGGCGCTCGAGAAGCTGATCTTCTCCGGCATCGTCTTCAACATGTCGTGGGAAGACCCCTACATGGACCGCGACTCGCTGAAGGTGGGCCCCGGCGACACCTGCGCGAGCATCATGTCGGGCGGCTGCAACGTGCTGTCGTTGCTCTGCTGGAACCCCGATCGCGTCATCGCGATTGACCAGAACGACGCGCAGGCCTCGCTCACCGAACTGAAGGTGGCGGGCATCCGCACGCTGGACTGGAAGACGTTCTCCGACATCTTCGGCGACTTCGACACGATGCGGTTCTTCGACGTGTACCGCAACACGCTCCGGCCGCAGCTCTCGGACAAGGCGCGCGCGTTCTGGGATCGCCGTCGCAACCAGAAGGTGATGAAGAAGGGCCTGCAGGTGGCCGGCAAGAACGGCGTGTTCCTGCGCCTGCTGCGCATGTACCTGCGCTCGGTGATCGACTTCAGCGTGCTCGAGGGGATGTTCGACATCACCGACAAGGCCGAGCTCGACGACTACTACACCGAGCGCATCGAGCCGGCGATCATGACGACGTTCATCCGCCGGGTGTGCGAGGTCGGCAAGCCGTACTTCTGGCTCGCCGGCGTGCATCCCACGCAGCTGGAAGTCGTCGAGCGCGACATGCCGCTCTACGAGTACATCCGCATCCGCATGCGCAAGCTCGTCACGGCCAACCTGCCGCGCGAGAACTACTTCCTCGCGAGCAGCGTGCTGGGCCGGTTCATCAATCGCGAGGTGGTGCCGCCGTACCTGCAGGAGCAGCACTGGGCCACGATGCGGAAGAACATCGACCGCTTCGACATGAAGCGCGGCTGGTTCCATCTGGTACTCGACGAGCTGCCCGAGGGCACCGTGACGAAGTACAGCCTGCTGGACGCGGTGGACTGGATGAACGACGAGCAGCTCGACACGTTCTTCCGCAGCGTGATCCGCGCCGGCCGCGATGGTGGCCTGCTGGTGTACCGCTCGGGTGGCGTGGACTTCCAGCCGCCGGCCAGCGTGATCGACGCGTTGCCGCAGACGGAGGCCGAGGTGCAGATCAGCCGTCAGCAGCTCGACAAGGATCTGAGCGGCATCTACATGGACTTCAAGCTGCGGCACATCGACAAGAGCAAGCTGAAGCCGAAGGCCGAGAAGCCTGTGCTGGTGGGCGCCGAGGTATGAACGGGAACGGCTGGTCCGGATGTTCGGGTATGAGCCGCGACCGGAAGGGAGCGGGGAATCCCGGGCCTCTCTCCAGCCAATCCGCGGTAGCCCGGCGAACCCGCAGCCGCGGCTCGCGTAGACCCAGCGACATGCTGCGTCTGCTGTGGCGGAGATCACGTCACGATGAACCTGCTCGATCGCGACCTGCGGCCGGGGCTGGCCCGCGCGCGCCAACGACTGCAACCGGCAGTGACGCGCCCCGGATGGCGCGGCGGCGTGATCGGCCTGCGGCTGTTCGCCGCGGCGCAGGTGCCCGTGCTGATTGCGCTGCTGGCGTACGTGATCAGTCGTGGCAACGCCGAGGTCGCGATCTGGCCGCTGGCCCTGGCCGGGCTGCTCGCGGCCACCGGTGCCACCGCGGTGGCAGCCGTCGCGGAGCTGGGTGGCGGCGCACGCTTGCTGGCCGCGCTGACCGCGCTGATCTGGTGCGGCGCGATGATGCTGCCGATCCACGCCGGCTACTCGATCACGATCCGCTCGCTCGGCGGCCTGTGGGGCCTGACGGGCTCGCTGCTCTGGATCGCGCTGCTCGGCCTGGTGGTCCGCCGTGTCGAGCCCGCGCGAAGCGGCCGGCTGCGCCGCGAGTACCGCAGCATGCTGCACGCCTTCGTCGCGCTGGCCGTGGTCGCCGGCATCACCGTGCTGCAAGCGGTGATGCTGCAGCCCGGTCGCCTCGGCAGCGGGTTCCTGCAAACGTGGGACGGCTGGGAGGGCTACCTGATCGAAGGGTCGATCGTCGGCGTCATCGGCCTGCTCGCGTCCGGATGGCAGCTGGCGCTCGCGGTGTGGGTGGTCGGCGTGCTTCGCGCGGCGCCGTCGCCATCGGCCGCATCCATCAGCGTGACGATGGTCGACCGCGACGGGCCGCCCGCGCCACCACCGGCATGAACCTCAGCGCAGGTCTTTCAGCAGCCGGAACGACACGATCTCGGTGCGCGGCACCGACACCCGCGCATGCCGCGAATGCACGCCGAAGCGCGCCACGAAGGAGACAAACTCCTCCTTCGATTTGCTCTCCGGCAGCGATGTGTCCAGGACATCCGCGTTGGTCAGGATCACCACGTCGTCGCGCTCTTCGTGGCACTGCCCGGCGTAGATGGTCGGACCACGGGTGTCGATCACAACCGACATCCCGTGGTTCGAACCCATCTTCGAGTGATCGTGGAACGTGCCCATCAGGCGGGCGTCTTCGCGCAGAACTTGTTGAACGCGTCCACCAGCTCGGCCGCGATCTCCTGCGGCATGCGACCTTCGATCGCGTGGCGCGGCATCCAGTAGACCATCTCGCCGTCCTTGATCAGGCCGACGGCCGGGCTCGTGCCGGGGATCTCCGGGAACGCGGCGCGCGCAGCCTCGACGGCGCTGATCTCCATGCCGGTGAACAGCGACGCCATCTGGTCGGGCGTGGTGTCCGACGCCAGCGCGAGGCGCAGGCCCGGGCGCGCGCCGCCGGCCGCACAGCCGCACACGCTGTTGTAGAAGAGCAGCTTCGTGCCGGTCTTGTCCGCCAGGAACGACTCGACGTCTTCGGCGGTCAGCAGCTCCGAGAGGCCCATGTCGAGGGTCTCCTGGCGCATCGGCATGACCATGGTGGGATCGTACTTGGCACGGGGATCGATGGGCCGCATGGTGTCTTCTCCCTGTCTGCGGTGCGATGTTCGCAAGGTTGTGTGGTGCCTGCCGCCGTCGGCGAGGTCGCCGCAAGCCCGATACTAGCATTGCCGGATGGCTGCACAAGCGGCGCCAGTGCGCGGGCACTGCGTGCGACGCGCCGGTCGCCGTCAGAGCGTGCCGTTCCATTCGGCCAGGAACTGCTCGCGGAACATCACCAGCCGCTCGTGGCGCTCGGCGGCCGCCGCGCGCCCGGCGGCGGTGCTCATCTTGTCGCGCAGCCTGAACAGTTTGTCGTCGAAGTGTTGCAGCGACGTGCCGGCCGGCGCGTCCGGGTCCCACAGGGCGCGATCCATCTTGCCGCCGAACGCGAAGCACCGCGCGATGCCGATCGCGCCCAGCGCATCCAGCCGGTCAGCGTCCTGCACGCACCGGCCCTCGATGCTCGCCGGCACGAGGCCCTTCGAGTACGAGACCTCGCCGATGATCGTGCAGACGCGCTTGATGAGTTCGTCGTCGGCGCCCGCACCGCGCAGGAACTCCCCGGCCACGCGCGGCCCGACGCTGTGATCGCCACCATGGAACTTGTGGTCGGCGATGTCATGCAGCAGCGCGGCCAGTTCCACGACCAGCGGATCCGCGCCTTCCCTGGCCGCGAGCGCCAGCGCGTTGCGCCGCACGCGGTCGGTGTGCCACCAGTCGTGGCCGGTGCCTTCGCCGGCAAGCCGTTCGCGTACGAACGCCTCGGTTGCGGCGACCAGCGGCGACGGCGGCGACGGCTTCGATGTGTCGGAATCGGTCACGATGTGCCCGGGCGAGTCGGGGAGTCGGCAACAATGGTGTTCTCTCAATTCGCCTCGCCCGGGAACAGTCACGCGGCGACGCCCTGCTCCACGATGCGACGCGCTGACGGTCACGCGTCGCTGATAGCCGGTATGATCACACGCTCGGCCAACGCCACGACCGCATTCGCAGGAGGACCTGTGCTTCACCCATTCACTCCTCTGTTGCCACGCAGCGTGTGCTGCGTCGCCCTTGCTGCTCTGTTGTTGCTGGCGTCCGCGGGATGCGGCCCGCCGGCTGATCAAGCGCCTGCCGGCAACAGCCATGAGCCTGACCCCGCCAGACTGGCGGCCTTTACCGCAGCAGCACGGAACTTCATGGCGAAGCCCGATCATGAGCAAATGCGCGCGCTCGTCCGTCAGGACGCGCGGCGTGCAGTGGTGCTCGGCATCTGGTGGATGAACCGCCTGGTGCCCACCGCGACCCAGGCCGATGGCAGTGACGGGATTGACCGCGACGACGCGCTCCAGGATATCCAGAACATCTGCGTGCAACTGGACCGGCACGCGGCGTGCGGAATCCACAAGGCACTGGACCTGCCCGGCATCAATGACCGCATCCGCGCCCCTGCCGAAGCGACCGGCGCTCTGGAGCTTGCGCGCAACTGGTGGGACGCCCACGCGACGCCCGAACAGAAGGCCTGGTGGGCCACCATGAGCGCCGCGAGCGCATCGCCTGCCACCAACGGCTGATCCGTTCGCACAGCTGTGCGGTGAGAAAGCCGACGCCCCGACCGCGATGGCTCGCAGTCGGGGCGCCGTTCTTGTCAGTTGATCACCGTCGGGTGATCGCGATCAGCGGTCGCTGCCCTCCTCGCGCGGTTTGTCGTCCACGCGGAGGATGAAGCTGGCCGAGTTGGCGCGGACCAGCGGGGCGTACATCGCTTCCGAACGGGTCGGAGCGGCGTGGAACACACCCGGAGTTTCCGCGCGGAGGCGGTAGGTCAGGGTGTGCTTGCCCTGCGGAACCCAAGCGGCAAACATCGCCGTCCGCTCGTCACGGAACTCGATGAAGACGCCCAGGCCGTCGGCGTACGTGTAGCCGGACTTCGCGTTGTCGGTCTCGCAGCCGCTCGGCTTGTAGTCTTCGAAGAGCACGTACTCGTAGTCGTTCTTCGAATCGACGCGCAAGAGCACCTCGATCATGT
>JBFWQT010000439.1:0-6191 GCA_050249295.1 Planctomycetota bacterium
TCTTGATTGTCTCGTTTGTGCTCACCGACGTCCCGCCGATCGTGGCGCCGATGGTGGCGGTGCCGGCCGTGGTGGACGCGGTGAACGTTGCAACCCACTCGCCCGTCGCGCTGTCGAACGCCGGCGTGGAGAGCGTGCCGACGTCAGCCGAGCCCACGACGGTCAGCGTCGAGTCGTGGATCAGCCGGCCGCCGCTGTCGCGTGGCGTGATGCGCACCTCGCTCTTGCTTGCGCCGTCGGCGAACAGGCTGTCGGGCGTGGCCACAATGCTGCTCTGCGAGCCGCTCACCGCGCCGACGTGATGCAGCGTGACCGTGTCGAGAATGTCGGTGGTGTTCACCGTCGCGGTCAGCACGTCGTCCTCCGGCGAGCCCTTGGCCGCGATCGCCAGTTTCCACAGGCCGGAGTTGGCGGGCGTCTCGGTCATCGCATCGTTGCTGCCGTCGATATGCAGCGTCACCGACGGCACGCTGCCATCGGTGATCAGGTCGCCGAACTTGTTGCGCACCTCCACGGTCACGGTCGCGCTGTCCACACCGCCGGCCGTCAGCGAGGGCTTGTCGATGGTGATCTGGCACGCGGCCTCGTCGGCGCGATTGTCCGCGGCGGGCCGCTGCACGGTCGCCAGGTACCACCAGTTATTGGCAGAACCGAACGAGCGCAGCACCTCGAGGTACAGCGTGCCGGTCTGCCCGGCCGGTACCGTGAACGACTGCGAGATCGGATCCACGTTGTACGCCGAGGTGCCCGTCGAGGTACCGACCGCATCGTCCACCGAGTTGATCACGAGCACCTGGTTGGTGCCCTTCACGCGCAGCCGCAGGTCGCTCTTCGCGCGCAGCACATTGGAAATCACCACGAGGTCGATCACGTCGCCAGCCGTCGCGTTGAAGCCGAACGCGTCGACCTCGGTGTTCGAGGTGATGTGCGCGATCGCCGCCTCGCCGTAGGCCATGGTGGTGGCCTGCGCCGGCGTGTCGTCTTCCTCGAACAGGTTGGTGTTGCGCGCCGACAGCGTGAAGCTGGTGTTGCTGTTGACGGTCGCGCCGGCCGCCACCAGGTATTCGTCGGGCACGCCCACGGCGCCGACCGCCACGCCGTGCACCTCGGGCATGAAGTCGGCCGCGGTCAGCACGTTATCCCAGAAGCTGTTGCTCGACAGCTCGCTGCGCACCACCGGCGACGCGATCAGCCAGTACCGGCCCGGCGGCACACCCTTGATGCTGTAGTTGCCGCTCACGTCGGTGAGGTCGCCGACGACGACCTCCCACGTCTTCAGGTCGATCAGCGAGACATGCACGCCGAACGCCGCGCCGCCGCCCGGCTTCGTCACGTTGCCATCCACGCGGCCGAACTGGCTGGAGAAGTTGCTGTTGCCGTACGCGTTGCCGTTGCCGGCGATGTCGTCGGTGTGCGGCGTGATCGCGCTGATCGCGCCATTGGGCGACGTCGCGAGCATGCTCGCCGCGCTGATCATGCTGTGATCGATGCCGAAGAAGTGGCCGATCTCGTGCACCATCGTGTTCTCGATGTAGCTGCGATTGACCTGCCCGTTGCTGATGCCGTCGGCGGTGTCCCAGTTGAAGTCGGGATCGTTGAGGCGGATATCGCCATCGACGATTTCCGTGCCGGTGAAGGTGACGACGGTCTGACCGAGCGTGAACGCGTCCATGTTCGCGTCGGTCTTGTCGAAGAAGACCGTGTTCACGCCGTCGTTACCCATCACCTCGCTCGGCGCGCCGCCGATGTACTCGGTGCGCCAGTCGGACTGCGTCTGCACGTTCCACAGATCGAACGCCTTGCGGATCGCGGCGAACTCGTTGTAGCGGCCGGTGGTGATGGGGTCGTCGGTACCGCTGGTGCCGAAGACGTAGCGCACCATGTTGTTCTCGACGGTGGCAAGCGCGTTGTCCGCCAGGTTCCAGGCGATCTGCTGGCCGCCGGTGGTACGGAAGTTGACGTACGCGGCAGCGCGCTGCGGGTTGCCACCGACGGCGATCAGCGCGAGCAACACCGCGATCGGCAGCAGGGCGAGGCGGAGGCGATTCACTTGCCACCTCCGTTGTGTGCCGCCACGGCAGCGCGCACCTGCGCTTCGAAGGTGGAGAGCGTGAGGTCGATCGGATCGGGGTCGGTCTTGTTGCCGGCGGCATCGACGACGACCAGCCCGGCGTAGCTGTTGCGCACGACCGGCTCGGCGGCCGGCGCGACGGCGGCCGGCGCGGAGTTGGTCCCGGAGTTGGTGCCCGTCCCGGGGTCCCCGTCGGTGGCCGGCGGCACCGGCGGCGGGGGCGGCGGTGGCGGAGTCAGCACCGAGAACCGGCCCTGATTCATGCCAACCACGCGCCAGCGACCCACGCCGTCCTTGCGCAAGAAGCAGTACACGTCCTCGGCCGCGCGGAACGATGCCTCGCCGCAGCAAACCTGGCCGGTGTCGCCGATCTGACCGCCGAGCGTGCTGATGATCACCACGTCGCCGCCCTTCGCAGTGCCCTTCAGGCAGGTCGTCACGCGCAACTGGTGCCGGGTGTAGATCAGCCCGCCTTCCCAGCGCGCTTCCGACGCGATGATCCGACCGCGCACCACGCAGCCCGACTCGTTGGTCAGCCCTTCCAGGCTGGCCCGGCGCACCACGCCCGCCTCGGCCACCACGGCCGGCAGCAGCAGCAACAGCGCCAGCAGCACCACTGCGGGCGCAGCAAGCGGACGCTGGCGACGACTCGATGACATCGATCACTCCTCACTTGCGAACGCGTCGCGCTGACTCGACATGTCCAGCCGCCGGGGCGCATGGCGGTTCAGTTTAACCTTTGTTGTTAACTGCCGGCAGCGTCCGTTGGTTGGCCGCGCTGACGGTTGTGCGGGGTGCGGGCAGGCCGGAACGCTCTGCGCTGTCCGCGATTCACGACATGTTGACGCATGGATGGCGCACGTCACACCTGGCGTTGACGCGTGCTTCACGACGCTTCACCCCCACTCACTGCACTTTCTCGTGAAATGAAGCCCGTGTTTATGGGGCTCCGCAGGCCATACCCGGCGTTTGTCCAATGGTGTCCGATAAACCGATGCCGCCGATGGAGATGGATGGGAGCAGACGCTGCATATCGAGTGGATGCCGGTGGTTGCAACTCGTCCCCGACGAAATGGGTTCGTTCCGCAGTTTCGCGTGCGGCGGGTCGTCCATCGGCGGACCTGCTCTATCGTGCCAGGAATTCGCCAGCCTGAAAATGTCCGATTGGCTGAATTCGGCAGCAACCCGCACTCCAGCGTGCGGCAGGGACAGACCCCGGGTGCCGATCCCGCACAGGCTATCCATGCGCAATGCAGGCCCCGCTGCCGGCGTAGCGTGGCACACGCCGGCCAGGACGACATTCTGGAGAATCATGCAGGCAAAAACGGCGTAAATGAGTGAGTTCAGCGACATGGATCGAGCTTTTGAAACACAACATCCCCCTCTATATAGAGGAATGTCCTATCTTCGAGGCTGTTTTCCGCTCCAAGTTCCTGCGTCCGTTGAAGTAGAAAATAGTTTAGCTAAATTGGACCGGTGTCAGAGCTGGAATCGACATGTGTCTGGTCGCTCGCGCCGGTTCCGGTCCCGCCTTCTGGTCATGATCGGCGTTGGCGCCGTGCTGTCGCGTGTGGTGTACGTGGCCAGCTGGGCGGGAGGCACTCGCGTTTGCGGGCCGCCAGTACGGTGCCGGCGTGTTCCGCGCAGAGCCACATCGCGCGCAGGTGGATGACCGCGCACCTGTGCCGGAGCCTGCCAGCGCTTGCTGTTGGCAGCGGATGGTGCTGTGCTGTCCGGCGAGCCATCCGGGCGACGCACACCGTGAACGACGACGGCCAGCCGAAGAAGAAGAAGCGCGCGCCGGCAAAGCGCAACGCGAAGAAGAAGCCGCCGTTGCCACCCGTGACGGCCGGGCCGCCGTCGCGCATCGATCTCGCGGCGCCGGTCGTGCCAGTGCCAGTCGCGCCGGGCGCGGACGACGCGGCGTTCGACACCGACCAGGAACTCGCCGCCGACCTGCGCGCCAAGCTGCAGGCACTGCCGAAGGCGCCCGGCGTCTACATGTTCCGCGACTCGAAGCGCAAGGTCATCTATGTCGGCAAGGCAACGTCTCTTCGCAGCCGCGTGCGCAGCTACTTCAGCCAACGCGACGACGGCCGCGACCTGTATCCGTTCATGCGCGCGCAGATCGTCGACCTCGACACCGTCGTCACCGACACCGAACAGGAAGCGCTCGTCCTCGAGAACAACCTGATCAAGAAGTTCCGGCCGCGCTACAACATCCGGCTGCGCGACGACAAGACGTTCATCAGCATCAAGGTCTCGACGAAGGACAAGTGGCCGCGCACCTTCGTCGTCCGCCGCTACCGCAAGGACGGCAACGCCTACTTCGGCCCGTACAGCTCCGCCTGGGCGATCCGTCGCACGCTCGACGCACTGCGGCCGGTGTTCCCGCTGCGGCTCTGCAACGACCACACGCTGAACAACCGCACGCGGCCTTGCATCTACCACGACATCGGCTGCTGCTGCGCGCCGTGCGTGCCCGGCAAGGTCAGCGACGAGGAGTACCGCCAGCACGTCAACGGACTGATCACGTTCCTCAAGGGGCGCAACGACGGCGTGGTCGACGACCTGCGCACCCGCATGCAGGCCGCGGCTGACCGGCTGGACTTCGAGCGCGCGGCCGAGCTGCGCGACCGCGTGGCGATCCTCGAGTCGATCGTCGAGACGCAGAAGACGCAGACCGGCGACTTCGCCGACCGCGACGTGATCGGCTGCTACCGCGCCGGCGAGGACCTGCAGGTCCACGTGCTGTTCTACCGCGAGGGCGCGCTGATCAACTCGGCGTCGCACCAGTTCCGCAACCCGCTGCCCGACGGCGAACTGCTGCGGCAGTTCGTGGTGCAGTACTACGCCGGGTCGCAGCGCTACATCCCGCGCGAGATTCTCGCCTCGCTCGACCTCGACGACGCCGACGGCCTCAGCCAGTTCCTGTCGAAGCGCGCGGGCCACGCGGTGGAGATCCGCACGCCCGTGCGCGGTGCGCTGAAGGAGCTGACCGACCTGGCCGACACCAACGCGCGTTACGCACACAAGGACCTGCTCACGCTCGAGCAACACGAGGAGCGGCTGCTCACCGCGCTGCAGCAGACGCTCGGGCTGAAGAACCTGCCGGACCGCATCGAGTGCTTCGACATCAGCACGCTGCAGGGCACGCACACCGTGGCCAGCCAGATCACCTTCCTGCACGGCCGGCCGGAGAAGTCGCAGTACCGGCGCTACCGCGTCTCGCCCGAGAACGCCGGCAACGACTTTGACGCGATGGCCGAGGTGCTGGCCCGGCGCGTGCGGCGGGCGCGGCAGGAGAACGACCCGATGCCCGACCTGCTCGTGCTCGACGGCGGGCCGCCGCAGCTGGCGAAGGTGGTCGAGGTGTTCGAGGCGCATGGCGTGATCGAGTGCGATCTCGTGGCGTTGGCCAAGTCGCGCCGGCTCGGCCGCGGGGCGAATGCGCCGCGCTCGCCGGAGCGCGTGTACCGGCCGGGCGAGGAGCTGGCGGTGCCGCTGGCGCCGGACGCGCCGGAGACCTTCTTGATGCAGCGCGTGCGCGACGAGGCGCACCGGTTTGCGATCACGTATCATCGTCACCGCCGCCGCCAGGAGGCGATGCAGACCGGCCTGGAGGCCGTGCCCGGGCTGGGCCCGCGGCGGCGTCACTTGTTGCTGGCCGAGTTCGGCACGAGTGGCGCGATCCGCAAGGCGAGCGTGGATGACCTTGCGAAGGTCGACGGCATCTCGCGCAAGCTGGCCGAGGCGGTGTTCGCGCACTTTGCCGCGCAGCGCAGCAGCGACCCTGTCGACGATGACGCGGCCAATGACGAGATGCCGGTGGTCGAGCCGGAGGAGCCGGACGCACCGCCAGGCGAGCCTCGCGTCAGCGCCGAGTGACCGCTACCCGATGCAATCCGCGCGGTGACACCGGCTGGCATCACCGCGCGGATCGTTCATTCGCTACCCGGCGCGATCAGAAGCGACCGCCGCCCTGGCCCTGGCCGCCACCCTGGTTGCCGCCGCCCTGACGGCCGCCACCCTGGCCACCGAAGCCGCCGCCACCCTGGCCGCCCTGGCCCTGGCCGCCGAAGCCGCCGCCACCCTGGAAGCCGCGTCAGCCGCGACCACC
>JBFWQT010000440.1:0-6173 GCA_050249295.1 Planctomycetota bacterium
CCAGCCAGCCGGGGACAGCTTCGCTGTCCCCGGCCACTTTGTGGTAGCCCGAATCATGCGGATGGAATGTGGCGCCACCGCGACCGAGGCGCGACGCATACGAGGCTCCCTGACGGTCGCGGCTCTTACCCGAAGCAGTCCGCTGTCGACTTCTTACACCCCCGGCTCGCCCGGAGGGCCGCCCTGATGGGGCGATGACTTGTGATTCGCTGTAGTCAGCGCCCATCGGGCTTACACCACCGGCTCGCCCGGAACAGGCATTCGCGGGCAGCGGGCGAACGGGCCGGGCGGAGCGGGCGGATTTTCTCTCGACCGGGAGCCGGAGCTGTACGTTCTCCGTAGTGCGCCGGGAGGGCGTACTCACTCAACACGGGGCTTCGCGCTCCGACGGAGGTTCCGAACATGATTCGCACAATACTGTGTGTCGGGCTGATTGCCCTGATGGCGCTGGCCATGCCGTTCCGCGGCGGCCTTGCGCAGGACCCGGCCCCGCCGGCCGCGCCCGAGCTGGCGCCCGGTGTGACGGTCGGTGCAGCGGTGACGTTCCGCAACCTGACGATTTTCCCGCTGGAGTCGGCCGCTGCCGCGGAAGCGACGAGCCAGGAGCGGTACATCACGCTCGACGAGGGCGTGGCCGCCAACGTGGTGACGGTCAGCGAGACCGGCGGCGAGCCGGGCATGAACCAGTCGCGCATTCCGCCGAACCGGCAGAACGCGCCGAACCGCCTGAACGACCCGGTCCACAATGACGAGCCGCAGGTGCAGACCGACGAGCCGCAGTCGACCGAACCGCAGACCGACGAACCGCAGCCGCAGCAGACCGACGACCGCTACAGCCACCTGCGCAGCCTCGTCGAGCAGCTCGGCAACGACCGCGCGCCGGGCATCGTCGCGATCCACATGGAGCTGATCCGCCTGCAGCGTGCCGACATCGAGGCCCGTCGCCGCCAGTTGATGCCGCAGGGTCGCGACATCACGGCCGACATGGCCGAGCTGGCCCGCCAGGAGGCCGCGCTCGACGCGATCGTTGCACTGCTGAACGGCAACACGCCGCCGCAGCAGCTCGAACTGCAGCCGCAACAGCAGCAGCAGGAAGCGGAACAGTCCGAGCGCATGCAGGAACTCCAGAACGCCATCGAGCAGCGCGTCCAGCAGATGGGCAACAGCCAGCGCGGCGCCGAGGTCAACTCGCTCCACGTCAGCAACGGCAGCGAGCATCCGCTGTTCCTCATGACCGGCGAGCTGCTGCTCGGCGGCCAGCAGGACCGCATTGTCGCCGTCGACACGATCATCCCGGCCAACACCACGGCCGACGTGAAGGTGTTCTGTGTCGAGCCGGGCCGCTGGACCGGCGCCGCGCGCTTCGGCTCGGGCAACGCCGTGGTGCACGGCAAGCTGCGCTGCGTCGCGCAGAACAGCAAGTCGCAGCAGGCCGTGTGGGACGAGGTCGAGCAGGCCAATGGCAAGCTCGGCACCGCCGCCGGCAACGACACCGGCACCTACCGCGACAACCTCACCGCCGAGGACGTGGCGAAAGAGACGGGCGAGTTCCACGCCTGGCTCGCCGAGCACTTCACGCCGTCGGCGCGCACGATCGGCGTGGCCGTGGCGTACCGTGGCCAGATCGAGGTGATCGACCGCTTCGGCAGCCCGGCCGTGCTCCAGGCGATGCTGCCCAAGCTGCTCAAGAGCTACGTGCTCGCCGCGGTGATCGAGGCGCGCGACTACAAGGCCGCGCACCCCGATGCCGACCCGGCCGCGGCAATGCCGACGCTCACCGCCGCGAACGTCGTCGAGTTCTACACGGCCGTGATGGCCGCTCCGGCCACCGACGACGACAACGGCCAGTCGATGGTCAACTCGGCCAAGCGCGAGTGCGACACGGCGCTCGGGTTCCGCGCCGAGCGCGTGCGCGAGAACGACGCCGACGGCGACCGCGAGCTGCTGCACGAGAACTGGTACCGCAAATGATCTGACCCGCCTGCGGGAGTGATCGCACACGAGGCGGTGCACCGGCCAGCAGGGCCAGTGCGCCGCCTCGGCCGATTTGCTGCTATCCTTGGATCATCACATCACGGCAATCGATATCGTGACCGACGACTCGCACAACCAGCCACCGCCGTCGCTCGGCCGGCACGGACGCAAGCCGGTGTCGCGGCAACCGGCGGCGTCCACGATCCCGATGTCGGCGCAGGATCTCGCCGGTCCGCCGCCGCAGCGCGCTGGTGGCCAGGCCGGTCTGATCCGTCCGGTCCGCGTGCAGCGCCACGCTATCCCCGATTCCGGTGTGCAGTTGCCGGTGGTGCAGGCGCCGGCGGTGCACGCCGCCGACTCCGACCAGCGCTACACCTTCCGGCTGGAGATCGGGCGTGGCGGCATGGGCGCGGTGCAGGCGATGTACGACTCGACCGTGCGCCGCGACGTGGCGATGAAGCGCATGCTCGTCACCGGCCTCTCCGACGAGGCGGTCGCGCGGTTCGTGGCCGAGGGCCAGGTCACCGGGCAGCTCGAGCATCCCAACATCGTGCCGGTCTACGACATCGGCGCCGACGCGCAGGGCGACCTGTTCATCACCATGAAGTACGTGCGCGGGCGGTCGCTGCGCGCCGTGATCGACGACGCGCGCGCCGCACGCAGCGGGAAGCGTGCCGATGCTGCGAGCGTGTTCCCGCTCAACGCGCGGCTCGACCTGTTCCGCAAGGTGGCCGACGCGATCAGCTACGCGCACGAGCGCGGCGTGATCCATCGCGACCTCAAGCCCGACAACATCATGGTCGGCCGGTTCGGCGAGGTGCACGTGATGGACTGGGGCCTCGCCCGTGTGATTGGTGCGCCCGACACCGCGCCGCCGGCCACGCGCATCAAGGCCGGCGAAAGCGGCATGGGGCCGCTGACGCAGGACGGCGCGATTCTCGGCACGCCGGGGTATCTCGCGCCCGAGCAGGTCGAAGGTGCGCCCGACGACATCGACGCGCGGTCCGACGTGTTCGCGCTCGGCTGCGTGCTCTACGAGCTGCTGACGTTCACGGTGCCGTTCGAGGGGCTGACCGCGTTCGCGCGGATCAATGCGCTGGCGCAGCGGAAGCTCGAACGGCCGGGGGCACGGGCGCGGCGCGGTGGCCTGCCGCACATGCCGGTGCCGGCCGAGCTCGAGGCGATCGTGCTCAAGGCGATGGCGTTCGAGCCGACCGACCGCTACGCCAGTGTCGCGGATCTGACAGCGGACATGGATCGCTTCCGCAACTTCGCGGCCGTCAGCGTGTATCGCGATGGTCTCGGCCGTCGCATTTCCAAATGGAGCCAGCGGCATCCCGGCGCCGCCATCGCGTCGGCGCTGAGCATCGGGTTCGTGCTGCTGGCCGGTGTGGCCGGCGCGATCGGACTCAACGTGTTGCAGCAGCAGCGCGCCGCAGCCGAGCACGCGCAGCACGAGCAGGAGACCGAGCGCCTGCGCATCGAACAGCAGGCCGCCGAGCTGCGCGCGCAGAAGAGCGAGGAGCAGGCGCGCCGGCAGGCGGCCGAGAACGACCTGCGCGAGCGCAACACCCGCGTGATGTCGGCGCTGCGTGAGGGCTTCACTCGCAACCTGATGTCGCGCTTCACCAGCGAATCGGACACGCTCAACGACATGTTCTGGTCGATGGGCAACGACAACGTGCGCATGCTCGCCGATCTGCTGCAGATCACGATTGATGGCACACCGCCCGACGAGGTGCAGGCCGAGGACTACCTGATGCTCGGCTACCTCTGCGTGCACGTGCATCGCATCGACGAGGCGCTGCCGTTGCTCGACAAGGCCTGCACGATGATGCCGGACAACCCGATGGCGTACCTTGCGCGTGCGCAGGCCCGGCAGGAGGCCGGCAACACGATGGGCGCGTTCGGCGACGCAGCGACCGCGTACACGCTCTCGAAGGGCCAGCCCGCGCTGCGTGCGCGCCTGCGCAAGATGTTCGAAGAGCGCGGCATCCGCGTGCCGGAGGACGACTGATGATGGTGCTGGCGGAGTACCTGTCGACGCCGCTGTTCGTGCTGGACCTGCTCGGCGCGACGGTGATCGCCGCGCTGTTCATGCGCTGGCTGGTGGTGGCGCTCGCGCCACGCCTGCAGCCGGCGGCGCGCGGCCTGACGTGGTTCCAGATTGCGTGGCTTGCCGGCGGCCCGCCGCGCGTCGCCACCGCGGCGATCAACACGCTGCTGGTCTGCGGCGACCTGGCGAACGACCGCGGCACGCTGACGCAGACCAACGCGCGCAACCTTCGTGACGAGGACGAGACCCTGCGCGCGGTGGTCGACGCGCTGCCCGCCGCCGGTGCGCCAGTCGACGATCTGCTGCGCTCGCCGGAACTGCTCACGCACATCCGCATGCGCGCGGAGGCGGACAAGCCTGCACTCGAGGATGGCGGCTGGATCATTCCGCCGAACCACATCGGCACGTCGCATGTAGCGATGTCGATGGCCACGCTGGTGCCGTTGCTCGGCGGCGTGTGGCGCATCTCGACGCTCCACCACAGCTGGCTCGAGCACGCGCTGATCATCGCCGCGGTCGCATGCAGTGTGTGGCTCTGCTCCCGGTTGATTCCGCGCAACACCGGCCTCTCCGCGGCGGGCCTCTGCGCGCTGCGCGAGCTGGCGCGAACGCAACGCAACTTCCACAGCGCGCTCGCCGATGACCTGCTCGGCACGCGCAACGTGCTCGAGTCGAACGAGTCGGCGATCGCGCGCCAGGCAGACCTGCTGATGGCCGCGGCGATCTTCGGTGTCGGCTCGCTGCCACCGGCATTGTCGCCGCTTGCCAGCCTGTGTCCGGCGCTGCGCCAGCCCGGCGGCCCCGAGCGGCTGCAGTTGATCGTCGGCGACGGGCCGTACGAGCGGGTATGATGGCCACGCTCGTGCAGCACGCGCGCCCCGGCACCAATGTTGAAAGACCGCTTCTTCCAGCTCGCCGACTTCCTCACCGCGCAACTCACCGGCCGCGAGGTACTGCTCGCCAACTACTCGGCTGAGGACTCGGCGTTCGTGCGCTTCAATCGCTCGGCCGTGCGCCAGCCGGGGTCGGTCAATCAGCAGTCGATTACGATCGACCTGATCGATGGCCGCAGGCATGCCGGCGCGACGCTCACGCTCAGCGGCGACACCGCGGCCGACCAGCACCGGCTCTCCGCGCTGCTCGGAAAACTGCGCGAACAGCTGCCCTACCTGCCCGACGATCCGCACCTGCTCTACAACGAGACGCCGACGTCGTCCGACCGCGTCGGCGAGAACCGCCTGCCCGCCGCCAACGATGCGCTCGATGCGGTGCTCACAGCCGGCAAGGGGCGCGACCTCGTCGGCATCTGGGCCAGCGGCGGCGTGTACCGCGGCTTCGCCAACTCGCTCGGCCAGCGCAACTGGTTCGAGAACTACAGCTTCAACCTCGACTGGAGTTTCTACCACCAGGCCGACAAGGCCGTGAAAACCGACTTCGCCGGCACGCAGTGGGACGACGCCGCGTTCGACCGCAAGGTGAACATGGCGGCGCAACAACTGGCCGCGCTGAAGCAGCCGGCGCGCAGCGTGAAGCCGGGCCGCTATCGCGTCTTCCTCTCGCCCAACGCGGTGAAGGATGTCGTCGGCATGCTCGGCTGGGGTGGGGTGGGGCTCAAGTCGCAGCGCACGCGGCGCAGCACGCTGATCAAACTGTTCGACGGCGAGGTTGCGCTCAACGACGGCGTGACGGTGAAGGAACACACCGCCGCCGGCGTCGGGCCCGACTTCCAGTCCGAAGGCTACCTGCGTCCGCCGTCGGTCACGCTGATTGACCACGGCAGGGCGGCGCACAGCCTCGTCTCGCCGCGCTCGGCGCGCGAGTACAACGTGCCGACCAACGGCGCGAGCACCAGCGAGTCACCCGAGGCGCTCGAGATGAGCACCGGCTCGCTGCCCGCCGACGACGCGCTGGCGGCGCTCGGCAATGGCGTGCAGGTCAACAATGTCTGGTACCTCAACTTCTCCGACCGCGCGGGGTGCCGCGTCACCGGCATGACGCGATTTGCGACGTTCCTCGTCGAGAACGGCGAGATCGTCGCGCCGCTGAACGTGATGCGCTGGGACGAGACGATCTATCGCGTGCTGGGCAGTCAGCTGGAGGCGCTGACCGACACGGCCGAGATGAAGTTGTTCAACAGCAGATC
>JBFWQT010000441.1:0-6165 GCA_050249295.1 Planctomycetota bacterium
GAACACCTCGGCCGCGGCCGCCAGCTCGCCGACTTCGAGCAGCAGCCAGCCCTTGCGCAGCCGGCCCTCGTGATGCGACGGATCCATCGCGGTCACGGCGTCGTAGTCGGCAATCGCTTCGGGAACCTGACGATGCCGGCGGAAGTAGTCGCCGCGCGCGAGCAGCGGGAACTGGCTCGCGGGCGCCAGCTCCACCGCCTTGTCGAAGTCTGCGCGGGCTTCGGCGGCCCGGCCGGTGCGGTCGCGCATGATCGCCCGCCGCAACACCGGCTCGTAGCTGGCCGGGTCGAGCTGCACGGCGCGCGAGTAGTAGTACTCGGCCGTGGCGAACTCGCCGGTGCCGTACTCGTAGAGCACGCCCAGGCGGAACATATCGCCTGAGTCGATCGTCACGTTGTCGAGCTGGTCGGCGGCGTCCATCGCGCGCAGCATCACCTCGATCGTCTCGTTGATCTTCTCGGCGCCGAGTTCGCGCACGAACTGCTCCTGCGTCTTGCCCGCCTTGAGCGCTGCCGTGAACGCCGCGCGGAACTGCTCGAACGCCTCGCTGCGCTGGCGATTGATCGTCGCGGCCAGCAGCTTCTGCAGCGCGTCGAGTTCGCCCTTCGCGGCCAGCTCGCGCATCTCGGCGACGCGGCGCTCCTGCTCGGCCCGCTCGGAGCGCTGCTGTGCCTCCATGCGCTGCCGGTCGGACTCGGCGCTGCGCGCCCGTTCGCGCTCCACCGCCGCGGCCTTCTCGGCGTTCTCGGCCTGCAACGTCGCCAGCGCCGCCGCCTTCTCGGCGTTGTCGGCCTTGAGGGTCGCGGCCGCGCGTTCGGTCTGCTCGGCCGCAAGGGCCTGCTTGTCGACCTCGGCGCGCGCGTTGGCGACCATCGCGTACATCACGGAGAACACCATGCCGGTGACCAGCACCAGCAGCGTCGCCGCGGCCATCGCCAGCGCGCGCGTCGGGTTGCGCCGGCCCCACTTGACCACGCGCTCGACGAGGCTGTCGCGGTGGGCGGTCACATGGTCGTACGCGAGCCACGCATCGACGTCGGCCCCGAGGTCGCGCACGGTGCGGTAGCGGCGACGCGGCTCGGGGCTCATCGCCTTGAGCACGATCGCCTCCAGCTCGCGCGGCACCGTCACGCCGCCGGCGCGCAGCTTCGGCGATTCGCGCAGCCGCTCGGATGGCGTGACCAGCGCCGACGACTTCACCAGGTTGAGCACCTCGATCAGCGAGTCGCCGTCGTACGGCGGGCGGAAGACGAGCAACTCGTAGAGGATCGAGCCCAGCGCGTAGATGTCGGCGCGCTCATCGAGCGTCGCGTTCTCGCCGCGTGCCTGTTCGGGCGCCATGTACGCCGGCGTGCCAGCCACCGAGCCGTGCATCGTGCGGATCGCGCCTTCCTGCACGCGATCGCTGGTGACCAGTCCGTGGCCCTCGTCGTCGGCTTCCTCGCTGCGGCCCATCAGCTTGGCGAGGCCCCAGTCCATCACCTGCACTTCGCCGAACTCGCCGACCATCACGTTCTCGGGCTTCAGGTCGCGGTGCAGGACGCCGCGGCTGTGCGCGAACGAGATCGCGTCGCAGACCTTGCGGAACACGTCGAGCCGGGCTCGCAACGGGAACGCGCGCTCGCCGCGGCCCTCCTCGATGTCGTCGAGGACGTCCTGCAGGCGGTCGTGCAGCGAGCGGCCGCGCACCAGCTTCATCGTGAAGAACAGGCGGCCGTGCGAATCGACGCCGATCTCGTGGACCGGCGGCACGTTGGGGTGTTCGAGCTGGCCGGTGATCTGGCCTTCTTCGAGGAAGCGCGAGAGCTGGCCCGTGGTCGGGTCCTGCTCGAGCATCACCTTCATCGCGATTTCACGGCGCACGTCGCGGTCGTACCCGCGGAGGATCGCGCCCATCGAGCCGCGCCCCAGTTCGCCACGGATCTGGAAGCGCTCGGTGTCGCCGACCTCGCCGAACTCGTCGAGGCGATCCCGCATCCCGGCGACGTCGACGTCGACGTCGTCGGGCGACAGCGCGTGCGCCGGCAGAGGCTTGCGCAGGCCGAGCTTGACCGACACCGGCGACGCGCCGGGCTCGGGCCGATGTGCATGATCATCGAACGCGCCGGGCGGCACCGGCTGGCGACGCGACGACGGCCGGCCGCTGGGCGAGGCGGGCGCGCTGCTGGCGCGACGCGCGGCCTCGGCCGCCACCTCGGGCGGAATCTCGGAGCCGTGCGATGCCGGCAGCCGGACCGTTGCGGAGGCATCCGCCGACGACCCGGACCCCGATGACCCCGATGCTCCCGACGCGCGCGGGCGCAACTCGGTGCGCAGTCGCGGATTGGCCTGCGGCACTGGCGCCTTGCCCGGCACTCGACGCGTCACCCGCCGCGGCTGCGGCTGCGGCTGTTGCGGGGCAGGTTGGGAGTCGGGCCGGTCGGCAGACATGAGGTTCCAGCGCGGCGCAGACCCGGGCGCACTTTTGCAACCCGGTGGGTGAATCACACGGTTCCGATTCTACGCGCAACCGGCTCCTGCCGCGAGCGCCAGCCATGCCGGCGCGTCAGCGCATCCGGCCGCTCTTGCGTCCGCTACCGCTCTTGCGGGCACTTCCGCGAGCCGAGGGCCGGCGCGATGGCCCGGCATCCTCGCCTTCGTCCTCGTCTTCGTCGTTGTCGTCGTCGTCCCGCGGCGCACCCCCGCGACCGCCGCGGCCACGGCTGCCACGACCGCGACTGCCACGACCGGCGCCGCCGCCGCCACCGCCACGGCGCGTGCGCATCTCACCGGCCTGCTTCAGGCCGAGGAACAGCAGCGTCAGGCCGCCGATCATGAACAGGATCGGCACGATCAGGCAGATCGCCGCGGTGCCCGTCTCGGGCGGCACACCACGCAGGTCGTTGTTCGCGTCGAGATACAGAACGTACATCATGTCCTTCTCGTCGTGGCGGATGCCCGAGAAGGCCTTCGACTGCACGATCACTCGCATGTCATCGTCGGAGATCGAACTCAGCGGCCGGATCACGCCGGTGAAGCCGGGCGCCTTGTCGCCCTGGAACCACGCCGCACTCGCCCAGAACAGGTTGTTGGCCACACGCTCCTTGCGCGGCTTCTCGATCGGCGTGATCACCACGATGCGGTAGGTATTGGCCGTCGGCGGATCGGTGATGATCTTCTCGATCGTCGTCTTGGCGTCGTCGCTGCCGGCCAGCAGTTCGTTCTTCTTGATGTACTCGCCATGCAGCTTCTGCTCGTTGGTCGAGGTCAGCAGGTAGGCGTAGTCCTTGTCCTTGCGGCCGATCGATTCGAGCACGCACGAGTTGAACGGCGCCGCTTCGGCGTTCTGCACCAGCACGTGGCGGCTGTAACCCTGGTGGATCGACTCGAGGAACTTGCGGATGTCGAGCGTCGGCTGGCTCTCGAAGTCGCCGAGGTCGAAGGCCAGCGGCCCTTCCTTCTCGAACACCGACGAGGCGATATCCCAGACCAGCGCCAGCGCCACGGCCCCGACCACAATCAGGATCAGGCCGGTGATCATCTTGCCGCGGCCCGGCTTGGGGCCGGCGTCTGCGGCACTGCGGCCACGGGGCTCGGGCTCCGGAGCCATACGGCCTGCCCGGTCCGGGCGGCCTCCTCGCGCACGCGCCATGGGAATCTCCAGCGAGGGAACGGTGAGACGTTGAGACGTTGCGAACGGAGGTGGGGGCGGGGCGGCAGGGGCAGCGAGCCGGCGAGAGCAAGGCTGCGCCGGTCCGCACGCTGATACGCGTCAGCGGGCCGCCGGTTCGAACAAGTGGGCCGGAATAGTAGCTTTCTCCGGCACGCGCGCGCAACACGGCCCGCTCGCTCCTGCGCGATCGCCGTCCGGACTGGCTGGCACTCATGCCCGGGCTTGCCCGGATGAAATCCCTTCGCGCTCGCGTGGCTACGGGATCTCGCGCAGCGTGAAGCACAGCATCCCGAACAGCACCGCGCCGATCGTCCACGCGCCGAACATCCACACCGCGGCCAGCGCATCGGCGGCCGTCGGCTGGAACCCGGCAATGAAGTCGGCCGAGATCGGGAATCGCGTCGAGTCCGGCATCGCGCTGATCATCCACGTCACCCAGTGCCAGCGCGCGCCGGGGTCGGTCGGGTCGCCGAACAGCCACTCGCCGAACTGCATCGTGAACTCGATCGAGCGGCCGGTGCGGTACTGCAACTGGTGCGCGTGCGCCAGCGAGTCGCTGTAGCGTTCCACGGCCGTGCGGAACGTCGACGCAACGCCCATCATCAGCATCGCGAAGAAGCCGATCAGCACCGACGTGTACGGCGTGAACGCCGCCGACGCCGCCAGCACCAGCGAGATCAGGAACACGACCCGCGCCAGTTCGGTCATCAGCACCAGTGTCCACGCCGGCGCCGGATCGACCCCGCGGCCGAGCAGCACGGCCGAGTCGGGTTCGATCACCGCGCTGAACGGCGACTCGGTGAGCGAGAACTCCACGACCACACCGCTGAGCGACGCATCGTGCGCGAACGGGCCGACCGCCGACCACGGGATGCGCACCGTCTGCGAGTCGCGATCGGCAAGGTTGATCGTGACGACCGTCGCGTCGAGCTTCGACTGCCTTGGCGCGCGGAAGCGCAACTCGCCGGTTTCCTGCTCGCGGATGTGACGGCCGCGATGCAGGCGCAGACCGGTGCGCAACCACAGGCGCGGGCCCTCGTCGTCGAATGCGCCGCGCTCCACGCCGGCGAACACCGCCACGAAGCCGGCCTCCTCCGGGCCATCCAGCGTGATTGTCGGCAGCCCGCGCCCCGACGAGCGCGACCCCTCGTCGGCGCCCCACGCGTCGAACATCACCGGCAGCGTGCGCGGCGACACGGCCAGCGACGTGGGCTCCGTCGCGGTGGCCGCGGCGATGCGCAACAACACCTGACCGCTGACGCCGAGCAGCACCGTGAGCAGCAGCGCCAGCGCGACGAAGCCGAGGAACCGGCCGAGGAACACCGTGCTGCGCGACACCGGCTTGGCGACCAGCGTGTAGATCCGCCTGGTCTCCAGGTCGGTGGGCAGCGCGAACGCTGCCAGGAACAGCAGGCTGAAGGTGGTGACGAACGAGACGGTCTGGATGATTGACTGCCGCAGCAGTTGCACGCGGTTGGTGGCGTCGACGGCCGCGCCCTGGGCGACGGTGGAGAGCATGCCGACGAAGCCGATGATCAGCACCGCGATCAGGAAGCGCGAGCGCAGTGCCTCGCCAGCCGTGAGGCGTGCGATGGCGGTCACACTACCGCGCATGGTGACGCGTCGCGGAATCAGGACCTTGGGGCTCGGCGAATTCATCGTGTGTGGCGCGAGGCGGTTCGCGCGTCAGACTGCTCAAGGCGGGCGAACAAGTCAACCACCGCAGCGCGGAGCAATGCGCCCGAAGGGTGAAACCGGTAGCGGACGGGTCAAATACCTGGCACCTTTGGCGTCGTCGCCGCCTGGCTGCCGAAGAAGGCACGTTATAACTAATTGGTGCTGAACGAGATGAAAAATATTAGCTAAAACGTTTGACTTGGTCGTTCGCGGCGCGTACAGTTCCATCATCGAGGGGCGGTTGAAGTGACTGCCCCACCCCACGCATCTGTCCATCACAACCAACACCAAGCCATGTCGCGCATCGTCATCGCCAACATCGACCACGTCACCGCCGTCAGCCACGACGAGTTCTCCGCCATCTACGGCGGCTTCGACTGGAAGGGCCTGCTGAACAACGCCTGGAACCTGGCGAAGAACTACCTGAACAACAACCCGATCCGCTACCAGCGCAACATCGGCGGCTTCGACATCGGTCTCGAGCTGAATGGTCAGGGCGTGCAGGTTGGTGGACGCCGCGGCGGGTTCCAGTTCGCCTTCGGGTTCAACTGGTGATCCGCACAGCAGGCTGACGACGCGCAGCAAGCTTGCAACGGGCGACCGCAAGGTCGCCCGTTGCTCTTGTTGTGGTGGTTGTGGTGGAACCTGTGCAGGCTGGAAGCCCGCACCACAGCAGGCTCGTGTGTGGTGCAGGCTTCCAGCCTGCATCAGGGCACAGCAGGCTCGTGTGTGGTGCAGGCTGCCAGCCTGCATCAGGGGCCGAGCGCTACTCGCCGCGGCGGACGCGGGCCTTGCCCCATGCGCGACGCTTGCCGGCCGCCGCCTTGCTGTTGGTG
>JBFWQT010000442.1:0-6161 GCA_050249295.1 Planctomycetota bacterium
GGCCCACCATCCTCGCCACGACCGTGAGCCCAGGGTTGCAGGAAACGGACAGTGATGCAGAAGAACGAGCTCATCCGTTCGACTCCGCTGCATCTGCGGACTCATCAGCCTTCTTGTTCCCACCCTTTGCCTTCTTGACCTTTCCCTTGCCTTTGCCCTCGTCGGTAACGTCCCGTTTGGCGCGTTCCTTCTCGAACGGCACTTCACGGCTCTTGCCGACACCGAACGCCTCGGCGGCTTGGGTGGCGAATTCAAGCGCAGCATCGTGTGAGATGTCGCAGGGCAGGCGCTTGCCATCCGAATGCACCTCGACGAACTCGCGCGGTTCATCGGAGTTCAACACCAGCGTGCAACCCTGGCGCAGATAACTCTCGGTCGGCGCCGTGAAGGCTACGAGAGCCAATCCGAGAATGTAGCGACGCAGCTTCAGCGTCTTCTCGGCATCCTTGCCCACATGCAAGTGCCTCAGCGCCGCGAGGCCGAGCGTAGCGTCCCGCCGGATTCCGCCGTCGGCGATAACGCCGCCGTGCGAGCCGGATGCAGGGTTGTGAACGAACCCCCGCTGAGCCAGGGGACTCTTGGTGTTGCCTTCGGCCTTGGCCTTGTCCTCTTCACTGAAGACATCGAGTGCCGCGTAGTCCAACGGGGGAACGTACACGGCGCCACGCGTAAGCCGGCGAACGTTGAACGCGCGGATGGTAGACCCGACAAGCCGCGGAAGCTTGGCCTGCGTGTCGCGAGAGTCCCACACTCCGAAGATCAGGGAGGTGGGTGCAGCCTTTGCCAGGGGTTCGGCGTCACCCGCAATCAGCCGTTTGAAGGCCGACTGGAACTCCTCTTGTAAGGAAGAGCATCGCACGAGTGCATCACCAGCGCGGTGTCCCGCTTCCAGGAGGTTCACTTCGTGCTCGCCGGCCTTGATGACGACCTGCGGAACGAGTTTCTTGTACCTGTCGCGCATGAACAGTGGTTCGATCCGGTTGGCCTGCGAACCGACACTGTCGATCAAGCACACATTCCGGCCGTCCTTCTCCTCGCCGTGGTGATTGATGTTGTACCCACCAGTGAACCCATCGCCCGAGGCGAAGGTGGAGGGGAACAGAACCCCGTCCACCCCCTCGACCGGCATGAGTGGCTCTCGAATGACGAGCGCTGCGGGGCCGTCGTCGGCAAGGTAGTGGTCGAACTGCGAGGGCAGTGCCTTGGGCATGTTCAAGATCCTTGTGATAGAGAAGTGGCTGTGCGGAATGCCTTGTGTTTCTTCTGGCCGGTACGGAACCAGTTCTCGAAGCGATAGGTGTGCATTGCGCGAGTTTGCAGCGCGCCGCCCGATGCCGCGAGCAGCAGACACGACATGAGCGGCACCCTCCAAGTGTGATAGTCGTAGACCCTGGAGAACGGCGTGGGGGCGGGGCGGGCCACCTGCAACCCGATGAGGCAGAGCAACTCCACGGCGGGGTGGGCAATGCTCGTCATCCCGAGGTCATTCGGGGAGAAGCCTACGTCGCGCGAGTGGGCGTTCGGCGTGCGGCGGGCATCGAAGTAGTAGGGCTCCTTCTTCTTTCCCGCGGTGGTCATCACGACCATGTCGACATCGAACAACGTGGCAGAGCGGAACCGCGGATCGCTCGCAATCGCTTGCTGCATGGCATGCGCGATCCCGAAACTCTCCATTGTTCCGGCCCAGACCTTGAGGTCGCGCGCACCGGTGAGGTCTGTCTCCCACCAGTCCACCGTGAACGGGCGGAACGGCGAACCGACGATCACGGGGGATGAGTACGGATCGTCCGGCCGGAGAGGCGTGAGCGACGCCTCGGCGATCTCACCTACCAACTCGTCAAGAGTCCCCGCCGCCGCAATCTGGAATGTCCGGTCGTCAGCGGCGAACCAACCCTCCGCACCCGGCCACAGTCGATCGGCGAGTTCCAGCAACCCGCAGCAGGCGAAGAACTGGCCTGGGTTCGTCGCGTCCACGTTGATGGTGATGCTGGGCTGCGGGTGGCTCACGAGGTCGCCTTCCTCCCGCTCGACATCGAGTCCGATACCGGGGAAGGCTCGGCACTGGCGGCCCAGTCGGCGGCGCGCAGCAAGGACTCGAGCCAGGCCAGTCCCCAGCGACCGTACTTGCGTTGCAGCCGGGCAAACCGACGGGGCGTCTCGGCCGCCACATCGTCGGGCGAGCTGCCCGCCGGCGGCGCGGGGTCCAACGCCTCATCGGCGGCGAAATGTGGCCGGGCACGGCCGTGGTGCGCGGCGATCAGATGCAGCACCAGGTCCTGCATTTCTCCGCTGAGGGCTTTGAAGCGGGAGTCGGGCTGTGCATCGAGCTGGGAGCCGAACTCGTGGCGATAGTCGCTGAGATGCAGTGGTCGCCATCGCGGGCCGTGTTGTGGCTTGCCCGGCTTGGCGTGCCAGTCTTCGGGGCGCGGGTTGCCGATGCCGCGCTGCCATAGCACGCGCTTCTTCCCAAGGTCGTGTAGTTCGGCCGCGACGATGATGGCGTTCCTCAAGTCGTCGGGCAGTTCCAGCCCGGCGACGATAGCCTCCGTGCGGTGAACGACGTCGTCTGTGTGGTGCTTCCATTTGATCGGCCGGATCGATGCGCGGGTCGCGTTCTCCGCGTCGAACGGGCTGGCGAACCAGTGCCAGAACCGGCCTCTCTTCCTCGAAGCGTGCGCGTCCGCTGACTCGGCATCGTCGTCCGTTGTCTCCCGGTCGCCGGTATCCGGGGCGGTGTCAATCGTGTCGATCAACGCCATGCCGTCAGGCCCATTCAGCCGCGGATCGTCACTACGGATTCGTATGCGTCGCCCCGGCAAGTCGGCCACGTCGTCTGCACGCGGCGAGTCCCCATCCAACATGCCGCCCGGCGACAATCCGCCGACGCCCGGCGGCAACACGATGGTGCAGCCGTTGATGCGGTCCTTACGACGCTTGTCGATCAACTCGGCAAGGGTAGTGGTTTCGAGTGCTTGCCGTTCTGTGATCAACCAGACGGGCACCTCCTTGCTCGCGTCCTTGTGGCGTGACGCAAGCGCCTCCATCTGTTTGAACACACGGTCACTGCGGTCCCGCAAAAGCTCGTGCGGCAGCAGCGGGTACTCATCGAGCAGATCGGCAGGCGGATGCTGCTCGCGCAGATCGCCGACGATGATCTCGACCTCGTCGCGCCAGACAACTTGCGTCTCTGGCGGTTCCCATTCCGCGATCCCGTGCAGATAGGGTTCGACGGGCGGCCGTCCGGGCATCGTCTCGCGAATGCTCGTCAGTGCCCATGCGTCGAACAGGATGTCCGTCAGGGGAAGCATCGTCGGCGGCGGGGCAAACGCGGCGAGACGCGCTTCCGGGTCCAGGCCGTCGATTGCCAAGGGGCTCGCGTCACCTTTGAGAGCCCTGAGCAAGGCAAGCGTGCCTTCCCGCTCCGGCGCGAGCTTGTCCTTGTCGTCGAACTTGACCGGATGGACCACGTCAACGCGCGTGTCAGAGCGGTCGCCGTAGCGATTCACCCGGCCGAAGCGCTGGGCCATGCTGTCGAACGTGGACAGGTCGCATACCAGGTGGTCGGCCGAGATATCAACCCCGACCTCGCCGGCCGACGTGCAGACGAGGAAGACGGTGCCCGCCTCCGGCTCGATCTTCCAGCGCTCCGATTCGGGGGCATCCGGCTTCGGCGGCTTGAGGAAACGTGCGAACACGCGCGAGCCCTCGGGGCTGCGCGGGTTGGCCATGCGGTCGCGCTCCAGTCCGCGCATCGTCCCGGTAAGTTGACCAACCTGATCCGCGGGTACGCCGTCCTTCTTCGTGAGCCGGCCACAGACCTTCTTCACGTCTTCCAGCGATCGGACGAAGACGAGCACGGCTACGTTGGCTTCCTTCTGCTTCAGCGCCAACTCGCTGATCTGGTCAGCAATCTTGCTGTCGTCCCTGGCGGGGTGAAGCTGCAGGCTCTTTGCGGCCTCGACGCGTTGTTTGACAATCGAGTGCTTCAGGTCCTCGGGCTGCAGGGAAAAGGCTTTCGCTCCAGCTTCGCCGCGAGTCGTCGCAGTCAGTTGCATCACGCGGAACGGGCGGAACTCGTCGCAGCGCTTCTGCTCTCGCTGGATCGACTCGATCAACTCCTGGAATGCCGGTTCAAGGTGCGCCTCATCGTGGACCAACAGCACGTCCTGGCCGAGAAAGCCCGCCTGGAGCGGCTTGCCTTTGAAGCCTACGCCGTAGCCGGAGAACAGCAGTCGCGAGCCGATCATGTCCACGGTGCCGCAGATGATGGCGGGTCGCGACGGGTCCGCCGACCACTCGCGGTTGTCGGCGAACTGACCGCGCAGGGTGCTGATGGCGAGATTGTCGATTCCAATCCTGGCTGCGTTGCTGCGCAGCTTCTCAGCCTCGTTGGTCGTCTGGTCCACTACCGTCCGCCGATTGACGACGTACACCAACCGGCACGGCACCGGCTTCCTGTGTGCAAGCGCGATCAACCACACTGCAATCACGTTCGTCTTGCCAAGCCCGGTCGGCAATGTGCACGCTGAGGGGATGTCGCCATTCGCAAACGCCTGGTACAGCGCCTCCTGCCACGGGAATGGTTCCCGCTCGGTCAGAGCCTTGAAAGCGGCCGCAAAGGCTGATTGGCGCGATGCCGGCACTGCGGTCCCCCGAATGACCGGAATGGCGTTGCCTACCAATCGGCGGAGATATCTGCAATGCTCATTGGCTGACAATACGCAGCCGGATGAAACGCATGGATGCAGGCGAGTCAACTGGTGCGCAACTCATCCCCGTGCGGATGGTCAACGAGGTGGTGTACTGCCCGCGGCTCGCGTGGCTGGAGTGGGTGCAGGGGGAGTTTGCCGACAACGACTTCACCGTGCATGGACGGAGCGTGCATCGGCGGGTGGATGTTGAGGGTGGCAAGGTCGATCTGCCGATGACAGAGTCCGGCGACGGGTCGTTGGATGACGCGGAGCCAACGGCGCCTGCCGCAAGCGATAGCAGCGTGCAGGTGGCGCGGTCGTTGCTCCTTTCGTCCGAAGATCGCGGCATCATCACCCGCATTGACCGCTTGGAAACCCTGCCGGACGGCACGGTCGTGCCGGTGGACACCAAGCGCGGCCAGATCCCGCAGGTCGAGCAGCAGGCGCATGACCCGGAGCGCGTTCAGCTCTGTGCCCAGGGTCTGATCCTCCGCGACGCCGGCTACCGCTGCGACCACGGCATCATCTGGTTCGCTGGCTCCAATCGCCGCATCCCGGTGCCGTTCGACGACGACCTGGTCCGGCTCACAACCGACACGATCGCCGAGGCACGCACCTTCGCAAGCCGCACCGAACCACCACCACCGCTGATTGACAGCCCGAAGTGTGTCGGCTGTTCGCTCGCGCCGATCTGCCTGCCAGACGAAACCAATCTGCTGGCCGGCCGGCACACCGGCAAGGTGCGCCCGTTCGCCGCGCCGCGACCCGACGCGCGGCCGATGCACGTCACCGAGCCCGGCGCGAAGCTCGGCAAAAGCGGCGACACGCTGCAGGTCAAGCTCCGCGGCAGCGACAAGCCCGTCGCCACCGTCCGCCTGATCGACGTCTCGTCCATCCACCTCATCGGCAACTCGCAGATCACCACGCAAGCCATGCACGCCGCGTTCGAGCGCGACATCCCCGTGCTCTTCACCTCCAGTGGCGGATGGCTCACCGGCATCGCCCACGGCAACGGCCACCGCAACATCGACCTCCGCCGCGCGCAGTTCCGCCACGCCGATGACGCGGCCGTCGCGCTATCCCTCTCCCGCACGTTCGTCGACGGCAAGATTCGCAACCAGCGCACGCAGCTGCGGCGCAACCACAGGGAGAAGCCCGCCGCAGCGCTCGCCGAACTCACGCGTCTGGCCGGTCGTGCCAAGCGAGCAAGCTCGATGGAGACGCTGCTCGGCATCGAAGGCTCGGCCGCGCGCACCTACTTCGCGCAATTCAACGGCGCGCTGCGCCCGCCATCACCGGCCGGCCAGGACAAGCTCGCCACCTTCGACCTCAACGGTCGCAATCGGCGCCCGCCGCGAGACCCGGTCAACGCGCTGCTCTCCTACGCCTACAGTCTGCTCGTGCGCGACTGCACGTTGGCCGTGCTGGCCGCCGGCTTCGATCCGTACCTCGGCTTCTTCCATCAACCGC
>JBFWQT010000443.1:0-6150 GCA_050249295.1 Planctomycetota bacterium
TCGCCAGCAGGTTCGACAGGCCCTGCTGGAACTCGCGCGGCGGATTGAACAGGTCGGAAATGATGATCACGATGCCGCGACGGCCGATCTGCCCGGCTACCTGCTGCAGCACCGGGCCGACCTCGGTGTCCGGGCCGATCTCGGGCTTCTCGAGCAGGCCCATCATGTCCAGCAGCTTGCTGCGGTGCGTGCTGGGCTGGATCGGCGAGTACACCTTGTTGTGGAACGGGTACAGCCCGACCGCGTCCTGTTGCTGCTGGATCAGCCACGCCAGCGAGGCGGCGATGTAGCTGCCGTACTCCAGCTTGGTCGGCGAATCCGGGCTCGAGCGGTACATCATGCTCTCGGACGTATCGAGCAGGATGTACGCCGAGAAGTTGGTCTCTTCCTCGTACTGCTTGATGTAGTAGCGGTCGGACCGCGCAAAGACCTTCCAGTCGAGGTGCTTCAGCTCGTCGCCGGGCACGTACTCGCGGTGCTCGGCGAACTCGATGGAGAAGCCGTGGTACGGCGACTTGTGCAGGCCGGCGATGAAGCCAGCCACAATCAGGCGGGCCTTGAGTTCCAGGCCGGAGATGCGGTTGAGCACCTTCGGGTCGAGGAACTGCGTCGAGATCTCGCGCGTGGGCATGAATGTTCCCTGGCCGCCAGGCCGTCGGTTGCCGAGAGTGCGGGTTCGCTGTCTGCCGGGGTGCCGGGGTCCAGATGGCTTACCACGAGGGTGTGGCCCGGGCCAGCCCGTATGGCCCGGCTCGCTCGGCAGGATACCCGCGTGAGTGAGCCATGCCGCTACTGTTGATACGCGCTGCGGTGCAGCTTCTGTTGGTCTGAACGGCGAAAATGCGCCGCCGGGTGCAACGCGTGAAGGTGGAGGTGTGATGCAGGCTTCCAGCCGGTGTGCTGCCGGGTGCAGCCGGTGTGGTGCAGGCTTCCAGCCTGCAAGGTTGCTGAATGTGGTGCAGGCTCAGCCGGTGTGATGCCGGCTCCAGCCGGTGTGGCGCAGGCTTCCAGCCTGCAAAGGTTGCTGAATGTGGTGCAGGCTTCCAGCCTGCATCCTGTGTGTGCAGGCTTCCAGCCCACGACCTCACTGCCACGACCCCGACCGGGCAGTTGGTGCATCGCCCCGATTGGAGTTTGACAAGTGGGCGGACGCGGCCTAACCATCAGCGCACGCAATCCGCCAAACCAATCGCAGGTGCACGCGACGCGACGCGTCGGGCGCTGCCACTGCGAAGCAACCACTGCCACGAGGTCTCATGACGCGCCGCTCATCGTCGTTGTTCGCAGCTGCCATGGTCGCGCTGTCGCTGATCGCGATCGCGGCCTGGGCGGTGCCTGCAGCCGCCCTCGCACAGGATGATCCGGCCGATCCGGGGATGGAAATCCCGGACAAGCCCGATGATCCGGACGCGCCCGATGCGCAGCCCGCCGACCCCGGCACCACTGACCCCGGCGATCCGGAACCCGGCACGCCGGGCTTCGACGAGCGCCCCCCGGAGATGGATCAGCCGCGCGGCAACGGCAACGGCAACGGCGAGACCGCGCCGGACACCGGGAACGGCAACACCAACACCGGCACGGGCGACGGCGCCGCGGCCGAGAAGAAGCAGCCCGAGTTCAAGCTCGCTGGCCACGCCTACTTCGGCTGGGCGATCGACTTCAACAGCACCACCGGCACCGCCAACCAGTTCTTCGTCAGCACCGCCTACATCTCGATCGACGCGATCCTCAACGAGCAGTTCTCGGCGCGGTTCGCGATCGAGATGTCGGACCCGACCAACGCCCTGCAGAGCGGCTTCCTCAACGGCCTGTTCGTGAAGGACCTCTACGTCCGCATCACGAAGGTCATCGTCGAGGACAGCGAGCTGCGCATCGGCGTGCACCCCTCGATGTGGATCGAGCTCGAGCAGTCGTGGTGGGACTACCGCTTCGTCTCGCGCAGCATCGTGGAGCAGCAGAATATCCAGCAGCCGAACGACTTCGGCATCTCGTACAAGGCCTGGATCCGCGACTCCGAGGAGTCCGAGAACCAGTTCTGGTTCAAGGTCGGCCTGTTCAATGGTGGCGGCCAGCAGGCCGTGTACGACGATCTGCCGGGCACGATCACGGACGTGTGGAAGACGCCGGGCGCGGAGTTCGCGTGGTTCAACAAGGGCGCGAACCTGATGATCGCGGCCGGGTGGATTCTCAACGCCGGTCCGTCGAGCACGTTCGACGGACTTGGCTCGCGCTTCTTCTTCGGCCTGCGCATCGGCGACACGGAGAAGCAGGGGTTCGTGGCGGCGATCAGCGCGTACATCGCGATTGACCGCAACTTCGGGTTCCAGCCCGGCGACGCGCTCGGCCTCTCGGTGTGGGGCGCGATTGCCGGCAGCGCGGTGGATGCCGAGCTGAAGGATTTCGGCCTGATGCTGCGCTTCGACCTGTTTGATCCGAACACGAACAGCACCACGACCGACCTGCAGATCACGATCCTCGCCGGCGTGTACTGGCACATCGCCGAGTTCATGCGGCTCTACACCGGGTATCGCAAGACGCAGAACCTCGACCTGAGCGCGTCGGTGGAAGACGTGTTCGGCGTGTGGGCGGACTTCCACTTCTGAGCCGACCTGCGCGGCAGACGCGCTGACGCCGCCCCCGTTCCGCGCAATCGCACGGAGCGGGGGCGGTGGCGCATCCGTAGCGGCCGGGGCCGGGTTGCAGCCCGGCTGGCCGGTGGTAGGCTGCGAAGCCCTTTCCCCGGCCGCCTGGCGACCCCGCCGCCTGAACACCATCATGGCAACCCGGACGAACACGTCGAAGAAGAACAAGAAGACCCGCAAGCAGGCGAAGTCGAAGACGACGCAGGCGAAGCAGACGAAGTCGACCGCCACGTCGCGCAACGGGTCGTCGTCTGGCAAGAACGGCAAGCCTGGCAAGAACGGCAACAACGGCATCAACAGCGCGTCGGCCGCCATCGCCGCGGCCGTCGCGCCCACCGTGGAGCTCGATCACATCGAGGTCCGCGGTGCCGCCGAGCACAACCTCAAGCACGTCAACGTCGACATCCCCAAGCGCAAGCTGATCTGCTTCACCGGCGTGTCGGGCAGCGGCAAGACCAGCCTCGCATTCGACACCATCTTTGCGGAAGGCCAGCGCCGCTACGTCGAGTCGCTCTCGGCCTACGCGCGGCAGTTCCTCGGGCAGATGGACAAGCCGAAGTACGAGACGATCCGCGGCCTCGCGCCGACGATCAGCATCGAGCAGAAGACCGCCAGCAAGAATCCGCGCAGCACCGTCGGCACGATCACCGAGATCCACGACTACCTGCGCGTGCTCTGGGCGCGCGCCGGCGTGCAGTTCTGCCACATCTGCGGCAAGGAAGTCGGCCGCGGCGACGCCGAGGGCATGGTCGACGAGATGCTGCGCCACGCCGACGGCACGAAAGTCCTGCTGCTCGCGCCGCTGATCGAGAACCGCAAGGGCGAGCACAAGGAAATCTTCCAGCAGCTCAAGGCGATCGGCTTCTCGCGCGTCCGCATCGACGGAATCGTCCACGAGCTCAATGACGTCACCGGACTGACGAAGAACAAGAAGCACAACATCGAGGTCGTCGTCGATCGCCTCGTCATCAAGCGCGACGACGAGTCGTTCCGCAAGCGCCTGACCGACTCGGTTGAAACCTCGCTGCGCCACGGCAACGGCCGGCTGATCCTGCACGTGCTCGATCGCGAGGACATCCCGTACTCCGAAGAGCGCAGCTGCTGCGGCCACGCGTTCCCCGCGCTCGAGCCGTCGAGCTTCTCGTTCAATAATCCGGTCGGCATGTGCCAGCACTGCAACGGCCTCGGCATCAGCATGGAGGCCGACGAGGCCAAGCTGATTCCCGACCCGTCGCTGACGATCAAGCAGGGCGCCGTCGCGTTCTGGCGCAACAAGAGCCCGTGGGACGGCGGCAGCGGCTGGCAGGCCGAGGTCATCTCCGCGCTGCAGAAGCAGTTCAAGCTCGACTACGACAAGCCGTGGAGCAAGCTGCCGCAGGCCCAGCGCGACCTGATCCTGCACGGCAGCAACGGCCGCGAGTTCGTCATCAAGTGGAAGGGCAGCAAGATGAAGGGCGAGTACAAGGCGCCGTACCGCGGCCTGCTCGCCAACATCGAACGTCAGGCCACCGGCAAGTACAGCGGCGAGAAGACGCGCGAGCGCATGGCCGCGTTCATGACCGTCACGTCGTGCCCCGAGTGCAAGGGCTCGCGCCTGCGGCCCGAAAGCGTCGCGGTGAAGATTGCCGGCCGCACGATCGTCGACCTCTCACGCATGACCATCGGCGACGCGCACGAGTTTGTGTTCGGCCTCAAGCTGCCGGGCAGCCGCGAGCAGATCGCGCGCGAACTGCTCAAGGAAATCGGCAACCGGCTGCGCTTCCTCGTCAACGTCGGCCTCGAGTACCTCTCGCTCGACCGCCCCGGCCCGACGCTCTCGGGCGGCGAAGCGCAGCGCATCCGCCTCGCCAGCCAGGTCGGCAGCGAACTCACCGGCGTCATCTACGTGCTCGACGAGCCGAGCATCGGCCTGCACCCGCGCGACGGCCGCCGCCTGATCGACACGCTGAAGCATCTGCGCGACATCGGCAACACCGTCCTCGTTGTCGAGCACGACCCCGAGACGATCGAAGCCGCCGACTACATCGTGGACTTCGGCCCCGGCGCCGGCCACCTCGGCGGGCAGGTCATCTTCAGCGGCCCCTCGAAGGCGCTGCTCAAAGACAAGCACTCGCTCACCGGCCAGTACCTTTCGGGCAGCAAGCAGATTGTCGTGCCGGCCGAGCGCCGCAAGCCGCCGAAGGGCAAGGACAACGCGTTGCGCATCGTCGGCGCCACCGAGCACAACCTCAAGAACGTCACCTGCGAGATCCCGCTCGGCGTGTTCACGGCGGTCACTGGTGTGTCGGGCGCGGGCAAGAGCACGCTGATCAACCAGATCCTCTGGCCGGCGATGGCGCGCCACCTGCACGACAGCTCCGAGGGCCCGATCGGCAAGCACAAGGAGATCGTCGGCCTCGAGCACTTCGACAAGTGCATCAACATCGACCAGCGCCCGATCGGCCGCACGCCGCGCAGCAACCCGGCGACGTACACCAAGTGCTTCGACCTGATCCGCGACTTCTTCACGCTGCTGCCCGAGTCGGCGGTGCGCGGCTACAAGGCCGGCCGCTTCTCGTTCAACGTGGCCGGCGGCCGTTGCGAGAACTGCCAGGGCGCCGGCCTGATCTGCCACGAGATGCACTTCCTGGCCGACGTCTGGACGACCTGCGACGTCTGCCACGGCAAGCGCTTCAATCGTGCGACGCTCGAGGTGCGCTACCACGGGCACAACATTTCCGACGTGCTCGACATGTCGATCGCCGAGGCGCACGAGCTGTTCAAGGATCACCCGAAGATCGAGAGCACGCTGAGCACGCTGATGGACGTCGGCATGGGCTATGCCAAGCTCGGCCAGAGCGCGACCACGCTGTCGGGCGGCGAGGCCCAGCGCATCAAGCTCTCGCGCGAGCTGGCGCGCCGCGACACCGGCCGCACGCTGTACATCCTGGATGAGCCGACCACCGGCCTGCACTTCGACGACGTCAACAAGCTGCTGGCGGTGCTGCACCGCCTGGTTGATGGCGGCAACACGGTCGTCGTGATCGAGCACAACCTCGACGTGATCAAGACGGCCGACTGGATCATCGACCTCGGCCCCGAAGGCGGCGCCGCTGGCGGCTACATCATTGCGGCCGGCACACCCGAGGACGTCGCGGCCGGCAAGACGATGAAGGGTGCCGGCTCGCACACCTGCTACACGGCGAGTTTCCTGGCGGAGACGCTGGGCACGCGTTGAGCGGCTTGCCCTTGCCCTTGAGAGGCCCTTGCCCTTGAGGGGCCCTGCCCTTGAGGGCCCTTGCCCTTGAGGGCCCTTGCCCTTGAGGGGCCCTTGCCCTTGCCCTTGCCCTTGCCCTTGCCCTTGCCCTTGCCCTTGCCCTTGCCCTTGCCCTTGCCCTTGCCCTTGCCCTTGCCCTTGCCCCCTTCACACCTTGCCCGGAGCCTGCGAAGCAGGCGGCTCTTTCGATAGCCCCGGGTGAAGCCGCGAAGCGGCGAGAACCCGGGGTTGTCGCGGCAGGCCCCTCGTCGC
>JBFWQT010000444.1:0-6149 GCA_050249295.1 Planctomycetota bacterium
CAAAATCGGAATGTCCCACTGCCAGCACGCGCTCCAGCCAGAGGAACCCAAGAGCCTGACGACTGTTCTGAAGACGGCCCTGCTGCTCGCCCTGCTTCTGCCGACCATCGGCTGCGGCATGAGCGAGCAGGCTGTGGATGAGAAGATGCAGCCGCTCCGCGACGACAACGCCAAACTGCGCAAGCAGCTGCAGGAGGCCGTCGCGCAGGTCCAGACCGACCAGGGCGCGATCAAGTCGGCCGCCGACAAGGCGGTCAAGGATGCCGGCACATACGTGCGCGACGAGATCGCGACCCTCGACAAGAAGTACGAGGACTACAACCGCACCGCGACCACGTTCAAGCACCTCACCGACGGCATCGATACGCTCAAGACCGAACAGCAGACCGTCTACAAGAACCTCGCCGAGTCGGTCGACGCGCTGCGCCGCGTCTACACCTACGAGCGCCAGGTGCTGAAGACCTCGGAGCAGCTGGTGATCAACATGATCCAGCTGCTCGACAAGGAGATGGCGCATCTCCAGAAGCTCACCGGCCAGGCTGACACCAGCGGTGGTGGTGGCGGCGGTGGCAATGGTGGCGGAGACAACCGCTGACATCCGTCGGGTGAACGGCCGGCTCCGCGAAACCCGGAGCCGGCCGGATTCATCCTCCGCTGGCCGGTTTGCCGGGTGCGTGTTCGCGCATCGCCATGCAGGTTGCAGGGTTGCGGGCGCACCGGGCGCACAGCATGATGTCTGCGATGATGCGCTGAAAGAGGTCGGGGCACATGACACTTCAGCTGAAGCTTGTGCATATCGAGGGCACCAAGTCCGGTCGCACGGATGCGGTGGACTTCGGCCCGTTGCCCGACCACAAGCTCACGCTGGGCCGCGACCCGAGCTGCATCCTCGCGTTCGATCCGTACAAGGATCCACGCGTCTCCGCGCACCACGCCGACATCGTTTTCGCCGACGAGACGTTCTGGCTCGAGGACCGCGGCAGCACCAACGGCACCCGCATCAACGGCCTGAAGATTTTCGAGCGCACCAAGCTCCACGACGGCGACGAGATCGAACTCGGCCGCAAGGGCGCGCGCTTCCGCATCAAGTTTGACGACCCCGAGGCGTCGGCCGGTGACCCCGGGCCGGATGTCGGCAAGAACGGCTCCTCGAAGGACTACCGCGACCGCGACAAGCCCGGCAAGCCCGAAGAGCGTCGCTCGGGCGACGCCGGTGCGCTGGCCGAGGAGATGGCCTCGGCTGACGACGGCGCGGACGACCGCAAGAAGGACAAGGCCGCTGACAAGGCCGGCGACAAGGGTGACAAGGGTGACAAGGCCGGCAAGGCGGCGGCGATCGCCGAGGACGCCAACGTGCGCATCCCGCGTCGCAACAGCCGGCGCAACGACCCCGTCGTCGCGGCCGCGCTGGCCGCCGCGGGTCCGCCCGGTTCCGGCGCCGGCGTCGGCGGCGACCAGATCGGCAAGGGCTCGGGTGGCGGCAGCAAGATCGATGTCGGCGACGGCCACCAGGTCGGCCAGAAGACGATGCGCCTGATCCTGCAGAACGCGCACGAACTGGCCAAGAAGGACGGCGGCGGGTCGCTCACCTTCTTCAAGGAGGTCGTCCGTCAGTCGGCCAGCGAATCGACCACCACGGTCAAGCTCTGGCTGTTCGGCATCGTCTTCTTCGTGCTGCTGATGATGGTCACGATGATCGTGATCATCGTGCTGCTGATGAACCAGCTGAACAAGCTGCAGGACAAGGCGGCGCGCGACAGCAAGGATCTCGACGACAAGATCAACAAGGTCGCCGAGAACTCGGCCACCGCGCAGGCCGACCTGCGCGACCGCCTCGCGCAGATCGATCGCTACGCCGTGCTGGCGAGCCCCGACGAGTTCCAGAACCGGCTGGCCGATCTCTCGCGCCAGGTGCGGGCCGAGCTCGGCGCGATCCAGGACAGCTTCCACAAGTTCGAGGCGCAGAACCAGGACACCGCGCGCCACTTCCAGCAGATCGAACGCCAGTACAAGCAATCGATCTGGCTGATCGTGTCGGAAGTCACGCTGCGCGACCCCGAAGGCAAGGAGCTGCGCTGCCAGAGCTCCGGCTCGGGTTTCATCGTCACGCCCGAAGGCCACCTCGTCACCAACAAGCACGTGGTGCAGCCGTGGAAGTTCGGCACGATTGCCGCGCGGATGGAAGCCGAGAACCTGTCGATCAAGCCCGGCTCCGAGGAGATCCTCGCGTGGCCCGCGGGTGCCGAGGTGCTGCGCAACGGCGCGCTGCGTGGCGACACCGCCAAGTCGCTCTCGCGTGGCACGCTCGCGCCGCCCGACACGCCGGCCGACCGCTGGGACTTCCGCCAGTTCGAGGAGTACGGTCTGCGTCGCGTGCACAAGAGCAACGACAACTCCGACATCGCGATCCTGCGCCTGAGTTCCGAGCCGGGCCGTCCGTTCGTGCCGGTGCCGCTGTATCAGGCCGAGCTGGCCGGGCCCGGTGGCTGGCGCCCGCAGAAGCTCGACCCGGTGATGGCGATCGGCTTCCCGCAGGGCATCTCGCTGTTCGACAAGACCGTCGCCGAGACGTCGCCGTCGCTGGGCACGATCCGCAAGGCCGAAGACACGATCCACATCACCGCGCCGATCGTGAAAGGCAATTCCGGCGGCCCGATTTTCACGTTCAATGAGCGCGGCGACCCGGTGGTGATTGCAATCGCCACCCGGGTAGTCAGCGAGACCGAGACCATCGGCATCTGTATCGCCATCGAGCACGCCCTCGCGTTGCTCAAACGGTAGAACCGGTAGAACGAACGACTTTCCGTCCATGAACCAGTTTCCGGCACCAGGTACAGGGGGGCACGACCCCGGCTCGACTCGACCGGGCAGCATGCCCTCCGCCGCGTTTGCCACCCACGCGGGCACGATGTCGCGCGCCCGCAGCGCGTTCCTCAAGGATCGCGTGATGCTGATCACCGGTGCCGAACGCGGCATCGGCACGCACATCGGCCGCGCGGCCTGCGAGGTCGGCGGCAGCGTCGTGCTCACCGGCAACTCCGAGGAGATGCTCAAGCTCGAGGCCAAGAAGCTGAAGGCCGAGGGCTTCCAGGCGCTGTTCGCGCCGATGGACGTCACCAACCAGGACGAGGTCCGCGAGGTCTTCACCGGCGTGCACGAACGCTTCGGCCGGCTCGACGTCCTCGTGCTCAACACCGGCGCCGGCACGTTCAAGCCGCTGGTCGAGCACACGCTGGATGACTGGTACCTGCAGGTGCAGATGAACCTCACCGGCACGTTCCTCTCGATGCGCGAGGCGCTGCGCCTGATGAGTTACCGGCGCGAAGGCCGGATCATTGTGATGAACAGCATGGCCGCGCGCCGTCCGCTGCCCGGCCCCGCGTCGGTGTACTGCGCCACGCGCACCGCGCTGGCCGAACTGACCGACCGCGTGCGCGAGGAAGCGCGCGCGATGGGCGTGCACATCCTGCAGATTCTCGTCGATGCCCGGCAGATGGCGCAGTGGGACGCCTCGCTCGCCACCAGCCAACCCGGCACCGGCGACGCGGCCGGCGCGAACATCGAGCTCGCGCGGCAGGTGATCATGACGCTGCGCATCCGCAGTGGTGCGCTGATGGAAGAGATGGTGCTCTCGCCGCCGATCGCGTAGCAGCATCACTTGCTTGCAGACGCGCGCAGACGCGCGCAACGAGAGGGGGACCGCCATGCTGTTCGGCGTCACGAAGATCAAGGATCCCACTCCGAAGATCCGCATTCCGCACGCTGGCCCGTTCGCGAAGCGCGGCGCGGCACCCTCGCACGGCCCGGCCCGCCAGCACGGCGTGAGTCGCGGCGAACAGAAGCTGCGCCACCGCGAGATGCAGCGCCGCGAGCTGGAGGCCGACCCCGCCGCGCGCCGCCGTCATGCGCTGGTCACGGCGTTCGTTGCGGCATGCTACGGCACCGCGCTGGCCACGATCTTCACCATCGGCCTGTGGTACACCAACCCGCTGCTGGGCTGCGTCGTCTTCGTCAGCATCATCCTGATCGCTGCGTTGATCGGTTTCCTGACGGACTTGCTCGTTGGCGCCGCCCGCGTGCGCGCCAACCGGCGCGCCTGAACCGCGCGATCGAGCCTGGCGAGCCCGGGGAGAACGCAGTCAACCACGGACCACGGACCACGGAACTGCTGGCGAACTGCTCGCGCCCTCGCACGTGTCCCGCCGTTCTCCCCTCCGGGGACTGACGTCCCCGGCTCGCCAGCGCAGCACTGAGCCGCACGCGCTACGCGCCGCCTTCCACCTTCTGGCTGCGCTCGCTGATCATCTTCTTCGTGCCTTCCAGCTTCTTCTCGCAGCCCGTGATGTACTTGCGGATGCGCTCGGCCGCGCTGCTGCCGGTCTGGCGGAACATCTCCCACGCCACCCGGAAGTGCTGCAGCGCCGCTTCGATCTTGCCGCGGCGCGTGTACTCCACCATGCCCATGTTCGACTTGATCCGCGCGGCCGTGTCGAGTTCGCCGAGCTGGTCGCTGGCCTCGAATGCCTTCTCGTACAGCTCCAGCGCGTCGCGCAGGCCGTCGCTGTCCTTCGACTCGTTGACCATCTTCTGCGCGCGGTCGGCGTAGTCGTTGATCAGGATCGTGATCTGCTTGCGCGCGCGGTCGATGTTCTTCGAGCCGGTCTTCTTGAACAGGTCGTACGCCAGGCGCAGGTGCTGCAACGCCTCGTCGGCGCGCTCCGGATACCGGCGCAGCAAGAGGCCGGTGTAGTAGCGCGCCATCGCAGCCGGCTTGACCGCGTTGAGCCGGTCCATGATCCGCAGGCCCTCGGTGTACAGCGTGAGCGCGCGTTCGTCCTCGTTGCGCGAGCGGTGCACGCTCGCCATGTTGATCATCGTCTCGCCGACGCCGAACACGTCGCGCTGCGCTTCGCGGATCTCCAGCGCGGCCGTGTAGCGGCGCATCGCGCGGTCGAGTTCCTCGTTCTGCCGCGCGACCACGCCCATCTGGTTGAGGCTGCGCGCACGGCCGTGCTCGTCGCCGAGCTTCTCGAACACCGCCAGCGCCTCTTTCAGCAGCACCACCGCGTCCTTGTCCTCGCCGCGCGCCAGCGCCAGGTCGGCCACTTCGCAGAGGATGCGGCCTCGTCGCGTCGGGTCACCGAGTTGCTCGTCGAGCGTCAGCGCCTCCTTGTAGAGGTCGACCGCGCGCCGGCGCTCCTCGGTGTCGGCCAGCAGGTGCGCGAGCAGGCTGCAGCACTGGCTGTAGCCGTGCTCCTTGTGGGCATCCTCCGACGTGGCCTCGCGCGCCGTCGTCAGCAGCTTCACGGCCGCCTCGCGCTGCCCGGCCGCGACCAGCATGTCGGCCATCAGCGTCGCGAGCATCGGCACGGATGCGGCCGACGCCCACTCCTGCACGGCCTGCTCCACGCGGCGCGCGGCGTCCGCCCGCAGCTCGTCGAGATTGCCCGCGTCGGCCGTGGTGCTGGTGTCCTCGGCGCCGGCCAGCAGGCCGCGCAAGGTCTCGGCCGCGTCACCGGCTGCGATGTGCCCGCGCTCGCCGTACAGCTCGGTCAGCGCGGTCACTTCGGGCAACGGCGGCGCGCCGGCCGGCAGCAGCCAGGTCAGGCCGATCGCGTCGTCGGCGTCGCTGCGCAGGTAGAGGTAGTTGGGCTGGCCCTCGAACTCCGCGCCGGTGCAGCCCACCACCAGCCACGGCCCGGCCGTCAGCAGGTGGCGCGTGCAGTCGGCGGTGTCCGGCGGCAGGCCGGTCTCGAGCATCGAGAAGGTCGCCGCGAGGCTGCCCGGCTCATCGGCGCAACCATAGATGCGCAGCAGCCGGCACCCCGCGGCCGGCGCACCGCCGGTCTCGCGCACCTGGCTGGCCATCGCGGCAAACGCCTCGTCTCCGCTGACCACCTCGAGCGTCGCGCCGATCGCCGCGCAGGCGGCTTCCAGCGCGCGATCGACGTTCGGCGTGATGATCGCCTGCAGCCGCCCGGCCTTGACCAGCGCCGCGATCACATGGTGCAGCGGCACCGGCTGATCGCCATCGAGCGCGGCCAGCACGCGCGCGAAGCTGGTGTCGCGCCGCGTCGCCGACGCGCACGGCACCTCGGCTGGCAGTCGCCCGGTCAGCTGGTAGTTGAGTACGAGCGCCGCGAGTTCCT
>JBFWQT010000445.1:0-6128 GCA_050249295.1 Planctomycetota bacterium
GAGCCTGCGACGCAGGCGGCTCGTGCGATAGCCCCGGGTGGCGGCGCGCCGCGCCGGACACCGGGGTTGCGTGCGGCCTGAGGCGCACCCACCCATGCCGGAGCCTGCGAAGCAGGCGGCTCGTGCGATAGCCCCGGGTGGAGGCGCGCAGCGCCGGGAACCCGGGGTCGCGTGAGGCGCGCGGCGCACACACACGCCGGAGCCTGCGAAGCAGGCGGCTCGTGCGATAGCCCCGGGTGGAGGCGCGCAGCGCCGGGAACCCGGGGTTGCGTGAGGCGCGAGGCGCACACACACGCCGGAGCCTGCGAAGCAGGCGGCTCGTCGCGCCGTGGGCGCGAACCGGCATGACGCCGAATGTTGCGAGCCGCCCGCTCCGCAGGCTCCGGCAGGTTGTCGCGACCGTGTGCCCCGGGTTCCGGCGCTGGCGCGCCTCCACCCGGGGCTAACGAAAGAGCCGCCTGCTCCGCAGGCTCCGGAGGGTTGTCGCAACCGGCACCGTGTGCCCCGGGTTGCGCCGCTGGCGCGCCTCCACCCGCGGCCAACGAATGAGCCGCCTGCTTCGCAGGCTCCGGCAGGGTCGCGTCGCCGGCCCCGACCGGGGTCGCCTCAAAGGCTCCATCGGCGTCGCCGCACTGCTCCTGCAATTCAATAATCCAGCTTTCAATCAGCTTCTTCGATGGCATTTCATACCTCCCTCATCGACCCGGATCCGGGCCGATCCAGAAAACATCTCCCCCTCTGTATTGAGGATTGTCCTATCTTTGGCCTTGAAAACGGCACTTAACCATCTGCGCAGGAACAGGTTGAGTGCAATGTTAGCTAAATTGGACCGATGTCTGAGGATATTATCGGTACTACGGCCCGGCCGTGCGTTTTTGCGTCATCCAACCCGACGATTCATATTCCGGGAATCGCAGTAGCCGGCGCGGGCCGCCCCCGGCATAATCCGGGCAGCGTGCATCGGAATACGTGCGATCTGCAACAATATGGCCGCGACCGACTCACACCCCGCGATACCCGCCATCCGCCAGGCCTCGCGCGAGATGGTCCGCGAGCTCGGCTTCCTCACCGGCCACGTCGCCAGCAGCGACCTCACCTTCGCCCGTTGCCACGCACTGCTCGAACTCGAACGCGCCGGCGCGCTCACGGCGGGCGAGTTGGCCGCGATCATCAACGTCGATCGCTCGTGCGCGAGCCGCACGCTGCAACAACTGGTGCAGGCGGGCCTGGCGCAGAACTGCACCGACAACGCCGACGCGCGGCGCAAGCCGGTGACGCTGACTACGGCCGGGCGACGGCAGCTGCGCGCGGTCCACGAGCAGGCCAACCGCCAGGTCGCCTCGGCGCTCGAGCTGCTCGACGACACGGGACGCGCGACCGTCAGCGAGGGCCTGCGACTCTACGCGCAGGCGCTGCGCCGCAGCCGGCTGCAGGCCGCGTACCGCATCCGCCCGATCCGTCGCGCCGACGAGCCCGCGGTGGCCGCGATCATCCGCCGCGTGATGACCGAGCACGGCGCGAGCGGCGAGGGCTTCAGCATCATGGACCCCGAGGTGGACCACATGCACGCCGCCTACCGCGGGCCGCGCGCCGGGTTCAGCGTGGTCGAGCACATCGCGACCGGGCGCCTCGCGGGCGTGGCCGGCTTCGCGCGACTGGCCGGCAGCGACGACCCGACGATCTGCGAGCTGCGCAAGATGTACTACCTGCCCGAGCTGCGCGGCCTCGGCCTCGGCGCGCGCATGATGCAACTGGTGCTGGCCGACGCGGCCGCGGCCGGGTTTGACACGTGCTACCTCGAGACGCTCAACTCGATGCACCGCGCGCGCCGGCTCTACGAGGCGTTCGGCTTCCGGCCGCTGCCCGGGCCGCTGGGTTGCACCGGGCACACGCGCTGCGACTCGTGGTACAGCCTCGATCTGCGCGAGCACCCGGCGCATGTGCCGCTGCGCACGAGCAAGACGAAGGCGAAGAAGCGGATGAAGAAGCCGCGCTGAGACGATGGACCTCTTCAGCCACATCGATACCGGCCCGCAGACGATCATCCGCGATCACGGCGAGGCGATCTTCTGGTCGGCGCTGTTCGCGCGCGACGAGGCCGACGCGTTGCAGCGCACGCTGACCGACACGCTGCCGTGGCGGCAGGACGAGCTGCGCATCATGGGCAAGGCGATCGCGGTGCCGCGGCTGCAGTGCTGGCTCGGCGACGCGGGCACGTTCTACTCGTACAGCGGCATCGACCTCGACCCGCTGCCATGGACGCCGGAGCTGCGGCACATCCGCGAACGCGTCGAGCCGTTGGCCGGCACCACGTTCAACAGCGTGCTGGTCAATCTCTACCGTGATCAGCACGACCACGTGTCGTGGCACGCCGACGACGAGCGCGGCCTCGGCCAGAATCCGGTGATCGCCAGCGTCAGCCTCGGCGCGACGCGCACGTTCCAGCTCAAGCGCAAGGGCGGCAGTCGCGAGCATCCGGCCGCGATCCACTCGATTGATCTCACGCACGGCTCGATGCTGTTGATGCGCGGCGAGCTGCAGCACGAGTGGTTGCATCGCTTGCGCAAGCAGACGCAGGCCGCGGGGCCGCGCCTGAATCTGACGTTCCGTGTGATCCACCCGGAGTTGCAGCAGCGGTAGTATGCTGCGCGACCGGGAACGCTCGCGGCTCTCAGGTGGGTTGCTCCGGGAAAGAGCCGCGACCGAAGGGAGCGGGGGCAACTGCGAGGTGCGCGATGTCGCCGGCCTTCGACGATTTCCCCGCTCCCTGTCGGTCGCGGCTCTGACCCGAATCCGTCCACTGTCGACTCCTTGCTACAGCGAATCACAAGTCCTCGTCCATCAATGCAGCCCTCCGGGCGAGCCGGGGGTGTAAGCCCCCGGAGTCTGGTACTGAGGCGAGCGTTCGGCGCCACCAGGTCCGCGCCGCGCCACCAAAAGAGTCATGTGCTGGTCCCAGAACCAGACTCCGGGGGCTCACACCGATGGGCGCCAAAACAAGAGCCGCGAGCGCAAGCGAGTCGGGCCCCGAGGGCCCCGGGTCTACGGATCAGCCGTCGGAGGTTTCGTGAACGTGCTTGTCAGCGTTCAAACGGTGGGCTTGCAGGCGTGACCCCAACGGGGCCCGACTCGCTTGCGCTCGCGGCTCTTGTTTTGGCGCCATAGGGGTTCACACCCCCGGCTCGCCCGGAGGGCTCCTCGATGGGACGATGACTTGTGATTCGCTGTACCTACTCTTCAGCACCACCTCTCCCCATGCGCCGACACCTCCTCCTCGCCTCCGTCACTCTGCTGACCGCACTCGCCGCCGCCGCGTGCTCACCTGCGGCCGGCAACAAACCGGCCGCTGACAACACACCGCCCCCGCCGCCGCCCGGCCCCGGCGTGGTGCTCGCCAACAAGTGCGGCATGCACTGCTTCTGCGATGTCGCGCGCATCTCCTTCACCTTCAATGTGCAGAAGCCCGACGGCAGCGTCACGAGCCGGCACTGGTCGTGGCAGCCGACCGGCGATGTGGTCACCTTCGGCCAGGGCGACGCGGCAAAGACCTGGACGCGCGCCGGGCTGACCGACGAACAGCGACCGGACGACCAGCGCTTCATCAACGATCAGTACTGGCTCCTCTTCCCGCTGCACCTCCTCTGGGACAACGCGACGGTCACCGACGATGGCCAGCAGCCGCTGCCGATCGGCGACGGCAAGGCCACGGCGCGTCGCGTGACCGTGACATACCCGAAGGAAGGCGGCTACACGCCGGGCGACATCTACGAGCTGTACGTCGACGCGGCCGACCGCATCGTGCAGTGGAATCACCGCCACGGTGGCGGCGCCGACGGCCGCGCGATGACGTGGGACGACTACCACACGCTCGGCCCGCTCGAACTCTCGCTGAGCCACTACACGGCCGACCGGAAGTTCCGGGTGTGGTTCACCGACGTGGAAGTCACGCTGACCGACGGCACGGTCGCGAAGGCCAGCGCCGGCTGAACGGTGACGCTGCTCGTTGTCGTCCGTACAATGCGCGCACGCCGCGCCCGCCGTCCCACCACCGCCGAAAGATGTCGTCGCCCTACGCACTCTCCATCTACACCGAAGGTGTCGAGGAAGAGGAGATACAGCTCCAGGCGGGCAGCACGCGCTATTTCGACGCCGACGATACGGTCGAGTCGCTGCGCGGCGCGTCGGGAGGCGGGGCGCCGGCCAACCCGGCCGGGCACTTTGCGGTCAAGGGCGACAAGCTGTTCATCGCAGTGGCCAACAGCGCGCCGCGCGGCTACGTGCGCGTCAACGGTCGCAGCGTCACCGGCACCGGCCAGATCGACTACGGCGACGAGATTGAAATCGGCGAGGTGAAGCTGCTGGTGGTGACGGCCAACCTGCCGCCGTTGCAGCTCGACAGCGATGCGATGGGCATCGTGCCGGCCGGCCTCGTGCACGAGTCGTCGGTGGAGCTTGCGGTGGTCAACCCGTTGCTGCTGCGCAAGGCGGGCAAGGGGGGGAAGGGCGGCCACCTCGCGCCGCAGTCGGTCTCGCCGCCACCGGTGCCCGCGGCCGTGCCGGTCGCCGATGCGGTGCCGCTGGACGACGCTGACGACGACGACAACGGGGCCGGCTACGTGCCGGAGGCGGTGCCGATCGATCACTCGAGCGGCTTCGATCTGGTCACCTTCAAGGGTGATCTGCCGCACGCGGCCGGTGCCGACGAAGCGGCCGAGCTGTTCATGCGCTTCGAGGCGCGCGAAGCCGAGAACGAGGCGCTGTCGGCGGTGCTGGCCGAGATGGGGTTCCTTACGGCGCAGCAGTCGGCGGCGATCCGCGAGAAGCTGCGCGACTACTTCCTCGAGCAGCTGAAGATGCCGGCCGACTTCGGCACGCTGCTGGTCAAGAATCGCATTCTCACGCAGGAGCAGCTCGACCGTGCGCTCGACCGCATGCGTCTGCGGCTTGCGCCCGAAGGCGAGGACGAGCTGCCCGAGTACGTGCCCGAGGTGGACGCCGACGCCGACGCCAGCGCGCGCGGCCGGTTCGTCGGGCTCAACGCGCACTTCCTCGATCTCGCGCGCGGCCGTGGCGACGTGGATGCGACGGCCGAGCGCGACCTGCGGCTCGGCACCGAAGACGGCCGCGTGTGGCTCGGCCAGGTCGCACTCGACTTCGGCATGATCAGCGAGAGCAACGCGCGCGAGCTGCGACTCGGCCAGCAGGTGGCGGCCGCGCAAGCCAACGCGCAACGGCTCTGGCAGCTGCTCAGCGGCACCGGCGTGGAAGCCGACCGCATGAAGGACGCGGTGCGCGAGCAGGTGCAACGTCTGCGCAGCGGAGCACCGGCCGACCTGTTCGAACTGCTGGTCGAGCGCGGGCTCGTCGCGCCGGGCGACGTCGCCACGCTGCGCGTCAAGCACAGTGCGATCGACAGCGGCGACACCGGGCTGACGACGGCGCCGAGCGACATTCCGGAACCCGAGCGGCCGCCGTCGCGCTACCGGGCCGGCAACGTGCTCGGCCGCGAGATCCTGGCCAGCGGGCTGATCACGGCCGTGCAGTACGCCACGCTGCGCCGCCTGCAGGACGGCCTGCGCCTGTCGGGGCACCGTCGCAGCATCTTCGACCTCGTGCGCGCGCGCGGCATGCTCGGCCCCGACCAGATCAGCGCGCTCGAGGTCGGCTACCGCTCGCAGGTCGCGCAGTGGGAAGACGAAGAGCTGGCCGACACGCTGATCCGCCTGCAGGTGGTGCCGCCGACCGACCGCGAGGAGCTGCTCGACGAGGCGCGCACGCGTCGCGCGGCCGCGCTCGAGAAGCGCGAGCCGTTCGCGCTGTTCGTGCGGCTCGGCATCGTCATGCACGACATGAGCCGCGTGCCGAAGGGCGAGGCCGCGTCGAGGCTGCTCAAGGCCGGCGTGCTCAGCGACTACATGGATTCGCTCGGCGACGACATGCGCTTCCCGTCGGACAAGGCGACGATGGAGTGGGCCGCGCAGAAGTTCCGCATCTCGTCGCGCCGCCAGGTGGAGCTGTCGTGCGCGCACCAGGAGTTCTGCCTGATGCTCGCGGTGCCGCTGATCACGTTCCTGGTGGATGAGGGCGAGGTGCCGGCGCGCGACGCCGACGCGTGGTCGAACAACGTG
>JBFWQT010000446.1:0-6117 GCA_050249295.1 Planctomycetota bacterium
CCATCGCCACGGTCCAGCGCAGCACGAAGTTGCTGGTGTTTGTCGGAATGATAAGCCGGAACGGCAGGAACGCGCTGAACGAGCCGAGCAACGAGAGGCCGGTGTCGGGTTGACCGAGGAAGCGGTATCGCGCGCCGAGGCCGATCCCGGTCAGGGCCTGCGCGACGGCGCCGCCGCCCGAGTCGCTGATCTGCGTGGTGTGGAGCCGCGCGTTGATCTCCAGGCGTTTGATCAGGCCGAGGCGGAACACGAACGGGATGAGGAACTGGTCGAATCCGTTCTGGTGGTAGAACTGCGGAGCGATCTCGAGCTGCGCCGCGTCGCCCGGCGTCGAGGTGTGCATCACCGGCGATGCATGCGGCCCGAGGGGCACCACCTGCTTCTCGGGGTTGGTGTACTCCTCGTCGTCGGCGAAGGTGGCACCGGGACTGGTGATGGCGAGCAGCACAGCGATGGCCGTCGCGAAGGCAAGGGTGATGATGGGGTTGTTGCGCAAGAGATCTGCGGGGTTTGCGTGGGACGTGCCGCTGATTGTGAGAGTGCGGCAGTCGAAGCGCAACACAATCCGCATCTGACCGGAGTGCGAGTAGTGCGTGCCGGTCGTCGTGGCGCATGGTCGGCCCCGTCTGTCACAGGACGATACTGCAATTTCACCATCACGGAAGCGGGCGTCAGGCTGGACTCCGGCGCTACAATCACGTAGGTTGAAATGCTGCTCGCCGGTGACGCATCATGGAGCGCAATCGATGTGGGAGGTAGTGGATCTGTTCTCGGGTGGCGGCGGCATGAGCTTCGGCTTCCATGCGCATCCGGACTTTGCGGTCACGGGCGCCGTGGACGGGCAGTTCGCCAAGCCGAGCAGCGCGCGCGGATCGCTGCGCTGCAACTCCACCTACCGCCTGAACATGGGGATCGACCCGCTCGACGTCGACCTGGCAAGTTGCGAAGGCCGTGACCTCGCGAGGCAGTTCGGGCACCCGACCGTTCTGGTGGCGTGTCCGCCGTGCACCGGCTACTCGCGGACGAATCCGGACAACCATGTCCGCGACGATGCGCGCAACTCGCTGGTCGCCAGGGTTGGTGCATTTGTGAAAGCCATGAAACCGGAAATTCTCGTGATGGAAAATGCACGAGAACTGGTGACCGGAAGATTCTCTCGCCACCTGACCGCACTGCAGGACACGCTGGAATCGGCGCGCTACCGGGTCGCGGCGGAGGTGCATTTCCTGAACCGGTTCGGTCTGCCGCAGAAGCGCGAGCGTGCGCTCGTGATTGCGGTGAAGCGCGGCCACACGTTGCGCACGCTCGCCGATCTGTGGGGCCGCGCCGCAGTTCGCGTGCGCGCCACGCATGTTCGCCACGTGCTGGAGCGCATGCCGCCGATTGCCGCGGGCGCGGCCAACCCGGCCGATCCGGTGCATGTGTCGCCCGGCTTCAATGACGAACTCAGCGTGCGCCGGCTCCGCGCGATTCCCCGCGACGGCGGGTCGTGGCGCGATCTGCTGGACATCCCCGGCGGTCGCGACCTGATGACCGACGGCATGCGGCGGATTGCCGACGCCGGCCGGCTCGGCTCGCACCCGGACGTCTACGGCCGGATGTGGTGGGATCGCCCGTCGATCACGATCAAGCGCGAGTGCGGGCACATCGGCAACGGGCGCTACGCCCACCCCGAGCAGGACCGGCTGTGTTCGGCTCGCGAGATGGCGCTGCTCCAGGGGTTCCCGGCCGACTACCGGTTCTCGTCGGAGAGCGGGCTGGCCAACATCTACCGCCAGATCGGCGACGCGGTGCCGCCATTGATTTCGCATCAGATTGCGTGGCTGTGCCGGTGGATACTGACCAACGAGAAGCCGGACCCGGGCGCGACAATCCTGCCCGGCACGAACCTGGCGGTCGCGGATATTGAACGTCGAACGGGCGCATTGGCCACAGCCTCGAGCCGATAGCGGCTGGATGGCTATGGATGTGGTGGCTATCCGACGGCGATTCCATCGGGCAGCGTTCTGCATTTTACGGCAGGCTCCCCGGCCAACCGCGCGCACGCTGCGTCCGATAGATCGCGCGCAAGTCCGGCGACCGTCGCGCCGATACCCGTGATAACGGGTGCTGGCGTGCTGTGCCGCTGTCGGACTACACTTGAGGTGGAGGAGTCGGCCCCGCGGCCGTGGCTCACGATGCCCGAGCACAAGGACCAGTCCAGTATCTCGTCGCGCCTGGCAGCCGCCATGCGACCCGACGAGATGTTCAGTCGCGACGCCGACACCGCGCCGCCGTGGCCACCATTCCGGCCGCTCGCGTCGCTGTCGTCGCCGGCCGACTACTGCCGCCTCGCGGACTGGCTGCGCAAGGGCACCCGGCGGACGATCTCGCCCGCGACCCACCTGGAGCTGCTCTGCCCGCACACGCCGCCGGAAGACGACGACTGGCCGGCCCCGATCGACGAGGTGCTGCGCGCGCGGCTGCTCTCGCGGCTGCCGCACCGGCAGAAGGCGATCTGCGCGCTGACCGCGGCCGAGATGGCGCTGCCGGTCTGGCTCTCGCGCGCGCCGGGGCAGACGACGAGCTTTGATCCGGTGCGCGTACTGGTCTGGGTGCGCGACTGGCTGGAGGGCCGCAGCTCGCACGAGGAGCTGTCGCAGGCTGTGCCGTGGGACGAGAACTTCAAGGGTGTGCCGCGCGACAAGCTGTTGATGGCCGTGACCAGTGCGGCCGCGGCGGCGCGCGTGGCCGTGCTGGACGACGTGTCGGACGTCGAGCGCGCGCTGACCTTCGCGGCCGACGCGTGCGGCATCGGCAACTTCTGGCCGCACTTCCTGTCCGACTGGTGGCGCCACTGTCGCTGCCGCATGCCATTCCGCGATGCGCTCACAGCCGAGTTGCAGTAGTCGGGCAGCTTGCAATCGAGCTCGCCGCGGGTACGCTGTCTGCATCGCATCGACCACGCCATCGGCACCGCACCATCCCATCCGCATGGCCCGCGAACGCACCATCCTCGAACGTCTCTCGGCCGCGGGCAAACCGCAGGCGCGCACGATGACCGAGGACATCAATGCGTTGATGCGCTCGGTGCTGACCAACCTCAAGCGGGTGCTCAACGCGCGCACCGACAACGCGCCGGCGCAGCCCGACCTCGGCACGATGTCGCCGGTCGAGATCGCGCTGGCGTACCCCGACTCGGTGGTGGATGCGCAGCGGCGCGTGCGCGAGTGTATCGAAAAGTACGAGCCGCGGTTGAAGGACATCACGGTCACCTGGATCGAATCGGACGAGGAACGCCTCGCGTTGCGCTTCCAGATTTCGGGTCGCCTGGCCACCTCCGGCCGCGGCGGCGTGATGAGCTTCGACACGGTGTTCGACCCGTCCGGCGAGATTCGTCTGCACAGCTAGTGGCTCGAGTCGGATTCGAGGTGACGGTTTCCGTCGCGAGCAGACCGGAGCGCAAGGAAGGTGATGGCGAGCAGCGGAAGCGGCCTCCCGGCCGCTGAGCAGCGCAGACGAGCCTGACGCCGCGATCCGGTCGCGCAGCAGGAAACCGTCGCTCGACATCTGACTTGAGACACTGGCGGTGTCGGTTCGGTCGCGAGCAGGCCGTATCGCGGCGTCAGGCTCTGCGCTGCACAGCGAGTGTCGCTCATGGCCGGGCCTCCGGGCGCGGGCTCCGACCACTCGAATTGCGGATTGCGACCACGGCGATGACGACCATCAGCAGCAGCACCACGGCCGCCAGGATGACGATCGTCTTCTGCGATCCGCCCATCCCGGCGCCAACGCCGTCGAGCGTGCCGCTGACGGAGATCGGGTAGTCGCCCGATCGGGTCACCTCGAACGTCACCGTGTTGCCGTCGCGACGGCCCCCATGGCCGGAGAACGTGGTGATCGCCGGCAGCGTGATCGACAGCGCGATCTTCGGCACCGGCAGCAGCGACGCCGGAGACAGCGGCGCGGGCCCCTCGGACGGCTGCTGCAGGCCGTCACCATCCCGGTCGGCCTGGTCGGCCTGGTCGGCCTGGTCGGCCTGGTCGGCGTTGTCGCCGTGGGCACCACCACCCGGTGCGCCGATGCCGCGGCCGGGGCTGGATTGCTGCATGCGCAGCTGCGCGGTGATCGTCAGCACGTTGCCGTCCTGCGCCACCGCGACCGAATGGATCGCGCTCTGGTCGCTGCCGCTGCCCTCGGTCATCTCGCCCACGAAGCGGTTGATCTGCTCGGCCATCATCGCCGGCGTCGAAAAGTCCATCCGCAGCCGGAAGCCCGAGTAGTCGTGCTCGGCGTAGCGCTCGACGCGCGCGTTCCAGGCCGGCGGGTAGACCGCCACCATGTTGGCCGCGGTGCCAGCCAGGTCGCTCAGGTCGAGGCCGCTGCGCTGCGCGAGCGTCGCCACAAGGTCGGACACCGCGAACAGGATCTCGGTGTGGCCGCTGCCATCGCCACTCACGGTCGCGCTGACCGACTGCTGGAAGCATCCGCTGGCGAGCAGCACGAGCGCCGGCAGCAGCACCGCGAGGGCGAGCAGCCGAGCCAGCCCGGTCGTGGGGTGAGCTGGCGTCATCTCGCGGCCGCCTCTTCCAGCGCCTTGATGCCGGGCAGCTCCAGGCCGGCCAGCAGTTCGAGGCTCGCGCCGCCGCCGGTGCTCACGTGCGTCATCTTCTTCGCCACGCCGAACTCCTGCACGCACGCCGCCGCGTCACCGCCGCCGACCACCGTGGTGGCCGACGAGTCGGCGATCATCTGCACCAGCGCGCGGCTGCCCTGCGAGAAGTGTTCCTTCTCGAATACGCCGGGCGGGCCGTTGAACAGGATCGTCTTCGCCGCGTCGATCTGCTCGCCGAACGCCGCGAGCGTGTCGGGGCCGATGTCGAACGCCGCCATGTCGTCGGGGATCACGGCTGTGGTGTGCCCATCGGTGTGGTCGATGCCCGGCGCGACGACGTGGTCGCTCGGCAGCACGACCGTCACACCCTTCGCCTTGCACTCGGCGAGGATCCGCGTCGCCTGCTCGAGCAGGTCGTCCTCGCAGCGGCTCTTGCCGATCGGCAGGCCGTCGGCCTTCATGAAGGTGTAGGCCATCGCGCCGGCGATGCAGAACGCGTTCACGCGCTTGAGCAGCTGCTCGATGATCGGCAGCTTGTCGCTGACCTTCGCGCCGCCGAGGATCGCGAGGTACGGCGTGGCCGGGTTTTCCATCAGGCCGCCGAGGTATTTGATCTCGGCCATCATCAGATAGCCGGCGCCGGCGGGCAGCAGGCGGGCAGGCACGACCATCGAGGTGTCGGGCCGGTGCGCGGTGCCGAACGCGTCGGAAATGTAGATGTCGCCGAGCGCGGCCAGTTGCTTGCCGAACGCCTCGTCGGTCTTCTTCTCGGCCTTGTGGAAGCGCAGGTTGTCGAGCAGGATGATCCCGCCCGGCTGCAACGCCTTGCACGCCGCCGTCACGGCCTCGCCGACGCAGTCGTCGAGACACTGCACCGGCCGGCCGATCAGCTCGGCGAGGCGCGCGCCGACGGGTGCCATGCGGTACTCGTCCTCCGGCCCCTTGCCTTCCGGGCGGCCGAGGTGGCTCATCAGCACGAGGCTGCCGCCCTTGTCGAGCACGCGCTGCAGGGTGGGCAGCGAGGCGCGGATGCGGAAATCGTCTTCGACATGCGTGCCGTGCAGCGGCACGTTGTAGTCCACGCGCACGAGCGCGCGCTTGCCCGCAAAGTCGAACTCCTCGATCGAACGGACCCTGGCCATGGGTGGTTGCTCCGCGATGGATGGATGGTTTCTGGCGTGGCGGCGGACGGCAGTCTCTACGGTCGATACGTGAGGATACCTTGATTTCGGGCGTGCCTGCGCACATATGCGAATCCGCGTCGCGTCATTGCAGTTGGTTGAACGGCTGATTCGAGGCGCACAGCTTGCTGCTCACTGGCCCGCTCGTGCGCGAGCCTGTCCGCGGATTCCGACTCCAGGCGAGCCGGGGGTGTGAGCCCGGTGGGCGCGGCGCTGACACAAGAGCCGCGTGCGCGAGCGTGCGGGCCCCGTGGGGGCCACGCGTGCAGGCCACCGGTTGGACGCTGACAAGCGCGGTCACGTAAACGCCGTCGGGGTTTCCGTAGCCCCGGGGTCCACGGG
>JBFWQT010000447.1:0-6094 GCA_050249295.1 Planctomycetota bacterium
AGCAGGCCGACGTGGAGGAGTACGTCCGCACGATCGAGATCACGAAGGTCGGCGAAGGCGGCCACGTGACGCAGGTGCGCATCAAGTACGACTCGCACACCAGCAAGCGCACCCAGAATGGCCGTGGCGAGAGCCGGCCCGCGGCGCACGTCGGCAAGACCTACCTCGCGACGGTGACGGCCGACGGCAAGATCGTCGTCACGTATGACGGCGCCGAGGGCACGCCCGGCGCCGAGGAAGCCGCGGTCATCGAGGGCGACGCGAAGCACGTGGTCAGCGGCGGGTTCTCCGAACTGCTGCCGAAGCGTCCGCTCGTGATCGGCGAAGTGATCTCGCCCGACCTGAAGAAGGCGACGGAGCTGATGGGCACGCCGGCCGAGATCAAGCTGGTCGAGTTCACGCTCACGCCGGTCACGGTGAAGGAGATCAACGGCCGGCAGTGCCTGCTGATGACCTCGCACATGAAGCTGGAAGCCCGCCCCGCGCGGCCGGCGCTGGTGATCACGTTCGTGCAGGACGGCGCCCAGTGGCTCGACATGGAGACCGGCGCGCAGCTCGGCTCCGAGATGACCGGTCCGGTGAGCGTCACCGGCAGCCAGAAGGCGCCGGACGGCAGCACGATGGAGTTCCGCGGCGAGGGCACGCAGACCGCGAGCACGAAGAACACGCTGACGATGCCGGAGAAGACCGACGACGGCGACGAATGATGGTCGCTGGTAGCTGATCGCAACGCATCGCAAGACACACGGCCCGATCTGCTGACCGGGCCGTGTGCGTTTCCATGTCCATCAGTCCTGATCGCTCTCGTTCTCGTCGTTGTCGCGGCCGAGCGTCTTGTAGCGACCCTTGCCGCGCTGCGCGTTGTGGCTGCGGCTCATCATCTGCTTGCGGGCCAGCTTCGAGTAGACCCCGCCTTCCAGCTCGCTCTGCGTCTGCTGGATCTCGGCCATCTCGGCGCCGAAGCTGCCGGCCATCGCGGCGGGCATCGACGAGATCGTGCGGATCGTGCCCATCAGCGTGTGGCTCGCCAGGCGCAGATCGCCCGCGTCAGCCTGCTCGCGAGCCAGCGCCTGCTTGCGCGCAATCGTCAGCCGCATCGCCGCGGCCACCACATCGTCGTCGCGCGGCTGATCGGCACACGCCTCCGGATCGGCCACCGGCCGCGTGACTTCCACCGCCAGCTCGCGCCGCGCGATCGCGGGCTGCATCTCCATGAACGTCAGTTGCGCCGACGCAACCGCCATCGGGCCGTCGTCGTGCACGGCCGGCAGCTCCAGCTCGCAGATGATCGCCTTCTCCTCGCCGCCGAACGCATCGCCGAGGCGCAGCACGATGCGACCGCCGCCGTTCTCCGGATGGCCGTCGTCGCGCGACTCGACCGGGTAGTCGTTGAGCAGCTCGGTGAGCTTCACGCCGGGCGAGAAGTCGATCGTGAGCAGCAGGTCCTGGCCGACCAGCGCGAGCAGTTCGCCGAGTTCTTCGTGGAAGATCGCCGGCGCCTGGTCGGGCTTCTCGATGAAGAAGAAGTTGCCGCCGCCCGCGTCGGCCAGCTTGCGCAGCAGGTCTTCGTCGAAGTCCTCGCCGACACCGATTGCGGTCGTCGCGACGCCGTTGTCCTCGCGGAAGGCCTGGCTCATGCCGACGAGTTGCTCGTGCGCGGTCACGCCGGCGTTCGCAAGGCCGTCGGTCAGCAGCATCACGCGATTGACGCCGTCCTTGCGGTGATGCTCGCGCACCTGGGCCTCGCCGCGCTGCCAGCCGCCGGAGAGGTTGGTACAGCCGCGCGACGTGATGTCGTCGATGCGATGGTGGATCTCGTCCTTGTTGACGACCGGCGCCGACGGCACGACGGTGTCGATGTGGTCGTCGTAGGTGATGACCGAGAGCCGGTCGGTCGGGCCGAGGTGGTTGACCACCAGGTGGGCCGCTTCCTTCACGCGCTCGAGCTTCTCGCCGGCCATCGAGCCGGAGCGGTCGATGACCAGCGAGAGGTTGATCGGCGCGCGCGAGTGGGTCGCGGGCGGCGCGTCGGCCATGATGCGCAGCAGCATGACCACCTTCTGGGTGCGGCCGCGCGGCGAGAGTTCGTAGTCAAATCGGGGGATGAGTTTCATCGGTCTGTCCTGTCTGTTCGTGTCGCCGCCGCTGCTGCTGCCGGGATGGCGAGCCGCGCGCCATGCGGAGTACGCGGTGCCGCCTTCAGTCTACCGTAACGTCGGATCGGTAGCGCGGGTTGCACCGGAGTGCGAACCGGCGAGTCGGCACACCGGGCGGTGACCCACGGGCAGCAGCCCGTGGGCTTGAATGATGGGAGTTCCAGAGCGCTGCTACTCGGGGACTTCCTCGCGGTGAACGGTGTTCACCGAGAGGAACGAATCGACGAGGCCGCCCTTGCGCGGGCGCGCGTACAACCAGGCGAGGCCACCGGCCAGCAACAACGAGGCGCCGGCATAGATGCCCAGCATCGCGAAGCCGCCAGCCGCCTGTGCGAGCATCGGCAGCCACTGCTGGAAGCTCTGCGCGGCCGCTTCCTGGGCGCTCTCGTGCGTGATGCTCTCGAACGCGCCGAAGAACACCGGCGCCGCGAGGGCCGCGGCCGAGCAGACGCGGGCGAGGGTCTGCTTGCGGACCGTCGTCGGGCACGGCACCGAATCCAGCTGCTGACCCTCGTACCAGATCTCGATCGACGCGTGCGTCAGCCGACCCTCGGCCTGCGGCGTGATCCAGAACGTCAACTGCGTGCTCTCCGGCGTCACATCGACCTCGCGCCGTTCGGGCACACACAGGCAGCCGGGGAAGTGCGGCACGACCGTGACAATCGGGTTGCTGCGGCGGACGATGAACTTCTTCTTGCTCGCGACCTGGGCGACGTGCTGCTGCACGATGCGCTCGACCTCGTACTTCGAGAGCACGACGAGCACGGGGAAGTTCTTCGACGGATTCATCTGCGTGTAGTAGCGCACCGTGGCCTTGCGGTGCAGCACGGCAGGCAGCTCGGGCTTGACCGGCTTGGCGGGCGCGACCGGCGCGGCTGGCGCGGCTGGCGCGGGAGCGGCTGGCGCGGCTTGCGGAGCCGGAGCGGCTGCGGCCGCGGGAGCTGGCGCGCTGCGACGCGGCGGCGACGGCTTCGCGTTGCCGATCGACAGCGGGATCGGCACGGGCACCGGCACCACCACCGGCACGGGCACTGGCATCGCCGAACCGGCCGGACCGGCCGGACCGGCCGAACCGCTGGGGCCGGCTGCGGCGGCGGGTTCGGCGCGGGTGTTCTCCGGCATCGCAACCTCGGCCGCCATGCGGCGCGTCGCGATCTCGCGCGACACCGAGTCGGATGCGTAACCCGTCGAACCGCCTCCGCCAGCGCCCATCGCCGCGGCGCCGACACCCGGCGGCAGACCACCGAACACCGGACCGGCGTCTACGTGGTCGCGGTCGGCATCCTGCGCGGCGTCGGGCAGATCCATCGGGGCTGCCGCGGCCGGCTCCTCGGGAGCGGGCTCGTCGAAGGCCGGCTCCAGCGGCTCGCTCAGCGCTGGCGCCGGCGCGGGCGGCGCACCGAAATCGGCCATGTTCGAGTCCGCCGGCTCGACCACCGACTCCTTCGTCATCTCCGTGAAGAACGCACCAACCGGCGCCGCAGCGGCATCCACGGCCGCGTCGAGTGCCGCCGGCATCGATTCCTCTTCCGACGACTGGAACGCCGACGCTTCTTCCTCCTCGAGCTCGGCCTCGATGTCGTCCATGTCGGCGGCCATGTCGTCGGCCGCTTCCGACTTCCTCGCGTAGCTGAAATCCTCCAACGCGCTCTCGTCGTCGGCTTCGCCGGCGATGTCCATGCCGGCCGGCATGTCGTCGCTGTCGCCGTCGTCGTCGTCCTCGTGGTACGCCATCGACTTCTCGTCGGCGACCATCTCGTCTTCTTCGTCGTCGGGTTCGGGCTCGAGGTCGAGCGCCACGAACGTGTCGAGCGGCCCGCCGATGCCACCCCCACGGCTCGCCGACGCCGACAATGACGGCAACACGCTGGCCGCCGCCTCGGCCGCGATCATCTCACTGGCCGGGCCGGCGAACATCGCGGTCTCGCGGAGGATCATCGGCTCGTCGTCGTCAGCCGGCGCCGCCTCGCCGGCCGCAGCGGGGGCGTCCACTCCGTCGTCGCCGCCGAAGCCAAACTCGTCGGCCACGTCGACATCCATGTCGCCGGCTTCGTCGACACCACCCTCGCCCTCGTCGCCGCCCTCGTCGCCGCCCACGTCGCCGAACGAGCCGAACGAGTCCATCGTCTCCGGCGCAGCCTCGGTCAGCTTGTCGGGCGCGGCCGGACTGTCTGCCCAGCCATCGGCCACCGGCGCCTGATCCAGCGCCGGCTCATACTCCGGCTCATACTCCGGCTCCGGCGCCGCGATCTGCTTCTGCAACATCGGCGGCGGCGCGCTCATTGCCGGCGGCGGAGGCGGAGGCGGCGGCGGCGGCGGCAACGGCGGAGTCGCCAGGTCGTCATCGAGCCCTTCACCGAGTTCGTGCAGCGCACCGGCAAGGAAGTCGTCGCCCATGCTGGAGCCCGCGCCCGCACCGGTCGCCGGCGCGTCGTCGCTCTCCATCTGCACCGGCACGACATCGTCGAGCTCGGCCTGCACATCCATCTCCAGGTCAAGCGGCGGGGCCTCGGCGTCGAGGTCTTCATCGGCACCGGGCGTCGGCGCCGGCGCGGCTTCCTTCTTCGCCTTGCCGAACGACGCGATCTGCACGTCGGACAGCATGCCCTTCACGCTCGGCGGTACGTCGCGCAGCGCGGACGCGCGGATGCCCAGCTCGCGCAGGTCGGCGTCGAGCGCGTCCTCGAGCTCGGCATCGTTGGACTGCACGGCCGCACCACTCTTGCCCGCTCGCGCCGGCGACCCGGCAGGCGGCGTGCTCGGCGCGGGCGGAGGCGGCGGCGGGGGCACCGGCGGCAGCATGTCGCCCAGCGCGTCGTCGAGTTCGCCGCGCGGATTGCTCACGATCATCCGGTCCTTGCGGCCGCGATCGGTGGTCTCGCGCTTGCGGGCCTTCACCGGCCGCGCGGCCGGCGGTGCGCCGGGCAACGCCGGGATCTGCACGTCGGACGCGCCACCGCCACTGTCGTCGCCAGCCTCGCCAGCCTCGCCCGGCAGTGCGGGTACGTCGTCGGCGGCCGTCTGCGGCGCGGTGCGACGACCGGTGGGCATCTTGAAAGCCGGGATCTGCACGTCGGAGCGCGCGGGCGTCACCGGCGGCACGTTGCGCGTGGGCGGCGGTTCATCGCCACCGAGCAGCGCTTCGAGGCTCGACTGCACCTGGCCGCCGGCCTGGTCCCACATCGGGTCGGGCGCGCCGGCCGAGAGTTCCAGCCGGTACGGCCCGAACAGCAGGATCAGCGTGCTGCCGGCCGCGTGCTGGTAGGTGCCGCCGGGCCGCAGGACGCGCCCCGAGACCTTGAGCCCGTCGAGCCAGCCGCGCGCGGTGACCTGCAGGCCGCCGCGCGACTGGGAGATTTCGAGCGCATCCTCGTCGCATTCGACGTCGGTGATGCGGATCGTGCAGTTGGCAGCCGACCCGATGCGCAGCAGGCTGCCGACGTGGCTCTGGCTGACCAGTTGGCCGTTCTTCTGCAGGCGGTAGTGAATACTCATGGCGCTGTCTGGTCGCGGCGGTGCGTGGCGTTGCGGGCGGTGCGGGTGGCGTATTGACGCGCGGCAAGCGCGCAGTGTTCGCACACGGCGCGCCCTGATGCAAGCGAGCGGGGATTGAGGATGGCGTGAGGGGAACGCCTCCCTCCATACGGGTTTTTCGGGTGGTGGCGTAACAACACGGAGCGACGTGGTGCGGCCCTTGCCCCTCTCACCCCTTGCCCTTGCCCCTCTCACCCCTTGCCCTTGCCCCTCTCACCCCTTGCCCTTGCCCTTGCCCTTGCCCTTGCCCTTGCCCTTGCCCTTGCCCTTGCCTTTGATCCGAGGCGAGCCGGGGACGTAAGTCCCCGGAGGGGTGCACGCGCGAACCACTCGATCACACTTGCGGACTCGACGCTGTCGAGTTGCTTCGGCGTACTCCCCTCCGGGGACTTACGTCCCCGGCT
>JBFWQT010000448.1:0-6086 GCA_050249295.1 Planctomycetota bacterium
GACGCCGTGTTGCCGGTGAGCGTCAGGGTGTAGGTGCCGGTGGTGTAGTTGATGCTGAACGGCACGGACCAGGCTCCACCGGCCGGCGTGATGTCCACGACGAACGTCGCCATGCTGCGCGGCTGGATGCTCGCCGGCAGCTGCGTGATCATCGTCGCCGTCGCGCCGGTGGGTGCATTGAGGGTCACCGACGCGGGGGCGTTGGCGTAGATAACCGGCACGGGGCCGGTGTTGCGGGCCTCCAGCGTCACGCGATAGGTGTGGCCGACGGAGAAGTTGCCAAGTGCGGGGCTGGTGCCGGAGGGAATGCTGGTGGTCTTGCGGAACACCGCCATCGACGGCGCGCCGAGTGCGACGGCCGAGGCGAGGAAGTTGAACGTGAACGGGCTCTCGTTCGAGTCGTCGTTGGCAATGCTCGCCACAAACTGCGGCGCCACACCCGAGATCGTCACGGCAGGACCCGCCGCGATCGGTTCGAGCACCGCGCCGCTGATCTTGAGCAGGTTGTCGGCCAGCATGGCGGCGGCGCCGACCGTCTCGACCCGCACCTTGACGTTGTTGGCGGCACCCAGCCCGGCCAGCTGGATCCAGTCGCCGGCCTTGAGCGATGCGAACTTGCCGGTCGTGCTGGAGGTCAGTTCGTCGGGAGCAGTGATGCCTATGTCATTGCCGGTGATGTTGACGGTTGGCCCGAACGACTTCACGCGCAGCCGCATCGGCACGGTCTGCCCGATCTTCACCGCGGTCGGCAGCGCGTCGAGTTGCTCGACGGTGCAGTTGAACTGCGAGCTGAGCGCGAGCTTCGGACTGCCGGTGAGCTGCAGTTCGGCGTTGCCGAGATTCTGGATCGCGAACGCGTAGTCCTGCGCCGTGCTGCTGTGCATTGCGCCGCCGGCAACCGTCGAGCCGTTGGCGAACGGCGTGCCGTCCAGCGTCACGCGCATCTCGGCCCCGTTGGTCTCGTAGAACTCGTCGGCGCCGCTGTCGCGCTCGGCGCCGTTGGGCCGGGCCTCGCGGTCCACGTCCACATCGTCCGTCAGCACCGTCGCGCCAGTCGCGAGGTCGATCGCCGGTGATCCGAATCGCAGGTGGAAGTCGCCAGCGGCCGGATCCTCGCACAGCGGGTTGGCGACGATGCCGTTGGTGTCGTTGCCAGCCGCCTGCCAGGCGCCGAAGTTTCCGAAGCTGTTGAAGTTGACTATGCCGGGACCCGTGGCGAACCACACGTTGTGATCGCAGGTGACGGGCGACACAGCCCCTTCATGTGCGACGAGGGCGGTCCCGTTCGCCACGATCGTGACGTTGTTCGAGATGTTGGCGGGCGCCGGCGCGCCGATCCCCCATGCGTAGCGACCGGCGGTCGCGAAGTACACCGAGTTGTGCACCGCCACCACGTCCGCCCGGTACAGGAACATCACGCCGATGAAGAGGTCGTCGGCACAGGCCCACACGACGTTGTTCTCCACCTTGATGTTGCTGCCGGCGCCGGTCTGGTAGACGTTGATCGCCGAAGCTGCGTAGGTGTGGAACTTGCAGCCCCGCACGACGCAGTCTTTGGTGGTGAAATCAATGGTAAGCCCGCTTGTGTTGCCACCGGTCCCGGTCCCGTTGAACTCGATGCCTTCGATCACGATGTAGCGGGTATTGCGCAACAGCATGGCCGTAGCGCCCCCCGCCCAGGCCGTTCCACAAGTGCCGGTGATGACTGCCTTCTCGCCCGGCTTCGCGCGGATCGTCACGGTGTTGGTCGCGCTGGCTCCCGGCGGGATGCTGGTGAGCGCCAGACCGGGGCCGGATGCGAACGACCCGCCGCCGAGCTCGATCACAGTCGGCTCGGTGACGCCCTCGGCCATCAGCGCCGCCATTGCGTCGCCAGGTGTGGCAAACCCGCCCTGCGATGGATCGCCGCCGACCACAATCGGCGGCGGTGTCACGCCCGGCGTCGGAGCCGGGTACCACGATCGGAACGACACGAAGATGTCGTAGTCCTCCTCATCCTTGTCGTCATTGTTGATTCGCAGTCGACAAGAGGCGTTGCCGATGTTCTGGCCGGTCAGCGTCAGATCGAATGCAACGTTGCCGGACGGCGGCACGATCGTCTTGCCGGGCTTCGACACGGTGGCGGTGCAGTTGACCGCGTCGCGCACCTCGATGCTGCTGACCGTGAGCTCCTTCGTCGGGCTGAGGTCGAACACCGTGAAGGTGTGCGCGACCGCCACGTTCTGCGTCTGCGTCGCCGGCGTGTAGCTGGCGCCGTCGGTAATCGGGCCGCCGGGGCCATTGACGGCGATCTCCTGCGGGTCGGAGAACGTGATGCTCCAGCTGACCAGCGTGCCAGCGTCGCCGCCGTCGGTGTCCATCACGATCAGGTTCCAGTCGCCGAACGACGGCATGTTGTAGATGTCGTTGATCGACTGCTGATCGTTCGCATTGAAGATGTCGTTGTACGGCGCCGACCCGGCCGTCAGCGGACCGCTGGCCTTCTGGATCGGATCGTTGCTGCCGGTGAAGCGCGTGTTGGTGAAGTTCGCACCGGCCGGCAGCGTCTGGTCCTTCTTCGTCAGGAAGATGGCGTCGTCGGGGATCAACGCCGGGTCGTCGTACACACCCAGGAACGGATAGAGCGGCAGCACCCACGGCGGCAGCAGGACGATGTCGAGGTCGCCGGGGTACGGGTGGTTGATGTTCAGCGTGACGAGGAACGTGTTGATGACCGGCGGCGCGGTCGGCATGTCAGCCGGGATGCTGATCTTGCTGACGCGCGCCTGGCCGGGCACGGCATCCGGAATGCCGAGGTTCACGTTCTTGGTGTATGACGCGCCGGCACCAGCGATGCCCGAGAGCAACAGCAGCACACTGGCGGCGACGGCGAGGCGGGGAACAAGGGTGGCCGGGAGAATGCGGGGGCGCATCGTGCTCATGGTTTCGCCGGGGCTGGCTGCGAATGGGGCATGCGTCGTCAGCTGCCTGCATTCTCGCTCCACAGCCGGACGGGTCAAGACAAATTGTAAAGTATTGACCAATTCCTGAACAAATGGCGCGCAAACCTGAGCCGGGCAGGAGATAACGTCGCACGAGAAACCGCCTTGCCCTTGCCCTTGCCGTTGCGGCGCGCCGCGCTACTCGTCGAGCAACGTGCGGAACGCGCCGAGCAACTCGCGATGACCGCTGCGCGCCACCTTGTAGCGCTCTTCCAGCAACAGCCGGAGCCGTTCACGCTCGCCAGGCGAGAGCCGGGCCACGGCCTCGGTCGCCGAGTCGGCATTGAGCGCGCGATGGTCGGGGCCAACGATTTCGCGCAGCACCAGCAGGAAGCGATCGTAGCCGGTCGTGCCGCGGGGGAAGCGCTTGATGCTCTTCGGCGTGTTCGACGCGCCGGTCGGCGTCTCGGGGAACACAGCCGAGATCGTCGGGAAGCTGATCGGCCCCTTGACGTACACCGGCAGCAGCGTGCGCTCGATCAGCTGCACCAGCGCGCGCAACGGCACCGGCAGACCCTGGAACCGCGGCGCGAAGTCGATGCCGAACTGCATGTCCATGTTCATGTCGTAGTCGAGCAGGCCCTTGCCGTAGAAGCCGACCGCGTCGGAGAACATGTCGAGCCGTGAGAAGTGCATGTGCTCCGGCAGCATCGTGAATTCGCCGTGCACCTCGTTCACCGGCGTGGGCTGGTTGTAGTTCGCGAAGTCGAACAGCTTGAGCACCAGCGGCACGTCGAAGATCGCGGCGTCGAACACGTCGAAGCGACCGCTGCCCTGGAAGGTCGCGGCGTCCGGGTTGTCGGTGGTGCCGAGCCGGCCGTTGATGACCACCTCGGCATCGGTGATGCCCTCGAGTCGCGCCGAGCCCGGATACACCTCGCGCAGCCAGCGGCCGGCATCGAAGCCGGTGATGCGCACGTAGCCCGAATACTCACCGCCGCCGGGCGGGTCGGGCGGCATCGTCATCTCGTAGCGCATCTCCAGGAAGCCGCCATACAGGGCGCCGAACGCGCGTGGCACGAGCAGCCGCATCGTGCCGTCGGACTGCGTCAGCTGCAGGTCGGCAGTCAGGCCGTGCAGCTTCATGTTGCGGTACTGCGCCTCGTCGATGCGCAGCCGGCCGTGCGCATTGTGGCTGCCGTCGGCCTGCAGCAGGCCGCGCATGCGCAAGTGGCCGCTGACGCGTTCGGCACGGATCGGCCCGATCGTGATGTCATCACCGGGCATGTGCAGTTCGATGTCGTACGCGACCACCATCTTCGATGCGTCGTCGGGGTCCATTCGCGCGTCCACGCTCATGCCCATGCTGAAGCGCCCGAACGGCTTCATCGTGTCGTACAGCGTCTTCCATGCATCGGCCGGGAGCGCGTCGCGCAGTTCATCGGTCCAGGCCATGTCCTGCGCCGCCATCGTGAACTGGTAGCCGCGCACGGGCGTCGTCAGCGTGGCCTCGGGCACCGTCAGCCGCGCTTCGCCGTGCCTCGCCGTGATCGCATAGAGCCGGATGATGCCGCCCTCCATCGTCAGCCGGCCGCGGACATCGTCGAGCGGGAACGGGAACACGCTGAGCTTCACGCTCACGCCGCGCAGCGTGGCCGTGATCACCGGCCGCAATCCGCTGCCGTCGTCGGCGGGCATCAGCTCCACGCGCATGTCGAGCCGGCCTTGCGGATTGCCGAGGATCGTGCGCAGCCGGGCCATCGGTTCGCCGGCCGTCATCAGCGGAATGATCTGCCCCTGGTCGTCGAGCTGCAGCCGGCCGGTTACCGGGTCGCGCTGGCCGCGCCACGTGAAGTCCTCGAACCACGCGAAGGTCTCCATCACGCGGTCGGTGAGTTCGATGTTGCTGGCCTCCAGCACCAGCGAGGTATGCGGCACGCCATCCGGGCCGGTCTGCAGCACGCCGTTCACGATCACGTCGGCGCCGTAGAGCAGGCCATGCACGCCGGCGAACTGCACGTGCACCGACTGGCCTCGGATCGTCACCGTCACGCGACCGGTCACGGAACTCAGCGGCACGCGGAACGGCGGCGCACCGGGATCGCCCATTGTCAGGTCGTACTGCACGCTGGCCGGATGGGCGTCATCGCCATGCAGCCAGACGTCGATGATCATCGACGGGTCCTCGGCGGTGCGCAGCCGGAAGTCGACATCGAGCAGGCCGAGCGGCTGGAACATCTGGCGCACGACCAGCAGCGACTCCTTCGGGATGCCCTCCGTCAGCGTGCCCGGTCGCGGCTTCGCCTCGATGGCCGCCCAGAGGTCGGAGTCGAACGAGATGGCCTCGCAATGGAAGTCGAGCGCGATGATCGGATCGCGCCCCGGCGGGCTGTCGATGTGGCCGTTGATCGTGATCCGCGAATCGCCGTGCGTGCCAGTGACATCGACGAAATCGATCCGCCCCTCGCGCACCTTCAGCAGGCCGCCATCGCACAGCACCGGGTAGGGCAGGTGCGTCCACTCGACCAGCGTCTGCCTCGGCACGATATCCAGCTCGAGCAGCAGGTCGCTCTCGCCGGCCGTGTCCGTCGGGCGGGTCTCCACCACGGCGCTCTTGAGGTCGATCGTGCCGCTCACGCCGTACTCGTTGATCATGTCGCGCACGAAGTCGGGCAGCGCGCTCTTCAGCGACGGCGTGATCAGCACGTCCGGCGCGCTGATCTCGATATCGAGCTGCAGGTCGTCGTTCTGCGAGTGCGTGGGCTCGCGGAACACCAGCGAGATCGGCCCGCCGGGCCCCTGCGGGAACAGGCTGGAATGCGGCACCTGCCAGACATCGTCCCAGCCGATCACCTCGCCGCGGATGCGATACGCGGGCAGCGGGAACAGCGCGAACAGCGAGTTCACGTCCTGGATCCACAGGTGCAGTTTCTGGTCGGACGGCGCGTTGTGTTCCGGGCACACGCTGGTGAACTCGGCGTCGGCCACGCCGCCCGGCGTGAACAGCTTGAAGATGCCCTGCACGCCGTCGCCCACGGTGCGCGAGTCGAGAATCGCCTTGTTGAATTCCTCGTCGACCAGCACGTTGCGACAACTGACGTGGATGTCCTCGCGCCCCGGCCCGGTTTCAATCCGCGCGTGCAGGCCGGCGTCGCCCGATCGGCC
>JBFWQT010000449.1:0-6060 GCA_050249295.1 Planctomycetota bacterium
TCTTCCTTCCCTGTTGGTGCAACGCGCGGCACCGGCATCTCGGGCAAGGGCAAGGGCAAGGGCAAGGGCAAGGGGTGAGAGGGGCAAGGGCAAGGGCAAGGGCAAGGGCAAGGGCAAGGGCAAGGGCAAGGGGTGAGAGGGGCAAGGGGTGAGAGGGGCAAGGGCAAGGGCAAGGGGTGAGAGGGCGCGGGCCTGTTGCCTGACAGACCACCCCTATCAACGGCCTTGACGAGCCACCCGGGCCGGTTCAGGATATGTTGGTAACTTGGACAACCGCACCCACTCCGACCGGGCCGCTGATGCCTCCTCCGCCTCCTCCGCCGACCCGCGACGCGACGATCACCGATCGCCGGGCCGGGCCACGGGCGGCGCGGATGCACATCGCGCAGCTGCCGATCGAGGTCGTCAACCGGATCGCCGCGGGCGAGGTGATCGAACGGCCGGCCGCGGTGGTCAAGGAGCTCGGCGAGAACTCGCTCGACGCCGGCGCGACGCGGATCGCGATCGACATCGAGGCCGGCGGCAAGCAGCTGATCCGGATCCGCGACAACGGCAGCGGCGTGCCCGGCGACGAGCTGGCGCTGGCGGTGGCGCCGCACGCGACCAGCAAGCTGACCGGCGCCAACGACCTGATGCACATCGGCTCGTTCGGGTTCCGCGGCGAGGCCCTGGCGAGCATCGCGTCGGTCTCGCACCTGACGATCCGCTCGCGCGTGCGCGACGACCGCGACCGCGATGACGATGCCAGCGACCACGACGATGACGATGACGACGGCGACGAGGCCGGCGCGCCCGGCGGCCACGAGATCACGGTCCACAACGGGGCGAGCAGCGCGGTCCGCCCGTGCGGCTGTCCGGTCGGCACCGAGCTGACCGTGCGCGAGCTGTTCGGCGCCACGCCGGCACGCTTCAAGTTCCTGAAGAGTGCCCAGGCCGAGCTCTCGCAGGTGGTCGACGCGGTGCATCGCCTCGCGTTGCCCAACCCGCATGTCGCGTTCACGCTGCGCCACGACGGCCGGCGGATCTTCGAGCTCGGCCCGGCCGCGACGATTGCCGACCGCGTGCGCGACTTCTGGGGCGAGGAGACCGCGCAACGGCTGGTCGAGGTCTACGCCTGTGACGAGCACCTGACGATCGAGGGGCTGATCGCCACGCCGGACCAGTCGCGCAGCAACAGCACGCGGATCTGGTTCTTCGTCAACGGCCGGTTCATCCGCGACCGCTCGCTGCAGGCGGCGGTGCGCGAGGCCTACCGCGAGTACCTGCCGCCGGGCCGCTACCCGATGGCCGCGCTGTTCATGACGATGCCGGTCACGGCCTACGACGTGAACGTGCATCCGCAGAAGACCGAGGTGCGCTTCCGCGAGCCGCGCCGGCTGTTCTCGGCGCTGCGCACGGCGATCCAGCAACGGCTGCTGCAGGTCGCGCCGCCGCGGATCTCGCTGGCGCCGCTGGCCGAGCGCCGGGCCGGAGGAGGGACGGCGGATGCCGGGTTGCCGGTGACGGCGCCGCGGCTGTCGGCGATGTCGTCGTCGTCGTCGGCGGCGTCGATTGCCGCGTCGTCGCCGTCGTCGCCGTCGCCGGCCGGTGAGCTGGGGCGGATTGTGGCCGAGCACTTTGCGACCGTGGCGAGCACCCGCGGGTTTGCCACGCCGATGCCGCCACCGGCCGCTCTGCAGAGCGGGAAGGTGGTGCCGGAGGCGATCGGGCCGGTTGCGCGCAACCCGTCCTCGTCCTCGCCCTCGCCTGCTCTTTCCTTGCCCTTGCCCTTGCCCTTGCCCTTGCCCCCCGGCGCGGGCAGCGCACGGCCAGGGCAACGTGATGGATCAGGGCAAGGGCAAGGGCAAGGGCAAGGGCAAGGGCAAGGGCAAGGGCAAGGGCAAGGGCAAGGGCAAGGGCAAGGGCAAGGGCAAGGGCAAGGGCAAGGGGAGCAGCCGGCGCCGCGCGGGCTTCGCACCGCCGGGATCCGCCAGCTGTTCCAGATCCACGACTCCTATCTGTTGCTCGAATACGCCGACCGGATGGTGATGGTCGACCAGCACGCGCTGCACGAGCGCGTGATGTTCCACCGCTTCTGCGCGCGCTTCGAGCAGACGCTGATCGAGAAGCAGCGCCTGCTGATTGCCGAGCCGCTCGACCTGACCCGTGGCGAAGCCGCCCTGCTGGCCGACCCGGCGGTACAGGACTGCCTCTCGCGCGTCGGCTTCGAGGTCGAGGTGCAGCCCGGCGCCGACGCCCGCTCACACCGCGCGACGATGACCGCGGTGCCGATGCTGCTTGCCGCGCGGCTGCGCGCCCCGGCCGTGCGCCGCACACTCGAGGAGACGCTGCAGGAACTGGTCGAACATCCCGAGCGGATTCCCGACGACGGCGTGGTCCCGCTGCCGCGCGCCGAGGACGCGGACGCGGACGGCAATCGCGTGACCTTCCCGGCGATCGCCCGCCGGGTGCTGGCCACGCTGGCCTGCAAGGCCTCGGTACGCGCCAACGAGTCGATGACTGCCGAGCAGGCGTGGGCCCTGCTGACCGAAGCCGAGCAGCTCGGCGACACGACCTTCGCATGCCCGCACGGCCGGCCAACGACACTCGAGATGTCGTTCACGCAACTCGACCGGCACTTCGGGCGCAGCGGCGGGTGAGCGCGATCAGGCGTGGACGGTTGCGGGCACCGCCTCGGCCGGCAGCTTCTTCAGCGCGCCCTCCATGATGTCGATCGCGCAATCGATCTCGGCGCTGGTCACGTTGAGGCACGGGCGGAAGCGGATTGTGCGCGTGCCGCCGGCCAGCGTCGCGAGGCCGTCGGTCCAGCACTGGCTGCGCAGCGTGTTGCGCAACTCCGGCGTGGGCAGCGTGAAGGCGCGCATCAGGCCGGCGCCGCGCGCGTTCTTCACCAGCTGCGGGAAGGCCGACGCCAGGTCGTCGATCCGCGCGCCGAAGTGCGCGCCGACCGTCGCGGCATTCTCGACCAGCTGCTCGTCGCGGATGATCTCGAGGTATTTCGCGCAACGGACCATGTCGACGAGGTTGCCGCCCCACGTGCTGTTGATCCGGCTGCTGACCTTGAACACGTTCTTCTCGACCTCGTCGACGCGCGGCGTGACCATGATGCCGCAGACCTGCGACTTCTTGCCGAAGCAGGTGATGTCGGGCGTTACGCCGTGATGCTCCTGCGCCCAGAACCGGCCGGTGATGCCGAAGCCGGTCTGCACCTCGTCGAAGATCAGCAGGCAGTGGTGCTCGTCGGCCATGCGGCGCAGCGTCTGCATGAACTCCGGCCGGAAGTGATGGTCACCGCCTTCGCCCTGGATCGGCTCGATGATGATCGCGGCGATCTCGTGCTCTTCCTTGCGGAAGACCTCCTCCATCTGCGCGATCGTGCGCTTCTCGGCTTCGATTGTCGCGGCCACGCGCTCGTCGGTCAGCGGGAAGGTCAGGTGCGGGTTGTCGACGCGCGGCCAGTCGAACTTCGGGAAGTGCAGCACCTTGCCGGGGTCGGTGTTGGTCAGCGAGAGGCAGTAGCCGCTGCGACCGTGGAACGCCTGGCGGAAGTGCATGATCTTGCTGCCGCCGTCGGGCCGGCCGTGCGCCTGGTTGTAGCGCACCTTCCAGTCGAAGGCGGTCTTGAGCGCGTTCTCGACGGCCAGCGACCCGCCGGCCACAAAGAACAGGTAGCGGTAGGTGGCCGGCTTGGCGACCTCGGCGAAGATGTTCACGAACGCGGCGTACTCGGGCGTGTAGATGTCGGCGTTCGCCGGATTGGCCAGCGCGGCCAGTTCGAGGCTCTTCAGGAAGTCGGCGTCGCCGACCAGCTTCGGATGGTTGTGGCCGATCGGCAGCGACGCGAAGTAGCTGTAGAAGTCGAGGTACTCCTTGCCGCTGAGCGCGTCGTGGATGTAGTTGCCGTGCGACTTGCGGAGGTCCATCACGACATGGAAGCCGTCCACCAGGATGTGCTGGGAGAGCGTCTTCATCACCTGATCGGCCGGAATGTGGATGGCGGGCATGGCGGTGCTTTCGGTTGATCCCGGCGCGTCGTGTGCCGGGCGGCGTCGGACGGACGCATGGCGTGGTCCGATCGGGCGGGGTTCTGGATTGAAGGTGCCTGTCGCTGAACCGCTGCCGCTAATTGGGTGGCGCGAATACGCCGGGGCGAGCCGATGCGGGGCTCGCGTTGATCCGCGCGCGCAATACGGAGTCGCGCGCGCCGGGTTGTGCAGCCTTGATACCGCTGCGCATGGTGGCTCCTCGCTGGGTGGCGCCAGAGCGGCGCCCGGTGGGTGGCGCCAGAGCAGGCGCCACCACCTGATCATAGCACATGCCGCGCACCTCTGCCGCCACTGGCCACCCCGCGCCCCCGCGCGGCACGCGGCGGTTACAATCGTGTGGCCCCCTCTCTGGCGGATCACACCATGACCAGCCGCGCCGCCTCCGTCGTCCTCTGGCTGATCGTGGTGGCCTCGCAGGCGGCCACCACGGCCCGCGCGCAGGACCACCAGTACTGGACCAACCAGTACGGCCCGCGCTCCACCATGCTCGGCGGCGCGGCCGTGGCCGGGGCGGGCGACACCAGCGGCATCATCTACAACCCCGGCGGACTCGGCTACAACGACGGCGGCGGCATCGACGTCAACGCCAACGCCTGGCGCATCGGCCACATCATCCTGCGCGACGGCGCGGGCAGCGGCGGCCACCTCGAGGTCTCGCCGATCACGCAGGTGCCGCTCTTGCTGGCCGGCGTCGTGCGCATCGACGAGTGGCCCGAGACGCGCCTCGCGCTCGCCCTCACCGCGCGCAGCCTGTTCAGCTTCGCCGCGTCGTCGCGCATCACGCAGAACGTCGACGTCATCGCCAGCGAGGCCGGCATCGAGAGCTACACCGGCCAGTACACCTTCGCGACGAACCTCAACGAAATCCACCTCGCCGGCGCGGTCGGCCATCGCGTGTCGCGTACGGTCTCGTTCGGCCTCTCGATGTTCGGCGCCCTGCGCACGCAGTCCACCACCGAGACGATCTCGGTCGGCGCGATCGCGCCATCCAGCAGCGTGTCGTCGTACGTCGACAACCGCAACGTCAGCCTCGTGCACGTCCGGCTGATCTTCAAGCTCGGCATGGAAATCGAACCCGTCGAGAACCTGCGCATCGGCGGCGCGATCACCTCGCCGGGCCTCGGCCTGATCGGCAGCGGGTCGCTCTCGCGCGAGATCACCGTCAACCACGTCGACCTCGACACCGACGGCACGGCCGACGACGCCTTCGGCAGCGCGCTGCAGAGCGGCCTGCCGGTGCAGTGGAACTCGCCGTTCTCGATCTCGGCCGGCGCCGCCTGGACGGCCGACGCGAACATCCACCTGATGCTCGCGATGGAGCTGTTCCTGCCGATCGACCGCTACACCACGATTGCGCCGACCGCCGGCACGTTCGAGCAATCGGCCACCGGCCTGCTGCCCGCGCTCGACACGGCGATGCGCACCACGGCTGCGGCCGGCTGGGTCTTCAATGTCGGCATCGGCGCCGAGTTCGTGTTCGAACCGTACCGGCCCGACACCGACCCGCGCGGCAGCCAGACCGGCTTCACGCTGCGCGTCGGCTTCCGCACCGACTTCACGTCGGCACGCGACGACGCCGGCGCCACATTCGAGCAGGGCATCGCCAGCTGGGACCTGTTCCACTTCACCATCGGCCTCGCCGTCGAGAACCGCTCCAACGAGTTCACGGTCGGATTCGAGTTCACGATTCCCGGCGGCACGTATCGCCAGCACGTCACGTTCGACAATCCGGTCGAGGCCAACTTCATGCTCGGCACGCCGGGTCGCACGCCGGTCGGTTACCTGGTCATCGGCCTGGTGATCGGCTACAGTCGCAACTTCTGACTGCCGCTGCCGTCGCGCTGCTTCCGCCCCGTGCACATGATCCGATCCTGCTGCCTGCTTGCGTTGTGCGTTACCCTGCTGCCCGGCTGCGCGTCGTCGCCCGAGGTGTCGATTCCCGGGTGGGACCAGGAGTGGCACGTCGGCGTCGAGAGCCAGGTCAAGCAGATGCTCAAGGGGCGCACCGACGAGA
>JBFWQT010000450.1:0-6032 GCA_050249295.1 Planctomycetota bacterium
CAGGTTGCCGGTCGTGCCGCCGAGGCGGAACTCGACGACGACGCTCGGGCCGTGCGCGAGCCCGCCGAAACCCAGGATCAGCGAATTGACGACGCTGTTGAGCGCCGACTGATCGTGGATGCGCGCTTCGATCGTCCATCCCACGCTGACAAACATGACGGCCAGCTCGGCGCGCGTGCGGATGCGAGTGAACGCCTGCTCGCCGATGCCGCGGCCGACCGAGAGCCAGAAGCGGAAGCCGAACACCTCGATGCCGGCGCCCGCTGCGACGCTCGCGTCGAGAATCGCATCGACGCGTTCGCCCTGCAGGTCACGCACGGCATCGAACGGCAACGTGACCGACAGGTCCAGGCCACTCGCGCCGTGCTGCGCGACCGTGTCGTCGCCGAGGCGGAACTTGAGTCCGAGCAGCGCCGTCAGCGGACGGAACGCGTTGGTCGCCGCGGTGGCGGCGAGCGCGAGGCCGACGCGACCCACGAGGCAGAGACGCGCACCGTCGAGCGCGCGCCGATACCAGTAGGGCACGATGTCGTGGTGATTCAGGAACGGGTCGGGCGACACCACCACGTCGCTGCCGTGGCCGCCGCCCGAGACTTGCCCGAAGAGCGGCAGCTGGAAGCCACCGATGAGCTGCCACTGCGTGCGCTCGGTAGTGTCGGCCGGCTCCTTGCGCACGGTAACCTGCGAACGAACGTAGATCGCGGGCAACACGCTGAAGCCTTCATGATCAAGGCCCGTCGGGAATCCCTCGAGCATCGAGTCCATGAACACACGCCGGGAGACGCCGAGAACCTGCTCCTCCGCGTCGCCAACTCGCGTGACGACGACATCGCGACCGATCATCACGTCGATGTGGAGTTCGGCATCGCGGTCGGAGGGGATGCGCACCGGTGCCACTTCCGGTCCGACCACGATGTCCTCATCCCACCCGCTGCCATACGCGCGATCGTTCCCGTCCGAGTGCATGTCGCCGTTGGCATCGGTGACGTAGTAGTCGTCGAGTCGGCGGTTGGCCCACGGCGAGCCGTCCGGCTTGTGCACATGCCAGTGTAGCGGCGGGGTGTTCTTTCGCGGCGACCACTGCCGGATGCGAGTGGTGGTGCCGGCGCGGATCGTCGCACGACGCATCGGCGCCCAGTCGTGCCACGGCAGGAGAGCGATGGTGTAGTCTCCCGGCGGGAGGGCGACGCGGAACGCCTTCGGGTCGGTGTACGGAAACTCCCGCTGGAATGTGCCATCGACGGCGCAGATCGAGAGGCGGCCGTCAACCAGCCACCAGTCAGCGCCGGCGGGGATCTCGAGTGTGCCAGACCCGGAGGACTGAGCAGCGCCGGTCTGGATCGGGAACAGCGACAGTACGAGGGCGATCGCAACGGCACGAGGTGAGATCATCGCAGGTGCGGTCTGGTCGGGCGGGACGCCGACGTCACAGGAATCAGCGGCCCGGCTTCTCGTTCTCCTTGCCGCCGCCGTCGTCGCCGCCACCACCATCGCCACCACCAGCGGCCGCCGCCTCGGTCAGCTTGTCGGGGCGGGCGGGCAACATCGTGTACGTCGCCACGGCTCCGTCGGGGCGGGCGGCCGCGCGCACGCGCTGCGACTCGACGCGGTAGCCGGCCTGGCCGGACGCGTAGTTGTTGCGCACGGTGCGCGCCAGATCGCGCACCGTCGTCGACGGATCGCGCGAGAAGTTGAACAGGGTCTGATACGCCTGACTCACCTTCTCCACGTTGCCGGCCGCGGCGCAGGCACGACCCCACGCATCCAGCCCGTGCAGCGCGGCGAGCCGCGTGGTCACCTTCGGCTCGTTGAACGCATTGCGGAACACCTCGAGCACGTCGTCGCTCATCGTCTCGCCGAGGCCGATCGCGGCCTCGCGCGAGAGGTTCTCGTCGTCCGAATTGAACACGTCGAGCAGCACCTGCAGCAGGTCGGGCGTACCGAGCCGGAACAGGATGATCTGCAACTCGACCTTGCGGATGTCCTCCTTCGCGCCATCCAGCAGTCGGCGCACCTTCGCCTCGCGATCGGGCAGGCCGCAGCTGACGAGGATGCGCGCGCCGCGTCGGCGTTGCACCGGATGTTCGTGCATCAGCAGCGTCATCAGTGGCGGCCACAGCGCGGCGTCGGTGACTTTCTCGTTGAACGCATGGATCAGCTGTTCGGCGACCTCATCCGACGGCTCGGTGGCGAGCAGCTTGAGCAGGCCGTCCAGCGTGGCCACGTCGGTCGCGTCGGAGAGCAACTGCGCGAGGAACATGCGCAGCGCGTTGGTCGTCGCGTCGGTCGCATCGACCTCGCCGAAGCGCTTGAGCACGGCCGCGAACAGCTCCGGACTGCGCGAGCGCCGCAGGAAGCCGAGCGCCGCATCGCGCAGCGACTGGTCGCCGGCCGCACCGTGGCCGAGCTCGAGCGCGCGGTCGAGCGTGCCGGGCGGCGGCGGGTCGGGCGCCATCCAGGCGAGCGCCTGCAGCGCCTGGCGGGCGATTTCCTGGCTCGGCGACGCCAGCGCCCCGGCGATCGCCGTCACCGCGAGCGCGCGATCCTCGTCGCTCACGCCGTCGCGCAAGGCACCCAGGGCCCACACCGCGAGGTACGACGCGAGCGCATCGTCGCCACCGGCCGCGGCAATCAGCGCCGGCACCACACGTTCGTGGAACGCCGTGCGCGCGGCGGCGTAGCGCACCTGCGCTGCCTCGAACTCCTCGCGCTGGCGGGCCGTCCGTGTGGCACCCTCGCGCGGCTCGCGCGGCGTCCACGTCACCAGCGCGCGCGCCGCGGCCATCCGACTGATCCACGACGCGGCCGGATTGGCCAGCTGCCGGCGCACCGCCTCCACGGCCCAGGCCGGCACATCGCCGAGCAACTGGTCCATCGGCTGCCCGCTGTGCACCAGCGCGTCGAGCAGCGCGTCGCGTTGCGGATTGCCGTCGAGCTGCGCACTGTTGACCAGCATCGTCGTGACCGACTCGCGGTTGCCGTAGATCAGGCCGAGCCGGCGGAACGCGGCGGCGCGCGCCTCGGGCAGGTCGTGCTGCGTGCACTCGCAGAGGCCGAGCGCCACGTCGCGTTCGACGGTCAGCCGGCGCGATGATGCCTGCAGGCCGATCACGAGCACCGGCACGCGACCGAGCATCATCATCCCGTAGGCGATGCCGCGCTGCGCCGCGAACTCCGACAGCGCCGCCTCCACGTTGGCGACCTGCGGCCGCGCCAGGCTCAGCGGCTGATGCAGCGCCGGCGTGCCCCACGCCTCGGGCATGATCAGCACCGGCAGGTCGTTGTTGATGCGGCCGAGCAGGTCGTTCGCGCTGCCCTCGAACGTGTCGCCCGGAAGGTTGAGCCGCTGCGAGACCAGCGGGGTGGGCCGTCGCGGCAGATTGCCGATCGCGTAGTTGACCGGGTTGTGCAGCAGCGCGGCCGACTCGCGCACGTCGTTGATCGGCGGCGGCTCGGGCCCGCCGGCCATCGCCGGGTCGCTGCCGAGCAGGCGCAGTGTCAGCGACTCCTCGGCGTAGCCGCGCACGCGCGGGTTGCGGTCGGAGAGGTGCGAGCAGAGCACGAGGAAGTCCTCGCCGATCGCGGTGAGGATCGTCTGCACGCGGAACGTGACCTCGGCGTCCTTGCTGTCGGCGAGCGCGGTCATCAGCAACGGCAGCGCGGCCCGGCCGATGCGTTGCAAGCGGGCCTCGGCGCGACGCCGTTCGACGTGGCTGTCGGCGCCGAGTTGCGCGATGAGTTCGCGCAGGCGGTCGGGGCTGGCGGCGCTGGCGTTGCTGTCGGGGCCGGGGCCGGGCTGCGCGGGCGCGTGGGGCGCGGCCAGCAGCAGCAACATGGAGGCGCCCAGCAGCAGCGCGAGCGTGGTCGGGGTCGTCCGCGTGCGGCGGGTCATCGTCGTTCGCTCACTGATCGGTCGTGCAGCCGCGTGAGACAAGTCTACCAGACGCAGCGGCAGGGCCGCACGGTGTGGACCGTCCGCGGCCGATCCCGGCCGATCCTGTTCGGTGGGGCAAGAGGTGCGCGGACTACTTGCCGTTTCCGTCTCCGGGTTCCGGCAGCTTCGTCACGACGAATTCGACCTCGCCGTCCACGCGATCCACCAACACCGCAATGTAGGTGCCGATGCCGAGCTGCGATTGCTCCATCATTGTCGCGCCGACCGGCTCGTGGGTGACGTGCACCGTCACCTTGTTGCCGTCACGCGTCACAGCGGTGATGCGGGCCACGACGTGCATGTTCTCGCCACGCCCCGCGACCAGCACCATCTTCTTGCTGAAGTCCACCGCGGGCTTCTTCAGCAGCGGGTCGTTGCTCGGCGGCGCCGGGTTGGTGGGCTGCACCGACAGCTCGGGAATCGTGCTGATGAAGGCGAGGAAATCCTCCTGGCTGCGGATCACCTTCGAGTACTGCATCATCGGCGCGCCGGGCTCGCTCATCGGCACATTGAACCGGCCCATCCACTTCTTCTCGATTGCCAACGCGGTCGGGCCGGCGGCCGGCGTCGCCGTGTTGGTGTCGCCCGTGTGGCTGCCACTCGCGGAGTTGTCGGCGGCCGGGGCGGGCGTGCAGCCCGCGATCAGCACCATTGCCAGCAGGGCCATGCAGGTCAGTCGCATCGACATCAGCATCGTCATCGTCAGGTCCGGGTCGGTGGGTCGGTGTCCGTCGGGTCGGTGTCAGTCCGTGGTGTGCACAATCGCTCAGTCACGCTTGCCGATCGTGAGATTGAGGTTGAGCGTGCGGCCGGCGCGCTGCACGGTCAGCTTCAGCGTGTCACCGACGAAGCGCTTCTCGAGCACGTCGCGCAGCGCGTTGTTGGTCGTCACCGCCTGGCCATCGATCGTGACAATCACGTCGCCGGCGCGAATGCCCGCCGTGTCAGCCGGGGAGCCGGGGGTCACGTCGCGCACCTCGACGCCATCGTCTGTGCCGGCGACGCGCAAGCCGAGCACGCCGTTGCCCAGCGCGGGCAGGCGCTCGCCGGGTGTCGGCGTCGGCGTGGGCGTGGGTGTGGTGTCGGTCATCGCCGAGCCACCCGCCGCGATCAGCTTGTCGTGCTCCTCGCGGACCAGCAGGCGCAGCTTCTGCTCGTCGACGTTCGGGCCGTCGATACGGCGGTACGTGGCGCGCAGCCCGTTGGCCAGCGACTCGACCAGCGCCTGGAACGGCAGCGACGCCTGCGCCCACTGGTAGCCGGCTGCCGCCTCCTTGCGCAGGATGCGCACCTTGTCGTGCAGCGGCGGGATCGACGAATACATGATCTCGCCGAGGTAGCTCTCCGACACCTTCTGCTGCTGCGCGTGCAGCGTGGTCAGCATGTAGCGGCGGGCCGCCTGGCGCGCGACGACCGACGCCGCAGCGATCAGGTTCTCGCTGGCCGAACGCGCCGCGTCGGCTTCGGTGGCGCCGCGGCCGATGCCCGCGAACGACTCGCCAGCCACGTGCGCCGGGGTGTACGCCCACGCGGGCCGACCATCCTCGACGCGGCCCGCCTTGCCGGCCAGCGTCACGCGGATCGTGACACGGCCGTCGCGGATCAGCTCGAGCACGATCACGTCGCCGGGCTTCTTCGCCGCGACGAGCTTGTCGAGCGTGGCCTGCGAACCGATCGGCTGGCCGTCGGCCTTCATCAGCACGTCCATCTTCTGCACGCCCGCGGCCGGTGCCGGCGAGCCGTCGTCAAAGCTGTCGACGCCCATCCCCTGTCCGGCCGGAATGCCGGTGAAGGCACGGAAGTCGTCGTCGAGTTCGCGCAGCACGATGCCGAGGAACGGCACGCTGCCGGTCGCGGGCGGCGTCGTCGGCGCGGGGTCTTCGGGCGTGGCGCTGGCGGCCATGCGCGCGATCGTCTCGTCCACCAGCTTGCGCAGGCGGGCGCGCGTGGCGTCGAGTTCCTTCTCGATCTCGGCGTACATCTCCTGGCGCAGCGCCTCGAGCTTGCGCTTCTGCTCGTCGCTCAGCGCCGGGCCGGGCTGCGTGGGCGTGGGCTGCGCCGGCGCGCCGGGGCCGTAGAACTGCTTGTCGAGCGCGTC
>JBFWQT010000451.1:0-6027 GCA_050249295.1 Planctomycetota bacterium
CACCGGCTGGAAGCGCCGCCGCCTGGAGGCGTGGGAGCAGCGCGTGTTCAACGGTGACGAGTTCAACCAGCGCGAGTTCGACACCCTGCTCCGCTCCCGCCGCACGATCGACCGCGAGTACCACGCGAGCGTGGCCGACCTCGACCGCATGCAGAAGAACCGTGATCGTGCGAACCGCATCGAGAGCGAGGGCAAGATGGTCGAGTGGTCGGAGGGCAAGGAGTCCACGCCGTTCTCGCTGAAGCAGTCGGTGGCGTTCATGATGATGCTGTTCGCCAAGGTGCGCCGCGACCGCCTCAAGAAGGACCGCGACGCCCACGGCACGCAACCCGCGCAACCCGCCCCGGCGCCCGCCGCCGCCAAACCGGCCCCGGTGGCTGATCCGAAGGCCGAGGAGGAGGTTGACGAGACGAACCCATTCAACCGCATGGTCCTCGATATGCCGGGCGTGCGTCGCGAGGATTGCCTCGTCGCGCCGGGTGGATTGCTGGTTCCGCCGATGCCCGTGTGACGTGAAACAAGCGAGTGGTTCGACGTGTGGTGCAGGCTTCCAGCCTGCTCCGGGCTCACGGTCCGTAGATGCACACCAATCAACTGACGCGGCGCGACGTTGTTTGCCGGCAACGCGAAGGTGGATAATGCAGCGGGACACCGCGCACTCCGCCGCCACGATGCCAGCAAAGAAGAAGAAGAAGCCGGAGAAGCCGAAGAAGCCGAAGAAGAAGCCGCCACCGGCGACGGCCGCGAAGACCCGGAAGCTGCCACCGGCGCCGGCGAAGGCGCGGGCCGTGTCGGCCACCACCGGCACACCGCTGACCTGGCGCAGCACGTCGGTTGCCGGCGCGGATGCGCTGACCACGCTGTGGCAACGACGGCAACTCGCGGCGTCCACCGGCAAGTATCCGTTCATCGTCGGCAGTCGCGACGATCTGCGACGGCTGCGGAAGTCGGCGGAGCAGGCTCAGCCGGCGCAGGAGATCCTGGCCGCGGCCGAGCGGATCGACGCCGGGCAGTGGTTCGCCGCGCGGCGTGCCGCAGAGCGCGAGTTCTTCATCCGCGAGGCGGAGGGCGAGTGGCCGACGCCGCGCGAGGACGACGGTGACGGTACAGCGGTGCCGACCCCGACGTTCTGCGCGCACTGCGACTCGGCCGGCGAGGTGCACCCCGAGGTCGTGCTTGGAACCGCGCGGATTGCCGAGTCATGGCAGTTGCCCGCGGTTGTTCGCTACGGCAACTGGAACGCCTGCCCGCCGCCCGCGCTGCATTGCGCGCTGCATCGTCACTGGCACGCAGAGTACGGAGCCGAGATCATCAGCATGTCGGCCGACGTGATCGAGTGCCTGGTGCCGCAGCCGCCGACCACCCGCGAGGCGGCGCTGGCGCTGGCCTGGGAGCAGTACTGGTACTGCAGCGATATCGTGGAGCAGGGCTGCGAGAGCGTGTCGGCATTGGCCGCGGCGCTGCTCGACAGCGACTACTGGTTCTTCTGGTGGGACTGACGGGGCAAGGCAAGGGCAAGGGCAAGGGCAAGGGCAAGGGCAAGGGCAAGGGCAAGGCAAGGACTGGCCGCATGGCGAACTGCATCATTCAGCGACACCGCGGCGCACCGGATGTCCGGAACCGGGACGCTCCGCCGACGCCACCACGGCCGCAAGGTCGATGTTCACTTGTTGGCACAGTGGTTGCATCGACATCCGGCGCAGCTGGTTGCACACAGGTGCAGCGGGCTGAACTCGCGGGGCGGTTCCGTTGTGCAGCTGCTTTTACGGCTTTTGCGGAGCGCAACGGGCCGTCGCACGCGAAACGCACACACGGCAGGACCACAGGATCCTGCCGTGCGTAGGCATTGCAGTGTGCGCGATTGCTGACTACCCCGCCTGGATTTGAACCAGGAATAGCGGTACCAAAAACCGCTGTGTTGCCATTACACCACGGGGTATCCGGCCGCGGCGTAATACGACGGTCGCCACGTCGCTGCAACTGGCTCGCGCCTGCACGGGGCTTCGCGACACGTGCCGACGGCAACCGGGCAGTGGCGCAAGAGTGCCACCCACAATGCATGTGGCAGTCTCCGATTGTCGGGCTATCATTGAGGCACTCTGACTCGACTTGTTGGACACCCGACATGCACGCCACTGGTCCGGGCGAGTCGTGGTGGGATCTCTCACCCGACGCGGCAATCGCGTGCACGCCGGACGGCGCGATCCTGTCGTGGAATGCCGCGGCAACGACGATCTTCGGCTACTCGGCCGCGGAGGCAGTGGGGCAGGACTTCACGCAATTGCTGGTTCCGCCGGATCGCGCCGACGAGGAACGCGACCTGCGTGGCCCGCGCGGCGCGTCGCATGCCGCGGGGGACGCAGCCGTGTACGAGTCGGTGCGGCGTCGCAAGGACGGCACGCTGCTGCACGTGAGCGTGGCGGTGCGGACGATCGCCGACGCCGACGGCACGCCGCGCTGCAAGCTGATCACGATGCGCGACGTCAGCCACCTGCGGGTGCTGCGCGACTCGCACTGGCTCGAGGCGCGCTTCCGCAAGCTGCTCGACTCGATGCCTGACGCGATCATCATGGCCAACGTCACCGGCCGCATCGTGCTGGTGAACTCGCAGGCCGAGCGCATGTTCGGCTACGAGCGCGACGAACTGGTCGGCCAGCCGGTCGAGTCGCTGCTGCCGGCGCGCTTCCGGATGGGTCACATCCGGCACCGCGCCGACTACTTTGTCCAGCCGCACGCGCGATCGATGGGGGCGGGGCTGGAGCTGTACGGCCTGAAGAAGGGTGGCGAGGAGTTCCCGGTCGAGATCAGCCTCAGCCCGGTGCAGACCGACGAGGGCACGCTGGTGATGAGCGCGGTGCGCGACATCACGGCGCGTCGTCATGCCGAGACGAAGTTCCGCGGGCTGCTGGAATCGGCGCCCGACGCGATGGTCATTGTGCGCCGCGACGGCCGGATCGAGCTGGTCAACTCGCAGACCGAGGCGCTGTTCGGCTACCAGCGCGAGGAACTGCTGGGTCAGCCGGTGGAGGTGCTGATTCCGGTGCGCTACCGCGACCGTCATCCGGCGCATCGCGGCGGCTTCTTCGATCAGCCGCGCACGCGAGCGATGGGTGCGGGGCTCGAACTGCACGGGCTGCGCAAGGACGGCAGCGAGTTCCCGGTCGAGATCAGCCTCAGCCCGCTGGAGACCGAAGACGGCCTGTTCGTGTCCAGCGCGATCCGCGACGTCACCGGGCGCAAGCTGGTGGAGCAGAAGCTGCACGAGGCCAGCCGGCTGAAGAGCGAACTGCTGGCCAACATGAGCCACGAGCTGCGCACGCCGCTCAACGGCATCATCGGCTTCAGCGAGTTCCTGTTCGACGAGAAGCCGGGGCCGCTCAACACACGTCAGAAGGAGTACCTCACCGACGTGCTGAACAGCGGTCGGCACCTGCTGCAGCTGATCAACGACGTACTCGACCTGTCGAAGATCGAGGCCGGGCGCATGGAGCTGCGGCCCGAACCGTGCGATGTGCGCGTGGCGGTCAGCGAGGTCTGCGCGGTGATGGCGCCGGTGGCCTCGGGGCGCGGCATCGTGATCGATCCGCAGGTGAGCGACCTTGACGAGCCGCTGATGCTCGACTCGCAACGCTTCCGGCAGGTGCTCTACAATCTGGTGTCCAACGCCGTGAAGTTCTCGCACGACGACGGCGTGGTCCAGATCCACGCCACGCTTGACGGCGCCGGGTTGCGCGTGCAGGTCAGCGACCAGGGAATCGGCATCAAACCCGGCGACATGGGCAAGCTGTTCGTGGAGTTCCAGCAGATCGAGACCGGTGCGGCGCGACACTACGAAGGCACCGGGCTCGGCCTTGCACTCACGCGCCGGATCATCGAACTGCAGGGCGGGTCGATCGACGTCGACAGCATGCCGGGTCTCGGCAGCACCTTCACCGTGCTGCTGCCGGCCGTGACCGGAGGGACTGGCGCATGACGGTGATTCTTGTGGTGGACGACAACCCGACCAATCTCCGGCTGGCCTGCGACGTGCTGGCGTACGACGGCTTCGACGTGCTGCGCGCGACCGATGCCGACGAGGCGAGAGCGGTGCTGGGTGGCAACGCGGTCGACCTGATCCTGATGGACATCGCGCTGCCGGGAATGGACGGCCTGGAGCTGACCCGCTTGCTGAAAGCGGATGACGCGTTCGAGCACATCCCGATCGTGGCCCTCACGGCGTTCGCCATGAAGGGTGACGAGGCGCGCGCGCTGGATGCCGGATGCGTGGGTTACATTACCAAGCCGATCGACACCCGCAGCCTGTCCACCCGGCTGGCAGGGTGGCTCGGCCAGTGCTGAACTGATCGCGGTACGGATCCATGCGCATCCTGATTGTCGAAGACCAACCGGTGAACCGCAAACTCCTCCGTGTCCGGCTCGAGGACGAGGGGCACACGGTGCTGGACGCCAGCGATGGCGTGATCGCGCTGGAGATCCTGCGGTCCGACGAGATCGACGCGGTGGTCTCCGACATCCTGATGCCGAACATGGACGGCTTCCGGCTGTGTCGCGAGATCCGGTGTGATCCACAACTCTGGCATCTGCCGTTCGTGCTCTACACCAGCACCTACGATTCGCCGTCGGATCGCGAGCTGGCCGCGGCGGTGGGCGCCGATCGCTACGTGGTCAAGCCGGCGCCGGTGAAGGAGGTGCTCGATGCGCTGGCTCAGGCGGCACAGGCACCGCGTCGTACGGGACCGCCGCCGAACGACCTCGCCGTGGACGAGCGGTGGATCCTGCGCCAGTACAGCGAGGCGCTGGTCCAGAAACTCGAGGACCGCAACGTGCAACTCACCACGCTGCTCGGCGACCTGCGTGACGCGCACCAGCACATCCAGGCGCTCAACCGCGACCTGGAAAAGCGGGTCGAACAACGCACCGCCCAGCTGAAGGCGGCCAACGAACAGCTCGAAGCAAGCAACCGGTTCAAGACGATGTTCCTCGCCTCGATCAGCCACGAATTGCGCACCCCGATTGCCGCGTCGATGGCCACCGCCGAGGCGCTCCGGCAGTCGACGCGCAACCCGCTCACGCCCGATCAGCTCGCCAGTGTGCGCAACATTGTCGGCGCCGGCGAGCACCTGCTCTCGTTGGTCAACGACCTGATCGACATCGCCAGCCTCGCATCCGGCAGTGTCCAGCTGAGCCCCGCACCACTGAACCTGGCGGAGCTGTGCGTGCAGACCGTCGAGACGCTGGAACAGATGGCCGAGGATCGCGGCATCACGCTGCACCAGCGCATTGACCCGTCGATCGGCCGTGTGATGGGCGACGACCGGCGGCTGCGACAGATCCTGTTCAACCTGATCGGCAACGCGATCAAGTTCACGCCGCGCGGCGGCCGCGTCTCGCTTGAAGCCGACACGCTGCCGGATGGTCAGGTGCGCATGCGCGTGCGCGACACCGGCATCGGAATGCCGCCCGAACTGATCCCCAACCTGTTCGTGCCGTTCATGCGCGGCGACGCTACGCGCGTGGCGCGCATCGAGGGCGCCGGCCTCGGCCTCGCGCTCGTCGGCCAGTTGCTGGGCATCATGCGCGGCCGCATCGATGTCGAGAGCGAGGTCGGACACGGCAGCGTGTTCACGGTCGTGATTCCGCTGCCCACCGCCGAGCCGCCGCCGAAGATCCGGCCGCGCCCCGCGTCGGCCCCGCCATTCCGCGTGCTGCTGGCCGAGGACAACCAGGTGCTGCGCGACACCACCGCCGACGTTCTGGCGCAGTGCGGCTACACCGTGACGGCCATGGAGGATGGCCAGAAGGTGCTCGACATGGTGGCGACGCCTGGCGCGGTGGCGTTCGACGTGATCCTGCTCGACATGCAGATGCCCGGCGCCGACGGCGTGACCTGCCTGGAGGCGATGAAGGCCGACGGCCGCTTCGATCACATTCCGCGCGTGATCATGACCGGCCACGCGATGCAACCGCGCTTCACCGAGGCGGGCGCGACGCACTTCCTGCAGAAGCCCTACCGGCTCGCCGACCTGA
>JBFWQT010000452.1:0-6020 GCA_050249295.1 Planctomycetota bacterium
TCACGCCTGCACGCCCACCGTTCGACCGCTGACAAAGCGGGTACACGAACCCACCGACGGTTTAACCGTCCACCCGGGGCCCTCGGGCCCGACGCGCTTGCGCTCGCGGCTCTTGTTCTAGCGCCCATCGGTGTAAGCCCCCGGAGTCTGCTTCTGGAACCAGCCCGCAACCGGCCTTCGTGGGTTGCTTCGGATAAGAGCCGCGACCGACAGGGAGCGGGGAAAATCGTCGAAGGCTGGCAACCTTGCGCCCCTCGCAGTTGCCTCCGCTCCCTTTCGGTCGCGGCTCTTCCCGAAGCAACCCACGAAGGCCAGTTGCGAGCTGGTTCCAGAAGCAGACTCCGGGGGCTGACACCCCCGGCTCGTCCGGAACAGGCATTCGCGCGTGTACATCCGCGCTCCTTCGGTCACGGCTCTCAACCGGAACAACAGCTCACCGGCAATCACACACCCGCCTCGGCCGGCAGCTGGTACGCATCCGGGTGTGGCTTGAGCGGCCGCAGCAACCAGTACGGGCGGCGGGTGCCATCGGGTGAGACCTCGCGGGCGCCGCGCGTTTTCTTCAGCCAGGCGAGGTACTGCTCGCGGGCCTTCGCCGGATCGACCGAGATGTCGCCGTGCTGATCGCCGGGTTGCGCAGCCGTCACGGTCACGGCCTGGTGCCAGCAGTGGGCGCCGGAGATCGGGTCGGGCTGCACACAGAAGGTGAGGTTCTGGTGCACGCCAACGTCGGTCCACCAGATGCGCTGCGTGTCGGGGTCGCTCGACGCGTACGGCGCCGCACCCATCAAGCGGCGCAGACTCCACCGGCCGGCCTCATGCTTGAGGTCCACGGTCGCCATCAGCTGCCGCTGGCCGGTTTGCGTCGGGTCCTGAACGTTCGGACTCTTCACTTTCCAGCGGCCCATGTGGTGGCTGCAGGCGACGACGCCGGGGCGGATGCCTTCGGTGATCCAGCAGCGCACCACGAAGTGGCCAGTGAGCGTGGTCACGCGCGCGAGGTCGCCGGTCTTCGCGATGCCGAGGCGGCGCGCGTCGGACGGGTGGATCCACAGCGGGTTGGTGTGCGCGATCTCGTCGAGCCACTTGCTGTTCGCGCTGCGCGTGTGGATCTGCACCGGCAGGCGGAACGTCGGGATCAGCGGCATCTGATCGGCCGCGATCTCGTCGCGATGGATGTGGCTGCGGATGTACGTCGGCAGCGCGAACTCCGGCCAACCCCACGCTGCCAGCACGCTCGAGTAGAACTCCAGCTTGCCGCTCGGCGTCGGCCAGCCGCGCACGATTTTCTCACCCTGCTGCACGCCCACGAGCCGCCGGCCGTCGGCGTCGCCGGGTGGCGTGGGTTGCGGCACCACATTCGGCCCGGCCGGTTTCGCGGCACGAGTGAACACGCGGCCGAGTGCGTCGGTGTGCAGATCCTCGCGCTCGCTGTCGGGCACCTCCTGCTCGTGCACCTGACCCACGCCGCGCTGCACATCAAACGCACCGCGCCGGCGCATGAACTCCAGCGGGCTGCAACCGGCTTCCGCGGCGGCTTCGGGCAGGCCGGGTACGGAGTGCTGGAACAGCCAGCCGTAGTACTCATCCACGCCGAGTTTTTCACCCGGCGTCGCCTTGCTTTCAAAATACTGGCGGATGCCGCGGCTGCCGTCGGGGTCGAGGCGCCACGAGAGCTCGATCCAGAACTCGTTCTCCTCCCAGACCTCGCCCGGGTTGCAGCCGCGCGTGTCGCTGACCGTCTCGCCGTTGCGCTCCTTCGCGGCGCGCTGCACCGGCTGGCGGAAGCCGATCCACGCCGCGTCGTGCGTCTCGTAGGAGTGGATGTCGTGGCGCTCGCTGCCCACGCCCATCGGCAGGATCATGTCGGCGAAGTACGCAGTCTCGTTCCACGTCGGCGTCAGCGCGACATGCAGGCCGACGAGCTTCTCGTCGGTGAGCATCTCGATCCACGAAAAGCCGTCCGGGTTGGTCCACACCGGGTTGTAGACGCGCGTGAAGTACGTGTCGATCACGCCACGGCCGTCCTTGATCAGCTGCGGCAAGAGGAACGACATCTCGTGCAGCGCGAGCGGGTAGTCCTCCGGCCAGTTCGTGGTGTTCCAGACCTTCGGGTGCGGCGGCGTGTGGATCGGCCGCGGCACGAATTTGGTCCACGCGTTGGGGAACACGCCGCCCGGCGTCGCGATCGCGCCCATCAGCGCGTTGAGCATGAACAGCGTGCGCGAGACCTGCCAGCCGCCGAGGTTGCCGGCCGCGGCGCTGCGCCAGTTGTGCGTGGAGAGCGCCGTGCCGGACGACGCGACGAGTTCGGCGATCTGTTCGATCACGGCAGCCGACACGCCGCTCTCGCGCGCCGCGTACTCCAGCGTGTACGGCCGGTAGAGCTCCTTCAGCCGCGTCTCGAAGACCTCGAAGGAACGCTCGAGCCCGGCCGCCTCCAGGTACTCCTGCCAGTTCCACCAGCGTCGCACGTACTCGCGATCGTAGCGGTCGTGTTCCAGCAGCCACGACGCGATCGCGAGGAAGATCGCGGCTTCGGTGCCGGGGTACGGCGAGACCCAGTGGTCGGCGTGCGTCGCCGTGTTGCTCAGCCGCACGTCGAATACGACCAGCTTCGCGCCGCGCTCGCGCGCCTCGGTGATGCGCTGCGCGTGCGGGTTGAAGTAGTGGCCCGCTTCCAGGTGCGAGCTGACCAGCAGGATTGTGCGCGCGTTGGCAAAGTCGGGGCTCGGCCGGTCGAGGCCCATCCAGTAGTGGTAGCCGGCGCGCGCCGCGCTGCTGCAGATGTTGGTGTGCGAGTTGTGGCCATCCAGGCCCCACGCGGCCAGCACACGCTCGGTGAAGCCGTCCTCGCCGGGCCGGCCGACGTGATAGATGACCTCGTTGTGCCGCTTGTCATCCAGCGCCTTGCGGATTCTCCCCGCAATCTCGTCGAGCGCGGCATCCCAGCTGATGCGCTGCCACTGGCCTTCGCCGCGACGGCCGGTGCGACGCAGCGGGTAGAGGATGCGGTCGGGGTCCTGCACCTGGTTGAGCGTGGCCGGACCTTTGGCGCAGTTGCGCCCGCGGCTGCCGGGGTGCTCGGGGTTGCCCTCGAACTTGCGGACCTGGCCGGTCTCCTTGTCGATGTACGCGAGCAGGCCGCACGCGCTCTCGCAGTTGAAGCAGGTGGTGGGCACGAGCTGGTAGCGGTGTGTCTTGCGCTCCGGCCACGCGCGCGAATCCAGCTCGGTCCAGTCGTCCCAGCGTTCGCGCGGCGGGAAGCTGGCCAGGTGAATGCCGCTCGGCCCGGCGAAGAACGTCTCGCCGCGCGCCTCGGTGGCCTGTCGCGACGCGTCGGTCAGCGGTGTCGGTTGGTCGGTCATCGTCGAGACGTGGCGGCAGGTGGCGGAGTGGAACGGCGTGCGACCCTGATACCGGACCGGCGGCCGCTGAACCAGTGTGGTGCCCGGCAGATCGTGGCCAGTATCCCGGCGCGGACTGCACCTCGACTACACCTCGGCGTCGTCCTCGCCCGGCGCATCATCATCCGCGTCGTCGTCGCCGAGCATGAACTTCGTCTTCGGCACCGCCTCGGGGAACACGTCGCGCACTTCGCGCATGATCCGCGCCGGGTTGTAGCGCTGCGAAATGTGAGTGACGACGAGCTGTCCCACGCCGAGCTCGCGCGCGATCTCGCCGGCCTGGCCGCTCGTCAGGTGGCCCACCTTGCGCGCTTGCGACTCCTCGGAGTTGGCGAAGAACGCCTCGCAGAACAGCACGTCGGCCGCGGTGAGATGCTCGCGCAGACGCGCGCGCACCGCTGGCGTCGAACCGGTGTCGCTGACGTACCCGACGAGCAGCCCGCGCTGGTGCGTGATCGCCTCGTCGGCCACACGCGCGAGCGGCACCGACGGATGATCGTCGGCTCCGCCCGTTCCGCCGGTTCCGCCGGTTCCGGGCGCCGCCTTGCCACCACGGGCACGGCCGATTGGCGGCGGCACGAGCGCGTCGTCGGCCGGGCGCTCGCCACGTTCGAGCTGGCGCAGCAACTCACCGAGCCACGGCCCGGTGCGCACGCCGAGCGCATCCACCTTCTCCATGTCCACGCGCCACTCATCGGGCAGCCGGAACGCAAACCCCAGGCACGGCACCGTGTGATGGTCGAGGTCGAACGCCGTGATCTCCAGCTCGGCGTCGCTGTGCAGCACCGGCGTGCGCTCGCCGCTCTGCCGTTCGCCGGCCGAGAAGCTGCGCCGGATGTCGAGCCGGCCGACGTTGATCGTCTTCGCGTCGACGACCTCGGTGACGTCGAGCTTCATCGAGAGTTCCTGGCGGTAGTTCCACTCGAACGCGCGCAGCATGTCGCTCAGGCCGCGGGCGATGCCGCGCGGGCCGATCACGCGGATCGGGCGGCGACTGGCCAGCAGCGTGCGGGCCACCGACGGGAAGCCCATCAGGTGATCCATGTGCCGGTGGCTGATGCAGATGTCGGTGACCTGGTGCGCGATGCGCTTCGGCAGGTGCATCGGCCCGCAGTCGACAATCAGGGTGCGCGCCGCCTGGACCAGCGTGATCAGCAGGTGGTTGTTGTTCCAGGTCGGATCGCCGATCCGGAACCGCAGGCGGTTCTCGATGCTCATGACGTCAGCCACCGGTGGCGGTCGCAAACTCGGAAAGCGCGACAGCCCGCGCCTTGCGGTGCGGGCTGCCGGATGCGGATGCCGAAGGGGGGACTCGAACCCCCACTCCCTTAAACGGGAACTAGCACCTGAAGCTAGCGCGTCTGCCAATTCCGCCACTTCGGCGCGGCGCGTCATACTGCGTCGGGGGCCTGGCCGGGTCAAGCGGCTGCCGACAAATTGCTAATACGGTGTGGCCGGGCGGGGCGGCCCGTGCCCCTCGGGGTTTCCGACGGTCCGCCAGTCCGACCGCCACGTCGTGGAGCCGTGCGGCATGAACATCGACGACTACCATCGCCTGCGCCGGCAACTCGATGTGCCGCGTCCAACGGTGATCGCCGACTGGCCGGAGTTCGTGCACCCGCACGACACCGGCGACGACGACGACTTCCCGGCGCCGACCGCCGACAGCGTGCAGGGCCGCGAGTCGGAGTGGTATGCCAACGACCCGCGCCTGTCGCCGTGGCACGAGCAGGTGTTCAGTCGCCTGCCCGGAATCACGCGTCAGCTGATGGCCAGCTGGGCGGCCGTGATGGTGCTCGACCGCTTCGAGGCGGTGCTGCGCCAGGTGGGGTACGGCGCCGACGTGGTCTCCCAGCCGCGCCGCTGCCTGGTGCTGGCCTGGGAGCCGTTCGACCAGGGCGAGCGTCCCGGCATCGACCCGGCGCAAACGGCCGCGATGTATCGCAACCGTCCGGAGCTGGTGCATGCCGCGACGCGGATGCAGATCACGAGCAGCGGCGACCGGATTGCGCAGCGCGACGAGGCCGAGTTGTTCGATGCGTTGCCGGACATGGTGGCGTTCGTGCGCGGCATTCCGCCGGTTGCGGCGGCTCGCGCGTGGGCTCGCTGGGTGCGCGGCGGCAGCGAGGATTCGTTCCTGGCCCGCTGGTGGCGCATTGCGCGCAGTCGCTTCGCGGTGGCCAACGTCGAGCACGCCGTGTTGCTGGCCGCGCAGCCGCCGGAGTTGCCGGACCAGGGTTCGCCGCACAGTGAGGAGCACGCGCGGCCCGGCGCGAACCCGCGGGTGCGTGATCCGGAGGGCGCGGTGGTGTTGGCCTGTTCGGGTCGCGCGGTGGGGCGCGAGCGCCTGCTGGGTTGAGGCCGCTCCCGCTGACGGCTTCCCGCGTTGACAGGAGCCGCGAGCGCATTCCGGATTCGGACAAGAGCCGCGACCGCAAGGGAGCGGGCACCGAGGGCGTTGCGATCACGAATCCGCCTCTCGCTGAATGCATGGTCGAAGAGTGGATTCGCCGGCGAGAGCCCCTCGTGGGCCCGCTCCCCTGCGGTCGCGGCTCTTGACCGACATCCCGAATCAACCCGCTGACGGCGCCCCTATTGCAGTTCCACCGGGGT
>JBFWQT010000453.1:0-6013 GCA_050249295.1 Planctomycetota bacterium
ACCAGGTGGGTCCCGTCGACGTTGACCACGAACGCCGAGACGTCGTTGTCCACGTTGTGGTCGCCGAGGAACGCGATCCGCTTGCTGTCGGGCAGCCACTGCAGCATCATCACATCGCCGCCGGCCACCATGTTCGGGGTCAGGCGGAAGGGCATCGCGCCCGCCACCAGCGCATTGACGTACAGGTCGAAGCGGCCGGTCTCGTCCAGGTCGGCGATGAACGCCACGTACGCGCCATCCGGGGAGTAGATCGTGTCGTAGGCCGGGGCGTCGACGGCGCCCTCGACGGCTGCGGGGGGCACCGCGCCTTCCACCAGCGTGCCGCTGGCGGTGCCGGTCGTGGCGGTGGGGGCGACGTCGCAGCCGACGGTCAGCGCGGCGGCGACGAGCATCATGAAGGTGGCGGTCAGGCCGGTCGTGGTCGTGTTGGTGAGGCGGTACATGGCGGGCTCCAGGTCAGGCAGGTCAAGGTTCCTCGCGGTCTGGAAGTGACTGACGCAAGCCGCGGACCATTCAGCCGGAATCCGCCGAATCCCGTGTTTTGCGGGGTTCCACGGCGACGCCTTCCGTTGCCGGACCGGGATCGGGGGCCGAGTCCCGAATCGGGACCAACTCCGGGATGCCAGAACGGGACGCGAACCGCGCCGGCGTGTGAAACGTGAGCGGCCCGGCCAGGTGGCACGACGAATCGCGCTCACCGACCGGGCCGCCTCGCCCTCGCTATCGCGCGTTGCCGCGCGAATGGGTCATTCGATCACTCGATCACTTGCCGTCGCCGTCCGTCGGGGCCTTCGGCTGCGCCTTCTCGAGCTTGATGCCGAGGCGCGCGGCCTGGTCCTTCATGCTGCCGAACACGGCCGACTCCCAGGTGGGCTTGCCGGCGGACTGCTTCGCCTGCTCGGCCGCGATGAACGCGGCGCGCTTCTTCGACAGCTCGTCGATCTGCTTCTGCAGCGCCTCGCGCTCGGCCGCCTTCTCCTTGACGAACGCCTCGCGTTCCTCGGCGGTCATCTTGCGCATGTTCTCGGGCAGCTCCTCGTCCTTGATGTCGGCGAGCTTGAGCTTGCCGTCCGCCAGGTCGTGGATCAGCTCGTTCGCGCTGCCGATCCAGTTGCGGCCGCCGGCCTCGCTGTTGTTGTACTCGGCGCGGGCCGCCTGGGCCGACGACGAGCTGCCGCGGTAGATGTCATCGGTCGCCGCGTCGCGCGCCTTCTGCGCCGCCTGCTTCTCGGCCGAGCCCCACCACAGGCGCGTCGCATCCACATCCTTCGCGGCCTTCGCCAGGTCCTCGTCGAACGGCGTGGCGATCACCTTCGCGCCGCCGTCCTGCGAGACGGTGAACATGTTGCCCTCGCCGAGGCGCGCGATCTCCTGCCAGATCGGCGTGGTCTCGGCCTCGCTGCCGCACTGGATGGTGTTGAAGACGATGTTCTTCTTCACGCCGGCCTCGCAGGTCGCGGCGTACTTCACGTCGTTCTCGTAATCCATGTGCGGCGGCGCGTCGCCAACCAGGAAGATCACCTTGTAGGTCTCGGCGTCCTCGCTCCACGGCATCAGTTCGACCGCCTCGCGCAGGCCCTGATTGACGCTCTCCGGGCCGTCGCCGCCGCCGTCGGCGGTAAAGCCCATCAACTCGCGGTACATCATGTCGAGGTCGTCGCTGAGGTCGAAGCGCTTCGTGACGTACTCGTCGCCGCGATCGCGGAACGCGACCAGACCCATGCGGATGTGCGGCGCGGGCTCGGCCACGGCCAGCGCGTTGGCGATGCTCCAGATCTTGTCCTTGGCCGACTGGATCAGGCCGCTCATGCTGCCGGTGGTGTCGAGCACGAACACGACCTCGATGCGCGGCTGCGACGCGGCCTTCGGCGGAACGGGCTGCACGGGCGCCGGATCGTCCGGGCCGGGCTGTGCGAACGCGGACGGCAGCGGGGCAAGCGTGGTGCCGAGCAGTAGCAGCGCGGCAGGTGCAATGCGACGGAACATGGTGCGACGGCGGATCATCATGACTGGCTCCTCGAGTTCGTCTTTCGCGGTGTCGTTGGTCTTCCGACGCGTGGCGTCGCAACGAATCACACCGCTTTTGCTTCTCCGTTCTACGGCGCTGCCCGGCCATCATCTGTAAACGCCGTGTAACAACCTGCTAAGGTGAGCCGGTCCGCCCGGTCGCCGTTCGCGTCATGCTGCACCGCCCATTCATTCTCCTGATCGTGCTGGCCGTTGCATCGTGGTTCGCGCCGGTGTCGCTCGCGCATGCCGACAGCGATCCGCCGGAAGTCGCGGCGTACATCGCGCTGCCCAAGGCGCTCTACGTGTGGCGGCTGAAGACCGAGAACCACTACATCGAGCGGCTTGCCGCGTTCTGCAAGCGCCACGGCTTCCGCCGCGTGTACCTCGCGATCGGCAGCTGTCAGTGGGATCACGAGCCGCACTACGCGAACGGCCGGCTGCCGAATGAGGACCAGCTGGCGATGGCCGTGGCGGCTCTGAAGGTCGTCGGCACCGAGGTGCACGGCATGTACGTGCTCAACGACGACGCCAACGATCTGCAGAAGCCGGAACGCGTGGCCGACATCGTGACTGCGACGCACAACTACAACACGCGCCACGCGGCCGCGCCGATCGTCGGCCTGCATGGTGATCAGGAGCCGTCCGACCCGGCGCAGTACGCCGCGTACATGCGCATGAACCGGCTCGCTGCCGAACGACGCGACGAGCTGCGCGCGAAGCTGCAACTCGGCGTGACGCTCAAACCGGTGTGGTTGCGCCAGCCGTGGCCGGGCGAGGACGGCAAGACGCCGCGGCCGTTCGCGCAGCACGTGCTCGACGTGGTCGACGAGGCGAGCCTGATGGACTACAGCGATCAGCCGGCGACGGTGCTGCAACTCGGCGCGCAGGCGCTGCAGGCCGCGACCGCCGCGAACAAGCCGATGGCGCTGGCGCTGGAGACCGGCACGAAGGGCGCGGCGCCGGAGGAGACGTGGGGCCAGGAAATCCTGCGCGACGGCCCGCTGCCGTTCTTCCGCGCGCTGGCATCGTTCGATGTGGCGTTCCGCAAGTCGGGCAAGGCCTACGGCGGCCTCGTGGTGCACGACTACTTCCAGTACTACCAGCTGCTCTACGGCACCGACCCGATCGCGCACACGATGATTCCGTCCACCGTGTTCGGCAGTTCGCCGGCCGATGCGATCGCGGCCGACACGGCGGCGCCGGAGTGCCTGCGCGGCTTCGTTGGCAAGCTCGGCGTGCGCGTCGCGCGGGTGGAGGCGGAGTTCGTGGTAGTCGAAGTCGTGAAGGTGCGCCGCGAGGAGCGCGAGAGCGCGGCGAGCAAGGCGCGCGACGCCGAGGGCGCGTTCATCGCGTTGCACCCGGGCGGCAACGGCGACGATGCGGGTGTGCACGCGCGCTGGTTGCAGTCGCTGTCGGTGGGCGACGACGAGACGATCGACCTGACCGTGAACGCCGACGGACGCAGCGAGGTCCGCACGCTGACCAGTTCGCAGCGACGCGCGGCCGATCGCGGAAAGTAGCGGGCGCGGCAGGTTCAGGCGGTGGTCCAGCGGTGGAACCTGTTGTGCACCCACCACCAGGCGTGCGGCTCTCGCCGGATCTCCGCTTCGAGGACGCGGTGGAAGTCCGCGAGCAGCTTGCGCACCACGACGTCCGCCGGAGCGCCCACCGCCGGTTGCAGCGGCGGATGTATGCGCATCACCTGGCGGCCGTCGGGGCCGGGCGGATCCACGAGTGTGGGGAGGATCGCCGCGCCCGTGCGCAGCGCCAGGCGGGCCGGCAACGGATAGGTGTGCACATCGTGGCCGAAGAACGGAATCAGCGGCGCGTCACCCGGTGCACGCTGATCGCCGGCCATGCAGATCACGCCGCCGGCGCGCAACCACGCCAGGCTCATGCGCGCCGACGCGAGCGGCGGCAGGTCGGGGATGCTCACCGTGCCGCTGCGATCGCGCAGGTGCTTCCACCACTGCTCGAACACCGGATCGCGTTGCCGTTTGATCAGCACGGCCGAGGGCCAGCCGTCGAGCGCGAGCCGCGTGAACGTCATCGGGAACGCGGCGAAGTGCGCGGTGAGGCAGATCGCGCCGCGCCCCGCCGCCAGCGCCTCGCGCAGGTGCGACTCGCCATCGATGATCACGCGCTCGCGCATGCGCTGCGGCGGGTCGGTCTCGAGCGAGAGCACCTGGACGAGCACATCCAGCGCGGTACGCAGGAAGCGCCGCCAGACGGCGTCGCGCCACTCCGGCGACTGCTCCGGAAATGCGCGCAGCAGGTTCTCGTGCGCCACGCGACGCCGCCGACCCGGCATCCGCACGGCCAGCATGGCCAGCGCGTCGAGCACGCCGCGCGGTGGCGCGCCGCCAGCGAACATGGCGCGCACAGCTGCCAGCGCGTGATAGCCGAGCGCCTTGCGCAGCGCGCGCGACCACTTGCCGGTCGGATCGTGGCGCCAGACGAATGCGCGCTGGCGACGCGCCAGTTCGTCGGCGGTCAGCCCGGCAGGCCGCGGGAACGGCAGGAAGTCGGGCGCCCACACGGTGGCCAGCCATTGCCCGAACTCGTTCGGAAGTCGATCGCGCACACTACGTCACTCACCGCTGGCCGCGTCGGCCGCATCGCCGATCGCGGGCCGCCGCTCCGACACGGGCGCGGGCGGCGTTGCCGGCACCGCATCGGGCGGGTCGGCGTAGACAATCTCGGTGCTGCCCGGATGCACGACGGCCGGTCGAGCGGGTTCGGCCGGCGGCGGTTCGGCTGGCAGCACACCGCGCTCGCGCAGCGCGCGCTCGGTGTCGGCCGGTAGCGGCGGCTGATAGTCGGCCGTGAGGTTGAAGTGCAGGATGCGCAGGTAGTCCTCGACGTCGTTCAGGCGATTGGCGACCGTGACCAGCAGGTTCGTCTTGTTGTCGGTCATCGCCACGATCTTCAGCAGACGGAACACCTCGATGCCGGCCACGAAAGACGCCACAGCGAGCAGGCTGCCGCACACCACCAGCACGAACTCCAGCGGCGGACGCTGATCGGCGGCAGTGGCGGGGTTGAGCGCCCACGCCAGCCAGATCATCAATGTGGCCGGCATCGCACCGAGCAGCACGGCCCAGCCGACAATGCCGAGCACGCGCTCCCCCGCGATCCAGTCGTGGAAGAACACGCGCGACATGATCATCAGCAGGAGCACGGTGGTGAAGACCAGCGCGATCCACGCGGCAATGTCCATCTGGCCGGCTCCGGTTGGCGGCACCGCGTAAAAGCGACGATGGATCGTCTGTGCCCGGGCGCGCCCGGTCAAGCGCCGTCACCGATCATCAAAGACAATCCCGCGCTCTTCCATATCGAGAATGTACTGCCGCGCGAGCCGTTCGCCCTCTTCGTGGATCATGCGGTGCAGCACGACGTAGTGCGGGATGCCCATCACGCCGCCCCACAGGTCGCGGTCGCCATCGCGCGAGACCGCGATCAACTCGGCACGGCGGTGCAGCATGCCGAGCACCAGGCAGCGCACCTGGCGGAACGCTTCGGCGAACTCGCCGGTCTGGCGCCAGTTGCGGGTGCGGTCGAGCAGGTCGTACTGCAACGGGTCGGCCAGCACGCTGCGCATGCCGCCCATGGTCCATGCTCGCTGCGCGGCCCAGGCGTGATACGTGGCCAGCTCCGGGTTCGACGCACCGTGCAGCTGTTGACCCGCTGCCACGATGAACAGCGCCTCGAACGGCGACACGCCGTCGGGCAGCGGATCGTTGAGCATGCGGTCGAGCAGGTCGACGATCTCGATGCCGGGGTAGCGTCGCGCGGCGAGCGCCATGCCGACACCGGCGCGCAACGCCAGCGGCACACCCCACTGTGCCTGCGCCAGCGCCCAGCGGATGATGTCGTCCACGCTTGCCTTGTTGGCGGCCATCAGTGTGCCGAGGCGTCGCGCGAAGTCCGCCGGGTTGCCCGCCGACCGGCTCCACGCGGCCTCGACGCGCGTGCGCGGAATGGAATCGAGCACCAGCGCCGA
>JBFWQT010000454.1:0-6009 GCA_050249295.1 Planctomycetota bacterium
TCCCGCTGCGGCAGCAGGTCAACGAAGCGCTCGGCTACGAAGACGACGGCCACCACCGCAGCCCCGACGCGCCGGCCGACGCGTTCTACTGGTTCGAGCTGGTGTCGGTGCTGGTCTTCACGATTGAATACCTGCTGCGCCTGTGGGCCTGCACAGCGCTGCCCGAGTTCCCCGGCATGATCCGCGGCCGCGTGAAGAAGGCGCTCGAGCCACTGATGCTGGTGGACATCGTGGCGATCGCGCCGTTCTACCTGCAACTGGTGATGCCGGCCGCCGACCTGCGCTTCGTGCGCGCGCTGCGGCTGTTCCGCATCTTCCGTATCTTCCGCAGTGGCCGCCTGGCCGCGTCGTTCACCCTGCTGATGGACGTGCTGAAGAGCAAGCGCGAGGAACTGGCCGTCAGCGCCGTGGTCGTGATCATCATGGTCGTGCTCTCGGCCAGCGTGATCTACCTGGCGGAGCACGACAACGACGCGCAGATCGCCAACCGCAAGTTCCAGAGCATTCCGGACGCGATGTGGTGGTCCGTCGTGACCGTCACGACGATCGGCTACGGCGACCAGGCGCCCGTGACCACGGTCGGCAAGATCATCGGCTCGTTCATTGCCGTGCTCGGGGTCTGCGTTTTTGCGCTGCCGGTAGGTATCATCGGCGCCGCATTCGTCGAGGAGATGAACCGGCGCGCGAGGCTGCGGGCCGACGAAGCCAACGCCACCGTCGCATCGATGGGTGAGGCGTTGCACACTACGCACGCAGCGTGTCCTCATTGCGGCAAGCCGATCGGCGCGCCGCATTCGTTCAGCGGGCCCCACGTCCAGGTGTAGCCGGATGACTTCGACGCCGACCTCCGCGCCCACTGCAACCAGCAACTCGCGCAGCGCACTGGCGATCTGCCCGCACTGCAAGACCGCGCTTCCCGGCCCGATGGGCGACGTCGGCACCGTGCACACCTGCCCGGCATGCAAGGCGTCGTCGTTCATCGTCGACGTCAAGGCGCTGCCCGTCGCGCTGCATCATCACCTCGCCTCGGCGCTGACCGTGGACTCGCTGCCGGCCGCGGGCAGCGACGGCGTGATCCGCCTGGAAGGCTGGCTGATCGACCACGGCGTGCAGTTGGTGGATGCCGAGCTGCCCGGCAGCGTCTCGCTGCTTGGCTGCGTGATCGGCCATCCGCCGGACCACGAGGCGGCGATCAACATGCGCGGCGCCACGATTGCCGGCCACGTGATGCTCGAGGACGTCGTCGTCAACGGCCACGTGGACATGCACCACGCGCAGATCGACGGCAACTGGTTCGAACGCAGCGTGCGCGTCAACGGCAACTGCGAGGCTGCCAGCGTGAAGGTCCAGGGCGAGACGCGCTGGTGGGAAGTCGTCACCACCGGCGAGATCAACTTCTACGACGCCACCTTCAATCTCAACTGCCTGATCCGCTCGTGCACCTTCCACGGCGAGGTGAACTTCAACGACGTGAAGTTCCTTGGCGAGGGCAACTTCTCGTACTGCCGGTTCCATGGCGGGTGCGACTACGGCGTGGCCGACTTCGGCGAGGGGGCCGAGTTCTACGGCGTGACCGTCGATGGCGCGGCGATCTTCGACCACATGTCGGCGAACCGCTGGGTGGACTTCACGGCGTCGCACTTTGCCGGGCCGGTGGGGTTCGAGCGCGCGACGTTCCGCGACGGCGTGGAGTTCGGCAGCGTGCTGTTCGACGAGGGCGCCAACTTTGTCGCGGCCGAGTTTGGCAGCACCGTGACGTTCGGCCGCGTGCGCTGCAACGGCAGCATGGAGTTCGACCATGCGCAGTTCGGCGGCCGGGTGGACTTCCGCCACGCGCGCCTGCTGGCCGACGCCGACTTCACGCGCGCGCGGTTTGCCGACACGGCGTACTTCCAGGGCACGCGCTGGCTCGGCACCGTGCTGTTCGCCGAGGCCGACTGCGACGGCGACCTGCGCTTCGATGATGCGCGCTTCCAGCTGCCCGACGGCGACGGCGAGGACGGCGACAGCCGCGCGCGCACCGCACGACCGGCCGAGGCGCGGATGCAGACGCCGCTGGATTTCCAGGGCCTGCACGTCTACGGCAAGTTCGTGCTCGACCACGCGCATCTCAATGCCGACCTGGTGCTCGACCGCGCCGACGTAGAGGACAACTTCAACGCGCACGAGACGGTGTTCGCTGGCGAGCTGTCGATGCGCAACGCGCAGATCAGCGGTGCACTGCGCTGGAACAACGCGCAGTTCAGCGGGCCGGTGCGCATGACCGCGGCCCGACTTGGCAGCGGCCTGCTGATGCGTGGCGTGCGCGGCGATGACCTGTGGGACTGGACCGACGCGCAGATTCTCGGCCCGAGCAGCTTTGCCGACGCGTACTTCGCGGGGCGCAACCGCTTCGACAACACCTGGGTGCGCGGCCGGTTCGACCTCTCGGACGCGACGTTCACCGAGAAGCTCGACCTCTCGACGGTGCGCTTCGAGGGCAAGCTGGTACTCGACGGCCTGCGCAGCGAGCACTTCATCATCACTCGCCAGCAGGTGGAGGGCCGGCTGCAGAACGAGGTGTTTGCGCTGCAAGGCGGCGAACTGGGCGAGTACTGGGAGGTCGTCGCGCGCGAGTACGCGGTGGCCAAGCGCAGCTTTGCGATGCAAACGCTCTACAACGACATGGATTGGGCGCACCATCTGTACTCGCGCGCGCATCGCAAGTTCCGCACGTGGCGCGCCATCAACCTCAAGAAGGTGTCGCCCGAGAAGTGGCTCGCCAGCGGCCTCGCCGTCGCGCGCAACGTGCTCGAGAAGTGGATCGTGGACTGGGGCAGCGGCTACGGCACCCGGCCGGTCCGCGTGCTGATGTTCATGCTCGTCGTCGCGGTGTTGTTCACGCCGGTGTACCTCGGCCAGCCGGAGAGCACGTTTGTCGACGGCCGCGAGGGGCTGCTGAGCCTGGGCGACGCCTTCAGCGTGTCGCTCGGCGCCGAGTTTGCCGTAGGCGTGGACAACATCTCGCTGACGCTGGAAGGTTGGCGCCGCTTCCTTGGCATGTTCGAGGTGGTGCTCGGCGTCGGATTGCTGACGCTGTTCATCTCCACGCTGTCGCGCAAGATGGTGCAGTAGCGCGTGCGCGTGCCGACTTCGACTCTGCCGCCACAACTGCTCGACCTGCTGCGCGCGGAGTTGCGAGCCGACCAGATTGCGCATTCGCCGGAGCAGATGCTCGTCTACGAATGCGACGGGCAGACGCTCTCGCGCGCGATTCCCGACGTCGTCGTGTATCCCGAAACCACAGCCGACATTCAGGCCGCGGTGCGCGCGTGTGCCGCCACCGGCACGCCGTTCCTCGCGCGCGGCGCCGGCACCGGCCTCTCCGGCGGGGCGGTCGCGGCGCGCAACGGCCTGATCATCGAGATGGCCCGCATGAACTGCGTGCTGGCGATCGACGCCGACAATCGCACCGCCACCGTGCAGCCGGGGCTGGTCAACCTGCACCTCTCGCGCGCGACGCATCCGCTGGGCCTGCACTTCGCGCCCGACCCGAGCAGCCAGTCGGCCTGCACCGTCGGCGGCAACGTCGCCGAGAACAGCGGCGGGCCGCACACGCTCAAGTACGGCGTGACCACCAATCACATCCTCTCGCTGCTCGTCGTGCTGCCCGACGGCACGCTGCTGCGCACCTGTTGCGACGACGCCGGCTACGACCTCACCGGCCTGTTCGTCGGCAGCGAGGGCACGTTCGGTATCGCTACCGAGATTGTCGTGCGCCTCGTGCCGAATCCCGAAGCCGTGCGCACGCTGCTCGCCGTGTTCACCACCATCGACGACGCATCGGCCACCGTGGCCGGCGTGATCCGTGCCGGTGTGGTGCCGGCCGCGATGGAGTTGATGGACCAGCTCGCGATCGAAGCGGTCGAGCGCCACATCCGCGCAGGCTTCCCGACGGACGCCGCCGCGGTCTTGCTGATCGAGATCGACGGCGCAGCGATCGAACTCGACGATCAGGCAGCGCGCATCGAGGCGATCTGCCGTGATAACCATGCGCGCGACGTGCAGCACGCAACCGACGAGGCGACCCGCGCGAAACTGTGGAAGGGTCGCAAGCAGGCGCTCGGCGCGATGGGCAAGATCGCGAAGGCCTACTACACGCACGACGGTGTGGTGCCGCCCGACCGGCTGCCCGACGCGCTGCGCGGCATTGCCGACATCGCGCGCCGTCACGAACTGCGCGTCGCCAACGTGTGTCACGCCGGCGACGGCAACCTGCATCCGCTGATCCTCTACGATCCGGACAACGCCGCCGAGGTGCAGCGCGTGCACGACGCTGGCAGCGAGATCCTCCGCCTCTGCGTGGACCTCGGCGGCACGCTCACCGGCGAGCACGGCATTGGCGTGGAGAAGCAGGATTGCATGCCGTGGTTGTTCAGCGACGACGACCTCGATCACATGCGCCGTGTGCGCGACGTGTTTGACCCGCAGCAGATCTGCAACCCGGCCAAGGTGTTCCCCACCGGCGCGAAATGCGGTGAGGTGCGTACCGCGCGAGTGTTGAAGACCGGCGGGTGGCTGTAGGTCGGCCACGCTGTCCGGTCCGTGCCGCGACCGTGAGAGCCTCGGCCGGAAACGGGAACGGGTGCGAGAGAGAGTGATCAGTTCTCGCTCGCACCCGGTCCACGGATCGGCCGATCAAAGTTTGTCAGTGACGGGCGTGGAAGCGCCCCGTCGGGCGGCTCCGCGCGTCATCGCTGACGGCTGCGCGTGTAGCGCGTCTGGGCCGGCAGGCCACGGGCATCGTTCAGGACCTGCCGGAAACCCGTCAGACCAATGACTCGATACATGGCCGAAGCCATTGCGCCGAACGCAGCCAGAATCATCAGGATGAACATCTTCATGTTCGTACCCTCCTTGTGACCCGGCTGTGATGCCGCGTGCCCTTTGCACGCTGCCTGTCCGGGTCGGCCGCGAGCTAATACGACGCGCGCCGGGGCGATTGCGTTTTTCGCACCAATGACATGCGGCGCGCGTCGTTGGCGGTCTCGCCGGGCGTGGTACCCTGCCGCGCAGCCCGCCATCCGCCTCCGCCGCGTTCGCCGTGTCCACCCATCACTCCGACGACCGACTGCTCACCGACGACTTGCTGCTGCGCGACGACGCGCCCGAACGCGTGCTGATCCGCAACGGCCGCGTCGTGTCGGTCACCGGCGTGCGCGTGGCTGACGTGCTGATCGAACGCGGCCTCGTCGCACGTGTGGCCGACCGCATCGACGACGCCGGCCGCGACGCCGTGGTGATCGACGCACTCGGCAAGCACCTGCTGCCCGGCGCGATCGACCTGCACGTGCACTTCCGCGATCCGCTGCCCTCGAACCCGGCCGAAGACCTGCGCAGCGGCTCGCGCGCGGCGGCCGCCGGCGGCGTGACGGGCTTCGCCGACATGCCGAACACCGATCCGCCGACGATCACGCCCGAGGCGCTCGCAGCGAAGAAGGCGCTGGCCGCGGAGAAGTGCGCGATCGACTACGCGTTCTACCCGACGCTCGGCAGTTCGCAGGCCGAGGTGCTGGGCCGCTACGATCGCCACGGCATCCCCGGCTTCAAGGCCTACATGGGCGGGACCACGGCGGCCGACGCGATGAGCGAGGACGACCTGCACGTCACCTTCGCTGCGGCGGCCGAGCTCGACGTGCCGGTGACGGTGCACAGCGAGGACGACAGCGTGATCGCCGAGAACCTCGAGCGCTACCGCGACCGCCTGGACGATCCGGCGGTGCACCCGCTGATCCGCGACAACGTGTGCTGCGTCAAGGCCACCGTCCGCGCGATCGGCCTCGCGCGCGAGCACGGCGCGTGGCTGCATGTCGCGCACCTGACCACGGCCGAGGAGGTGCTGGTCATCGAGGAGGCTGTGGCAAGCGGCGTGCACGTGACGGCCGAGACCACGCTGCACCACCTGCTGCTCAACGACACGCACTATGCGCGGCTCGGCAACTACCTCAAGTGCAACCCCGCCGTGAAGTC
>JBFWQT010000455.1:0-6007 GCA_050249295.1 Planctomycetota bacterium
TCGGCGCACCACATCGCGTTCGTCTACGCCGGCGACATCTGGATCGCGCCGCGCACCGGCGGCGTGGCACATCGCCTGACCACCGCGGCCGGCGAGGAGAGCAACCCGCGCTTCTCGCCCGACGGCGCGACGCTGGCCTTCAACGCCAACTACGACGGCAACGACGAGATCTATACCGTGCCGATCGGCGGCGGCGTGCCGGCGCGCGTCACCTGGCACCCGGAGTCCGACCGGTTGATCGACTGGACGCCGGATGGCACGGCGCTGCTCTTCGCGTCGCGCCGCGACTACTACGGCCGCGCGAACCAGCTGTGGCGAATTCCGGCCGCAGGCGGCGAGGCCACGAAGCTGCCGGTGCCGTACGGCGACGACGGCGCGATCCATGCCGACGGCAAGCGGCTGGCGTACCTCGGCTGGACGCGCGAGTTCCGCACCTGGAAGCGCTACCGCGGCGGCATGGCGCCCGATATCTGGCTCGTCAACATGGAGTCGCACGCGGCGCAGCTCGTCGCGCCATCCGACGCCAACGAGAGCACGCCGATGTGGCACGGCGACACGCTGTACTTCATCAGCGATCGCGATGAGGCGCAGCGCAACAACCTGTGGGCCTTCGACACGCACACCGGCACCGCGCGGCAGGTCACGTCGTACCGCACGATGGACATCCACTTCGCGTCGATCGGCCCTGACGACATCGTCTACGAGAACGCCGGCAAGCTGTGGCGCCTGCCGTTGCTGGCGTCGGGCGAGGGCCAGCCGGTGGAGGTGAGCATCCGCGTGGTGGCCGACTACATCGATCTGCGGCCGCGCGTGGAGAAGGTGGGCGACGGCACGCGCAACGCCAGCATCACGCCGGCCGGTGCGCGCATTGTCGCCGAGACGCGCGGCGAGCTGTTCAGTGTGCCGGCCGAGCACGGCGTGGTGCGCAACCTCACGCGCTCGTCGGGCGTGGCCGAGCGCTGGCCCGCGGTGTCGCCGGACGGCACGCGTGTGGCGTACTTCAGCGATCGCAGCGGCGAGTACGAGTTGGTGGCCCGGCCGCTGGATGGTGACGGCGACGAGACACGGCTGACGGCCGCGCCCCTGAACGTGGGCTTCGGCTACCAGCCGCAGTGGTCGCCCGACGGCAAGACGATCGTGTTCGTGGACAAGGCGATGCGCATGCACCGCGTGGACGTTGCGACCGGCGCCGTGACGCAGCTCGACAAGGGCTACTGGATGTACCACGGCGAACTCTCGCGCTTCGCCGTGACGTTCAGCGCCGACAGCCGGTGGATCGTCTGGTCGCGCGGGCTGGAGAACGCGCACGACGCGATCTTCGCGTTCGACTCGCAGACCGGCGCGACACACCAGCTGACCAGCGGCTTCTACAACGACACGCAGCCGGCGTTCGACCCGGACGGCAAGTACCTCTACTGGCTGTCCGATCGCACGCACTCGCCGATGTACGGCCGCGTGGCCGACGACTGGATCTACGCGAACGCCACCAACGTGCTGTGCGCGCCGTTGCGCACCGATGTGCCGTCGCCGCTGCGGCCGCGCAACGATGACGACGCGACGAAGGCCGAGCCGAAGGACGGCAAGGACGAGAAGCCGCCGGCCTCGCCCGCCGTGGTCAGCATCGACGTCAGCGGGTTCGAGTCGCGCGCGATCACGCTGCCGATGGCGGCCGGCAACTACAACAACCTGCGCGCCGTGCGCGGCAAGCTGCTGGTCATCCGCGGCCGTCGCACCGGCGAGAGCGGCGGCAACTCGCCGCTCGTCGCGTGGGAGCTGAAGGATCGCGCCGAGAAGGAAGTGCTCGACAACGCCAATGACTTCGAGGTGTCGGGCAACGGCAAGAAGCTGCTGGTGCGCCGCGGCAGCACGTTCTCCATCATCGACCCGGCGCCGAAGCAGGCCTTCAAGGCGCTCGGCACGGCCGGCCTGGAGATGACCGTGGACCCGCGCGAGGAGTGGCGCCAGCTGTTTGCCGAAGCGTGGCGCCTGCAGCGCGACTACTTCTACGACCCCGGCATGCACGGCAGCGACTGGGCCGCGATGCGCGCCCGCTACGAGCCGCTGCTCGCGCACTGCGTCACGCGCTGGGACGTCAACCACGTCATCGGCGAGCTGATCGGCGAGATCAACTCGTCGCACACCTACCGCGGCGGTGGCGACACGCGCGAGGCGCCGGGCCGCGCGATCGGCATGCTCGGCTGCGACTACGAACTGGCGAACGGGCACTGGCGCATCCGCAAGATCATCCGGGGTGCCGCGTGGGACGCCGCCGACGAGCGTTCGCCGCTGGCCGAACCGGGCTGCGACGTGAGTGAGGGCGACTACCTGCTGGCCGTCAACGGCGAGCCGGTGCGCGCCGATCGCGAGCCGTACGCGGCGCTGGATGGCCTGGCGAACAAGACGGTGGAGCTGACCGTCAACTCGCAGCCGGCGGCCGAGGGCGCGCGCCGCGTGCTGGTGCAGCCGATGGGCAGCGAGTTCAACCTGCGCTACCGCGCGTGGATCGAGGTCAATCGCAAGCGCGTGGACGACGCGACCAACGGCCGCGTGGGTTATTGCTACATCCCCAACACCGGCGGCCAGGGCCAGAACGAGCTGGTGCGCCAGTTCCGCGCGCAGTTCAACAAGGAGGCGATCATCTTCGACGAACGCTGGAACGGCGGCGGCCAGATTCCGGATCGCTTCATCGAGCTGATCAACCGCCCGGTGATCAACTACTGGGCTGTGCGCGATGGCCACGACTGGCAGACGCCGGGGCTCGCGCATGACGGGCCGAAGTGCATGCTGATCAACGGCCGGGCTGGCAGCGGCGGCGACGCGTTCCCGCACTACTTCCGCGAGCGCGGCCTCGGCCCGCTGATCGGCACCCGCACCTGGGGCGGCCTGATCGGCTACACCGGCGTGCCGCGCCTGCTGGATGGTGGCAACGTGACCGTGCCGAGCTTCGGTATCTACGATCGCGACGGCAAGTGGATCATCGAAGGCACCGGTGTGTCGCCGGACATCGAGGTGCAGGACGATCCATCAAAGATGTGGAACGGTGGCGATCCACAGCTCGACACGGCGATCATGGTGATGTTGCGCGCGCTGGAGCAGGGGCAGGGTGCGAAGCGCCCCGCGAAGCCGGCGTATCCGGACCGCCACGGGAAGTAGTGATGGAAGCAGCAAGCGAGGGTGAGAGGTCTCGCGAGCGTGACCCACGGGGAGCACCCCGTGGGCTCGCGCGGGGTGTTGCGCTCGCGCTTGCAGTCGTGCTCGTGCTTGCGATCGCGTCTCCTGCGCACGCGCAGAACGACAACACGCCCTCGCCCGACGCACCGCAGCCGGGCGACATCGCGCCGGACTTCACGCTGCCCGACCTGCACGACGCGCCGCACACGCTCGCCGAGCTGCGCGGCAACTGCGTGCTGGTGATGTTCTGGGCCAGCTGGGTGCCGGGCTGCGTGCACATGGGCGACGCGCACCTGCTGCGCATCGAGAATGCGCTGCGCGACCGGCCGTTCCGCGTGCTCACCATCGGCGGCTCGTACCGCGACCGCCCCGAGCGCCAGCAGGCGATCATCGACGAGCGCGGCTGGGACTGGCTCTCGCTCTACGACGACGGTCTGAAGGTCACCACGCGCTACGGCGTGACCAACTTCGGCTGGCTCGTGCTGCTCGACGAGAACGGCCGGATCATCGCGCAGGGCGACAGCCACGACACGCTGGCGGAGATCGAGGCCTGGCTCAACCAGCACTTCCACACCACCATCGCCACGGCGTCGCACGCACCGCAGGGCCCCGGCCCGTTCGAGGCGGCGCTGACGTTCATCCTGCAGGCCACGGTGGTCGGGCTTGCACTGCTGGTGCTTGGCCTCGGCGTGCGCCAGCGGCAACAACGCAAGCGCGCTGCGCACGGGCCGTGAGCGCGCGTTCATCGCGGTGCGACTCCACACAGAGCGGGAGCATCCACGCAAGAGCCGCGAGCGCAAGCGAGCGGGCCCGGCGGACCTCTCGATCCCGAATCCGCCCCGCGTACGCACATCAACATCCGACACCGGCGGCGATCAACCGATCAGTTGCCGGCGCCGGGCTTGATGCTCAGGTCCTTGAGCTTGCCCTCTTCCTTCGCCACGTCGTCGGCGCCGGGCAGCGCGTCCTTCTTCTTTTCAATCTTCGGCCACGCAGTCACGCCAGCGGCCACCGCCTCCTTGAGGCTGTCCGGCCAGGTCGACTGGTCGGCATCGCCGGCTTCCTTCACGCCCGTCACCACGGCGTTGATGTCGATCCAGGCGGTCCACTTCTCCGGCAGGTCATCCTGCTCGAAGATCGCGGTCGTCGGGCATTCCGACTCGCACGCGCCGCAGTCGATGCACTCTTCGGGGTGGATCGCCAGCGCGTTCTCGCCCTCGTAGAAGCACGCCACGGGACAAACCTCGACGCAGTCGGTGTACTTGCACTTCACACACGGCTCGGCGACGATGTACGCCATTCCTGCTCTCCCGGGCGATTCAGACAGACAGACGGGTCGAAGGTCATCGGCGGCGGACGATACCAGGCAGGTGCGGGTCGGGCAAGCATCCGGGCCACAGCTGTCCGTGCAGCCGGGCGCTGCACCTGGTACAACAACAGCCGGACTCCAGCCACTGCCGCGCCGTCATGAACCCCACCCGCTTCCGCCTGCGCCTGCTCGTGCTGCTGTGCGCCGCCTCGGCGTTGCTGCTGCCGGGCCTGGCGCAGGTCCTCACGGCCGACGGCGCAGACGACGAGCCAGCCCCGGTGCTGCTCCCGCCGGTCGGCGTGACAGTCATGGTGACGCCCACCACCATGGACGTCACCTGGGTGCGCGGCCCCGGCACCACCGCCCCCGTGGCCGGCTACTACGTCTTCGTGCAGGAGACCAACGCGCCGGGCTTCCAGTTCCGCGACTACAAGGTCACCGAGACCACGGCCCACATCGAAGGCCTGCGGCCGGACACCGACTACACCGTGATGATCACGGCCGGCACCACCACACTCATCGACGGCCAGCAGCGCCGCGGCGTGTGGTTCATCTCGCGCTTCTCGGCCGAGGAGACGGTGCACACGCCAGCGGACTACACGCTCCAGCTCGTGGGCGGCAATCGCAGCAGCGGCGTGGCGCTGTTCCGCATCACCCGCCACGGCATCAGCGCCGTGTTCCGCGCCACCATCGACGAGACCGTCGGCCGGACCATCTCGCTCAACGGCAAGGAAGCGCGCTTCAACACGCCCTGGAAACTCGCTTCGCTGCGCCTTGTGCAACGCCGGCGCGAGCTGGCCACACCCGCCACGCCCTTGCTGCAGCCCGACGGCACGCCGTACACCGATGCCGACGGCACGCCGTACAGCTTCCCCATGCCCTCGTACGGCCCGGTGGAGCTGATGCTCGAAGCGACGCTGACCGCGCCGCCGCCGCGCAACGGAGCCGACCCGCGGCAGATGGTGCTGCTGCAACAGACACCCTGACCATCATCATCGAGCATCATGCCGACTGCCCGCACCACCATCGAAATCTCGATCCTCGGTCGCGCCACCTACAACGTGTCGATCGGCGCGAGCCTCGCCTCGGTCCGCACCGACGCGCTCGCGCACGTCCGCGGTGGCCGGCTGATCGTCACCGACTCGAACGTGGCCGCGCACCATCTCGAAGCCGCGATGCACGATTGCAACGCCAGCGGGTCGGTCGTGATCCCGGCCGGCGAGCAGCACAAGACGCCGCAGACGCTGGTCGACGTGGTGCGCAAGGCGGCCGATGCCGGGCTCGATCGCGGCGGTGCGATCGTCGCCCTCGGTGGCGGCGTGGTCGGCGACATTGCCGGGCTCGCGGCCGCCGTGTTCATGCGGGGCATCGACTTCATCAACCTGCCGACGTCACTGCTCGCGATGGTCGACGCGGCGATCGGCGGCAAGACCGGCGTGGACCTGCCCGAGGGCAAGAACCTGCTCGGCGCGTTCCATCAGCCGCGCGCGGTGGTCTGCGACATGGCGCTGCTCGCGTCGCTGCCCG
>JBFWQT010000456.1:0-5956 GCA_050249295.1 Planctomycetota bacterium
ATCTGCTGCAGGCACGCGCGGTGATTGTCACGAACTCCCTCGCACGGCTGGACGCGCGCGAGTACGGCGCCGAGGTGTTCTCGCTGATGGACAAGGCCGGGGCGCGGTCGATCTACCTGCGTGATTGCCGGCAGTCGGCGCGGCTGTTCGACTTCGTTCCATGGGATTGCGACACGCCATCGCGCGCCCGCACGCTGGCGCTGGCCGAGAAGATGCGCGGCAACTTCGACAGTGCGGTGCGCGTGCTGACCGGATCGCTGCAGCGCTGGCCCGACGAATGGCGCACGCTGGACGCGCTGGCCGGTGTGTATCGCATGATCGGCAAGCATGACGAGGCGATGCAGTGCGCCCGACGCGCAGCCGAAACCGGGCCGACACACAGCGAGGTATGGCTCGGCCTGGCGTTGTCGCTGGAAGACGCGGGCCGCTACGACGAGGCGCTGGACGCCTGTAACAAGGCGGTCGAACTCGACCCCGACGAATCGACCGCGTGGATCAACCGCGGGAGCCTGTTGCAGAGCCACTTCAACGACTTTGCCGCTGCACTGCGCGACTACGACACCGCGCTGCGCATGTCGCCGTACGACGCCGCCGCGCACTACTGCCGCGGCGCGCTGATGCTGGCAGCGGGTCGATGGGACGATGCGCAGATCAGCCTGGAGCGGGCGTTCGCGATCGATCAGACCCATGGCGATGCTGCAGCAGCACTCGCGCAGGTCTACCAGCGGCTCGACCGGCCCGGCGACGCGTTGCGCGTGACGTCGGTCGCACTGCGCTCCGATCCGACCTGCGCCAACGCGTGGGCCCAGCGCGCGGCCGTGCATCGCAGCGTCGGCCGGCTCGGCGAGGCGCTCGACGATTACCGCCGCGCGTTCGAGATGGATCCGCGCCTGACGTCGGCGCTGCTCAACCACGGCCTGATGTTGCTGGATGCCGGCGATCGCGAGGCGGCGCTGGCCGATTTCGAGCGCGTGCTCGGGATTGACCAGACGTCGTGGCGCGCGTGGGTGGCGAAGGCGCGCATCCTCGCGACCGAGGGCAAGCGTGTGGTCGCGCGCGCATGCTTCGACCGGGCGCTCGACTGCTGCCCGGCCGAGGCGCGCAACGCCGTCCTGCAGCACCGCCGCGAGATGCTCGGCGAGTAGCCGCGCCCGGTGTTCAGTCCTTCTTCATCTGCGGATCGAGCGCGTCGCGCAGACCGTCGCCGAGGAAGTTGAAGCTCAGCAGCGTGATGGCCAGCGCGATGCCGGGCCAGAGGATCAGCCATGGGCGCGTGTCGAGGCTCGACCGCCCCTCGTTGGCGAGCGAGCCCCAGCTGGCGTCGGGCGGCGCCACACCAAGGCCGAGGAAGCTGAGGAACGCCTCCTCGAGCATCACGGCCGGCACGAGCAGCGTGCTGTAGACGATGATCGGGCCGAGCGCATTGGGCACCAGGTGGCGGAAGATGATCGTGAGTTTGCTCACGCCGATGCTCTCGGCCGCGAGCACGAATTCGCGTTGCTTCAGCGAGATCACCTGGCCGCGCACGATGCGGCTCATCGTCAGCCATTGCACCGCGCCCAGCGCGAGGAAGATCAGCAGCAGGTCCTGGCCGAACACCGACATCAGCAGGATCACGAGGAACATGAACGGCAGGCCGTACATCACGTCGACAAACCGCATCATCACGCTGTCGAGCCGGCCACCGATGAAGCCGGCCACGGCGCCCCAGGTCACGCCGATCAGGAAACTCACGAGCGTCGCCGCGATGCCGACCATCAGCGAGATGCGACCGCCCCACACGAGCCGCGTGAACAGGTCGCGGCCGTTGGCGTCGGTACCGAGCAGGTGCAACTCGGGCTCCGGCAATCCGGGGAACTCGTCGGGCGAAAGCCGGCCGTCGGGTTCGGTCGAGCCTTCCGCGCCGTGCGTGTCGTAGCGGCGGATCAACGTGGCGGCATCGCGCGAGGGGAAGATCTCGGTCCAGTCCAGCGTCTCGTCGAGCGAGAGGCTGCCGTTGCCGTCGAGATCCTGGCGCGCGTGCGTGGCGATCATCCCGAGCACGCCGTGCGGCGCCGCGTTGAACTCCGCTTCCGAGAGCTGGCCGTTGTGGTCGCTGTCGTGCCGCGCGAACTCGAGCCGGCTGACCGCCGCGCTCAGCTCGCTCGCGTCGATGCGGCCGTCGCGGTTCGTGTCGACCGCTTCGAAGCCGTGGTCGGCGATCGGCAGGAAGCGCGTGAAGTCGGTGGGCACGCTGCGCGCGCCGGGCGGGCGGATCTGCACGCCGGTGTTGTGCGTCTCGTTGTAGGTGAAGTGCGTGACGTAGCGGGTCAGCGAGCCGGCGTCGAGCGCGACGGTGGCCATCACCAGCAGGACGAACGCGCCGGCCATCGCGGCCCGGTTCTTCAGCAGGCGGCGGCCGGCGTCGCGCCACAGGCTGGTGCCCTTCTCCAGGCCGGCGATTTCGGGCGGCGCGGGCAGCACCTTGCCGAGCAGCCACCACACGACCGGCACCAGCGCGATCCACAGCGCACCACCGAACGGCACGCCGGTGGTTGAGAACACCACACCGAGCAGCGTCATCACGCCGAGCCAGCACGCCAGCCGCAGCGGCACACCGAACTGCATGATCACGAAGCCGAGCAGCGCAATCGCAAGCAGCGCGACCGCGCCGAGCCAGAACGCCGGCACGGTGCCGACGGTGCCCAGCACCACCGCAATGCCGAGCACGATGCCCAGCGTGCGGCGGATCTTCAGCGGTGGCGTGTTGGCGGCCTTGTCGTAGCGTACGCGCGGATCGAGGAACGTGTAGAGCACGTCGACCACGACGTTGAGCGCGACCAGCAGCATCGAATAGAGGATCACCGTGCCGAGCACGAGGTTGTAGTCGCGGCTCAGCGCGGCGTTGACGAAGTACGTGCCGACACCGGGCAGCGAGAACACACGTTCGACCACGACCGAGCCGGTGAGCATCGCGGCGAAGGCCGGCCCGAGGTACGAGACGACCGGCAGCATCGCGCCCTTCAGCGTGTGGCGCAGCAGCACGAGGCGCTCGGGCAGGCCCTTGGCGCGCGCCGTGCGGATGTAGTCCTGGCGGACGACCTCGAGCGTGCCGGCGCGCGCGAGTCGTGCAATGTACGCGGCGAAGTACAGACCGAGCGCGAGCGCGGGCAGCACCAGGTCGGTGATGCCCTGGTAGCCGCCGGCATGGAACCAGCGCAGGTTGAGCGCAAAGATGATGATCAGCAGCGGGCCGAGCACGAAGTTCGGGATGCTCACGCCGATCATCGCGCCGCCCATCGCGGTGTAGTCCTGCCAGCGGTTCTGCCGCAGTCCGGCAATGAGCCCGGCCGGAATGCCGATCAGCAGCGCGACGACCAGCGCGCAGCAGCCGAGCAGTACCGAGAAGCGCACCGCATCGCCGAACAGGATCTCGCCGACCGACCGCTCCTGCTGGAAGCTCTTGCCGAAGTCGCCGCCAAGCAGGCCGCCGAGGTAGCTGACGTATTGTGTCCGGCCCCACTCCAGCGGATTGACCATGATCCGCAGCGAGCCGATCGCGACCTCGCTGGGCGGGCCCTCGTCCTTGCTCCACGTGATCGGCAACGCGCGCCGCTCGGCGACGGCCTCGTCGGTGGGCATCACGTAGACCGGCAGGATCGGCTTGTCGAGGTGGTAGCGCGCGAGCTGATCCCGCATCGACGAGTCGCTCGCCTGGCGATCCTTGGCGAACGGGTTGCCGGGCACGGCCCGCACCAGCAGGAAGCTCGCCGTGATGATGATCCACATCACCACCAGGCTGCCGAGCAGGCGTCGCACGACGTAGCGGAAAAGCACAGGCGCGAAGGGTCAGTAGCTCGGGCGTTTGTGGCGCAAGCCTACCGATACTGCGCCCGGTTGGCTATGCGCGTCGACGACAGCCGACTCCGGTTGACCGGTAAGAGCCGCGACCGAAAGGGAGCGGGGAAATCGTGAGATCGCGAGCCGGTCATCATGGGCTCGCCCGGAGTCCGGAGCCCGGATTCCCCCGCTCCCTGTCGGTCGCGGCTCTTACCCGATGCAACCCACGGACAGCCGTGCTCCACGCGTCACACCGGTCGTCGGCCGCGCTGGTCGAGCACGATCTGCACGGCGAGCACATGCTTGCACGGCCCACGCGAGTGCTGGTGCTTCGAGAACCACGGACACGTACACACCGCGTCGTCGCCCGCAATCCGGACACGGTAGGTCACGTCCTTGCTGATCACGTCGCCCTCGACCACACCGTCGGCGTCAATCTGACGGATCTGCACGGCCTCGGCCGCGACCAGCTTGCGCGCGTTCTTCAGGCGCGGGTGCTGCGCCTCGATGCGCTCCATCGCGTCGGCCATGTCGAACGGCAGCACGCGGTGGAACCAGGCGGCGCGCGCGACATCGAAGCCCACCAGGCCACGCGACGCGAGCCACGCGAGCGCGCGATCGAGCTCGTCGGCCGGCAACTTCGCCTGCTTCGCCAGCGCGTTGGACGACAGCTCCGACTGCCACGCGAGCAGAGCGCGCACACGCTCGACGCGCGGTTCATCCAGCGCCAGGTCCTTCAGCGCCTGGCCCTCGCCGGAGAACCCGCGCCAGACCTCCGGGCTGAGCACGGCCGTGATCGCCACATTGCCACAGTCGAGCCGCCACGCGCTCGCGCCGGTCACCGGGTCGTCGTAGACGTCGAGTCGCTGCGCCAGCGGGAGCGCCGGCTCGAGCGCGCGCAGTCGCGAGAACCCCGCCAGCCGCACCGACTCGCTGCACGGCGTGGAACTCAACCGCACGCCCCCGCCCATCGGAACCAGCCACGACGCATCGCTGCTGCGACCCGAGCGCGGCAGGCTGCGCAGGAAGCGGATCGCGCCGGTGCGATCGAAACTCACGCGCAGCTCCATCCGCCGCTGCACCGCCTGCACCTCCAGGAAGCCACGCACCCAGCGCAACGGCAGCGTCACCTTGCGTTCCACCACGCGCTCGTCGTTCCGCGTGAGCGTCACGGCCGTGTCGCTGACGTCGAGCTGGAGCGGCTCGCGGTCGCGCACCTGAGCGAGCGCGGCGCGCATGTCGGCGTTGAAGTCCACGTTTGTGGTTCCGGGCCGCGGATCGTGCGCGACCTCGAACGCATCGGCGCTGATGTCGGCTCGCGCGTACACGCCGCAGCACGACGAGAACCCCTCCACCCGCAACACGCCGCTGCCGAAGGTGAGCACCGGATCGGCCAGGGTGAGAATGCGCGCGAGCATCGCGGCCGGAATGTGATGCCGCGAGCGGACCACATCGCTGACCGTTCGCAACGCAAGCGCTACCAGTCGCGGCTCGCGCACGGCCGCCTGCACGAACGGAAGGTCGGCGTCCGGCGTCGGGTTGGATGTCGCGAGGTGCAGTTGCGAGCCCGCCAGCCCGGATGGCTGCGCGTAGCGGTACGCGTGGGCAATCGCCTCGCTCATCGGCTTGCTCGCTGCTCGCAGGCGCCCCACCATACGCTCGCATGCCGCCCTTGAGAACCGCGCGACCGCATGGCGTAGTGGTTGCAGCCGTTCACCGACGATGGATTGCCGCGATGCTGCGCCTTCTCTCTGTTGTGGTCGTGATGCTGCTGCCCGGGTTCCTCGCACCCGCCATCGCGCTCGCGCAGAACAACGACAATCAGCCGCAGAGCGCGCCGCAGCCGCCCGACGCCGTCACCACGCTGCGCGAGCAACTCGCCGGCGATGCCCCCGACGCGCGGGCCGAGGCGGCGCGCAAGCTCGGGCAGCTCGCGGAGAAGGCCGACGCCGCGGTGCCCGACCTGGTGGCGCGACTCGCCGACGACTCGGCCGCGGTGCGCAGCCTGGCGGCCGAGGCGCTGGGCAAGATCGCCACGCGGTCGGAGCTGGCGGTGCCGGCGCTGATCAAACTGCTGACCACCGACACGACGGACTGGGTGCGCCGTCGCGCCGCGACCACGCTGGGTTCGTTCGGT
>JBFWQT010000457.1:0-5949 GCA_050249295.1 Planctomycetota bacterium
GACATTGTCGACTGGACCATCGGCTCGTCGGACTACCGCACGAAGAACAGCTTCAACACGCCGGACCTGACCGGCGCGAAGACGATTGACCGTCCGAAGGGTGACCGCAACCTCAAGACGAAGTGGGAGCCGTACGGCAGCGCCTGGGCCCCCGGCCACGGCGACGGCCGCTGATCGACCCGCGACTGATCGCGCTCAACACCGCGGCCGCCGGAGCAATCCGGCGGCCGCGCTCGTGTCTGTCCGTATTAGTCGGTGCCTGTGTGCCGACCCCCGCGCACCCGATGATGCTCGCTCCGATCTTCAGCGCGCGAACGTGACGCCCCGGCGTCCGCACACCCTACCTCCGTACCTCAATCCCTGTCCGGCCGTCGCCGTGCCGCTTGCTTGACGCTTGCGGCGTGCGTGGCACGATACCCGCGCCTCGGCGGCCGATCCCTGTTTCGCACGCAACGACGAACGAAGAACGAACGAATCACATGCCAGCCTCTTCCATGGTCCATGTCGAACTGGTCAACGACGACGGCGCCGCGCAGGGCAAGGTCGATCTGCCCGATGGCGGCTGCCTGGCCGAGGCCCTCGACAAGCTGATCGAGGACAAGAAGGACCGCCGCACCATCGTCGGCGCGCGCGTCGTCAGCGGCGCCGAGCACGTCCAGGGCATCGAGCAGGATGACGGCAGCAAGCTCGCCGACACCTTCGGGCCGCTGCACGGCAACGTCTCGCTCTCGCTGAAGCTGCTGCGCAAGGACGATCCCGAGTCGCTGCAGATCCTGCGTCACTCGGCCGCGCACCTGATGGCCGACGCGATCCGCAAGCTCTGGCCGGAAACCCGCCTGTGGGTGGGCCCGCCGGTCGAGGACGGCTTCTACTACGACGTCGATTGTCCGCACTCGATCACCGAGGAGGACTTCAAGGCGATCGAGAAGGAGATGAAGGCCGTCGCGAAGAAGAAGCTGCGCTTCGAGCGCCAGCAGATCAAGCGCGTGGATGCGCTCAAGCGCTTCAAGGACGAGGGCGACCCCTACAAGGTCGACCTGCTTGAACGCTTCACCGACGAGGAGGTCAGCCTCTACACCCACGGCGAGTTCACCGACCTCTGTCGCGGCCCGCACGTGTTTGACACCGGCTACCTGCTGCACACCAAGCTGATGAAGGTGGCCGGCGCGTACTGGAAGGGCGACGCGAACAACAAGCAGTTGCAGCGCATCTACGGCACCGCGTTCTTCGACAAGGAGTCGCTGGACGCGCACCTGCACATGCTGGCCGAAGCCGAGAAGCGCGACCACCGTCGCCTCGGCGTCTCGCTGAACCTCTACCACCAGCAGGAGGAGGCGCCGGGCCTCGTGTTCTGGCACCCGCGCGGCTGGGCGCTGTGGCAGGCCGTCGAGCAGTACATGCGCCGCGTGTACATCGACAACGGCTACCAGGAAGTGCGCGCGCCGCAGATCCTCGACCGCAGCCTGTGGGAGAAGACCGGCCACTGGGACAACTTCCGCGACAACATGTTCACCACCTCGTCGGAAAACCGCGACTACGCGGTCAAGCCGATGAACTGCCCCGGCCACATCCTGATCTTCAACAAGGGTGTGCGCAGCTACCGCGAGCTGCCGTTGCGCTTCGGCGAGTTCGGGTCGTGCCACCGCAACGAGCCGAGCGGGTCGCTGCACGGCCTGATGCGCGTGCGCGGCTTCGTGCAGGACGATGGCCACATCTTCTGCACCGAGGACCAGATCATGTCGGAGTGCGTGGCCTACACCGCGCTCTTGCAGAAGGTCTACAAGGACTTCGGCTTCACCAACATCATCTACCGCGTCGCGCTGCGCCCCGAAAAGCGCATCGGCGCCGACGAGATGTGGGACAAGGCCGAGGCCGCCCTGCAGGCTGCGCTCCGGCAGTCCGGCGTGAGCTTCCAGCTCTCGCCCGGCGAGGGCGCGTTCTACGGTCCGAAAATCGAGTACTCGCTGAAGGACGCGCTCGGCCGCGTCTGGCAGTGCGGCACCATGCAGGTGGACTTCTCCATGCCGGGCCGTCTGGGCGCCGAGTACGTGGCCGAGGACAACTCGCGCCGCACCCCGGTGATGCTGCACCGCGCGATCGTCGGCTCGTTCGAGCGCTTCATCGGTATCCTCATCGAGGAGTGGGCCGGCGCGTTCCCGCTGTGGTTGTCGCCGGTGCAGGTGAAGGTGCTGCCGCTCACCGAGAAGCACGTGGAGTACGGCGCGAAGGTGCTGGCCGCCCTGCGTGCCGCCGGCGTGCGGGCCGAGGGTGACTTCCGCAACGAGCGTATTGCGAAGAAGATCCGCGAGGCGGCGATCAACGAGAAGGTGCCGTACGCCGTGGTGCTCGGCGACGAAGAGGAATCGAACAACTCCGTCGCTGTGCGCGGCCGTGGCGAAGGCAAGGATGCCGACCTCGGCTCGATGTCGGTGGATGCGTTTGTCGCGAAGGTGGTCGCCGAGGCCGCCGCGCGCAGCAATTGATCTGAAGGCCGCGGTCGATTCGGATTCGGTCAAGAGCCGCGACCGCAAGGGAGCGGGCCCCGCGGGGGGGGCACGATCACGAATCCACTCTTTGCCCGTGCACTCAGCGCGAGGCCAATTGCGCACGTAGTAAGCGGCCACGTGAGCTGACCACCGCTGTATCGCTGCGGCTAGGGCGCACTGGTCACGGTGGCCGCTTGCTGCGCGCGCGGCTCTGATTCGCGGCGGCTCTGATTCGCGCGCGGCGGTGCTGGTTGCTGCCCGCTGCTGCAGACGCCGATACCACAGCGGCCCCGTGGCGGGGCCTGCATCAGGGTCGCCGGAACAGGTACAGCTGCAAGCCGCCGATGGGCAGGTCGCCGAACATCAACGTGCCGAGGACTTGCGTCATGCTGATGCCGCCGACATACATGATCCACTCGCCATCCTTGCTGATGATCGCGGTCCCGTCGACCCTGGCCTCCCGCCCGTCGCGGCGGAAAGCGGCCGGCTCAACGGTGTGGAGTGTGCGATCGAGCACCAGGCTCTGGTTGCTCGTGCGATCGGCGTAGACCACGAACCGGCCGTCCGCACTGATCGACGCGCCGGTGGACATCCCGTACTCCGAGGTGACGAGGTTCACGACCGGGTTCAGCCCGTGGACGTCGGATATCGTGAACAGGCCGCCGCCGGCTTGCGTGAACGACGCATACGATTCGAAGACGATCACCGAGCCGTCCGCGCTGATGCCGAACACGCGCGAGTTGCCGGTGACGGTGTTGCCGTTCGTGTCCGTGCCGAACCACCGGTAGCTGAACGGCACGACCGAGGTGTCGGCGACGTAGACGAAGTCCACGCCGGCTGCCACGCCGAGGCCCGCGTTGCCGGCCTTCGAGTTGTAGGCCACGTACCGGCCGTCCGCGCTCAACCACGGCGCGTGAGTGTCGTCCGCCACATGCTGCGGCCCGGCGGGGATGTCCAGCAGATCGACCACGTAGAGGTCGTTGTCGCTGTAGGCCAGCCGCGTGCCGTCTTCCGAGATCGTCATGTAGAACGGGCTGGCCTGCACGACGAACGTGGTCGTCTGCGTGTCCCGATCACGCAGGTAGATCTTGCGCGAGCCGCTATCGCCCGTGTTCAGCACCGACGACGTGGCGAACACCACGTACCGCCCGTCGCCGCTGATGTCGGCCGGCGTGCAGTCCGACGTGGCCAGCGTGCCATCGGTGCCCACGCTGACCAGCTCGGTCGTGCGGGCCGCGCGATCGTACACGTAGCAGTCGACCGCCCCGTTGACGTCAGCCGGATCGTACGCGGCATGACTGCTGAACAGCACGTACCGGCCGTCCGAGCTCAGGTTTTTCTGGCTGTAGATGGTGGGATCGACGCCCGGCGGCAGGCTCTGCACCGGTTGCCCCGCCGAGGTGACCGTCACCAGGTAGATCTCGATCAGCTGGCCGCGCGAACAGCCCGACAGTGCCAGCAGCACGGCGAGCACAACACTCAGTGAAACGGCGCGAAACATGGCGGCGAGCGGGATGGCGTATTGTCGGACCAGAACTGCAGACTGCCCGCCGGCAGCGCGACACGCAACCCGGTCTGCGCTTTTCGGAAGCAATCCGCGGGCTGACGCGGTATTACGCCTGCGGAAGCCGACCCGCTGCAGCCTGCCTGCCGCGGTCCTGACAACCGCAGAGTCCGTAGATCCTGCACGCGCCGCGCCGCCGTCATGCGCCGCCGCGTCGTGCCCCTGTTCCCGTTTGTTTGTCGCGCCGCACGCACGCGAACGAAGCCAAAGCGAAGGCGATTGCCATGAGACTCAAGTTCCGACCCGAAGACTTCGTCGTGAAAGAGCGGCCCGGCGGTTTCGATCCCGACGGCAGGGGCGACTACGCGGTCTACGAACTCACCAAGCGCAAACTCACCACGCTCGAAGCTGTCGGCATCCTCGCCCGCGAGTTCGGACTCGAACGCCGCGACATCGACTTCGCCGGCCTGAAAGACCGGCAGTCGGTGAGCAAGCAGGTGATCAGCATCCCGGGCGGCATGCGCGAGTTCCACTCGCCGGAGATGCAGCTGCGCTACATGGGGCGCAGCGCGGAGCCGGTGTCGAGCGCGATCAACGACGCGAACGTGTTCTCCATCCTGGTGCGCGACTGCACGCCGCGCGACCTCGACGTGCTGGAGCAGAACGTGCGCGAGGTGCGCGAACACGGCGTGCCCAACTACTTTGACGACCAGCGCTTCGCCTGCGTGCGCTTCGGCCAGGGCTGGATCGCGCGCGACCTGATCCAGGGCCGGTTCGAGGATGCGCTGCGCACGCTGATCGCCACGTCGCTGCCGAGCGACCCGCGCACCGACCGCGACCTGAAGGAGTACATCAGCCGGCGCTGGGGCCACTGGGACGAACTGGCCGACCGCCTCGGCGAGCGCCAGCGCTTCGGCGGCGTGATCCGCTACCTCGCCGACAACCCCGGCGACTACACCGGCGCGCTGATCCGCATCGGCACGCCGATCAAGACGATCCACCTGTTCGCGTACCAGAGCTACATCTGGAATCGCACGGTCAGCAGCTGGCTCGGCCGCTGGCTGCCGCCGAACGACGTCGAATCGCTCGGCTCGGCCTCGGGCAAGCTCTCGGTGTGGACCACCCTCGAGGAGCCGTACCGCAGCAAGCTGCACTCGGTGGACGACCCGCTGACGATTCCGCTGATCGACCACACCACGCAGATTGCCGACGGCCGGATCGCGAAGGCGCTGAACGACGTGCTGCGCGAGGAGGATCTGCGGCTGTCGCAGTTCCGCATTCCGGCCGAGGGCATCTTCTTCCGCGAGGAGCCGCGCGAGGTGGTGCTGCAGCCGGCCGACCTGCACGTGCACGAGACGCAGCGCGACGAGCTGTTCCGTCACCGGTTCAAGGTGCGGTTCCAGTTCTCGCTGCCGCGCGGCAGCTACGGCACACTGGTGGTGCGCCGGCTGTTCCTGGGTGCGCAGGGCGCGAATGGCCTGCGCGCGCCGAGCCTGGACACGCGCGGCGAGGTGCCGGTGAAGCGTGAGTGGCGCGGCGGCGGCCAGCGTCGCTCGCATCAACACCAGGGTGGTGGCAACGGCTACGACCGCGACCGCGACCGCGATGGTGGCGGGCGCGATCACTCGTACCGCGGTGATCGTGGTGAACGGGGTGAGCGTGCGCGGCAGGATCCGCGCGATGTTCGCCCCGACAAGCCGAAGGCGAAGCCGGCGCCGGCGCCGCAGCAGCAAGCAGCACCGCGGCCGCAAGCGCAGCCGCAACCCGCGCCGAAGCCGGCCGTCCCCGCGGTGGCCAAGGCCTCGCCGAGCAGCAAGGACGGCACCAACAGCAAGGCGGCGGCCGGCAAGCGTCGCGCATGGGGCAAGGCCCGCGTCCGCCGCGGCGAGTAGCGCTCGGCCCCTGATGCAGGCTGGCAGCCTGCACCACACACGAGCCTGCTGTGCCCCTGATGCAGGC
>JBFWQT010000458.1:0-5924 GCA_050249295.1 Planctomycetota bacterium
CCGCGGTCTTCGCCCAGCGGGCCTCGATTTCAGGCTGCTTTGCGGCCACCGCCTCGTCGCTGGCGCCGTTCAGGCGCATGAGTTCCACGTCGTGTTGCGCCCAGCGCGACGCCCACTCGTCAGCGTCCAGCGTCGCCTGAAGCACGATGTGATGCGTCTCCGTGCCGGCCTCGCCATTGTCCACATCGCCGAACGTCACCGAATCCACACCGGTGATCACGCCGATCAGCAGGTCGGCGCTGTCATTCATCGTTGCCGGTGCGAGCATGTTGCTGGCCGTCTCGAAGTCGCTGGCGGAGAGCGCGCCGATCAGCGTCTTGATCGCCTCCTCGGCCGTCTCGGCGCCGTACAACTGCTTGCGCTGGTCGGCCGACGGGTTGATCTCGTGCACGTACCAGCAGCCGCCGTCCTCAACCAGCGTGATCGTCTGGTACTCGGACGAGGTCTCGCGCGTCAGTTCCTCGCCGCGCGCGGCCAGCGCCTCGGCCGCCTGCTTCAGCGCCTCGTCGATCTGCGCCGGCGGCAGGCCACGGTCCGTGAGGAACTCGCGCATCGTGGCCAGACCCAGCTCGACGTACCGCGCCGGGTCGAACGTCGCGACCCAGTAGCACTCGCAGGTGGCCGTCGCGACGCCCTGCTCGTCGGTCGTGATGTGCGAGTCGATCAGATGGAACTGCTCGACGTTGGTTGCGAGCGCCAGCGCGAGGTGGCCCTCATCCTTGAACCGCTGCCGCATCGCGGGCTGCACGAGCGCAACGAGGCGATCCTCGTTGTGGTGCTGGATCGCGTTGAGCAGCATGCCGGCCGTGCGCTGCACTTCCTCGTTGCGCGGGTCCCACTGGTCGGGCGGCGTAGTGTCGGTGCCATCGTCGACGGGGCGGAAGCCGACGATGCGCCACAGGCCGTCGGAGTCGGTCGCCACATGGATTTCGATGCGGCCGGCCTCGACGACGCTGGCGGCCTGCTCGACGCCGTTCGCGATGGTCTCGGCCTGCTGCGCGATCTGCGCGGCAATGTCGTCGGCCGAGAGCCCGGTCTGCTGCAGCTGCTCGCGGATCATCGCCTCGAACATCGCGGTCGCGATTGTGCGATCGAACGTCGCGGTCATGGACAGCACGGCCTTGCCACTGCTGTCGCCCCAGCGATCGATGTACTCGAGCGACCACGCGGTGATCGTCGTGGCCTTGATCATTCCGGGGCCGCCGGTACGGAGGAAGTCCTCGATCGCGGTCTCGTGCATCAGGTCGCGGAACGCGTTGACGTCCTGGTTCTTCGCGGCCTGCATGCCGCGTTCGACGACGATGCGAATCGCGAAGTCGGCCAGCGCGGGCTCCACTTCGTCGCCGGACACGATCTGGTTGACGTACCAGCGGCCGTCCTCGGTGGAGAACTGGAACGCGACGTTGTCGCTGCTGAACTGGCTGCTGATGCTCGACGCATTGGACTCGAGGTCGAGGCGCGCCTCGGCCAGCGCCGCCTCGAGGGCCTCGCCGTCCAGCCCGTTCTCGCGCATTCTGGCCTCGGCCAGCTTGAGCGACGCCGCGAGGAACTTCTCCGTGTTGAACGTGAACTGGCAGGTGTACTGCACGATCGCGTGGTCGTTGGCGCGGAGCGACTGCACCAGCTTGTGCTCGCCGGCATCGAGCGCGTTGAACACGCTGGTGAATTCGGGGTCGTCCAGCTGGTTGCGATGATCGGGCGGCGTGCACTCGCCGATGGCCTTGAGGTCGTGGGCCCTGAGCGCCTTGAAGAAGGCGTCGGCAGCGGCCTCGGGGCTGTCAAACCCCTCGGCAAACGCGGCCGCCGGCAGCAACATCAGTGCCGCCACGGCCAACAGACAGAACGTCGGTACGTTACGCATGCGCAACTCCAGAGAGGGCTGCTGGCGCCTGGCCAGCCGGTTCCGGGCGAATGATGTGAGTCTATCCAACCCGCGGCGGCCGGCTGCAATCCAAAACAGCCGGGTTGGCGGCGCCTGCGACGGCGGTCACGCGCGCGCCGGTTGACCGGAGTCGGGCGGAGGCGCAGACTGCACGACAATAGTGGAGGCGCGAGTCGAACGACGTTGTCCGGGCTACCTTGATGAACATTGCGTTGCACCCGGTGGCAGTCTGGTTCCAGGCCCTGATGATCGCCACGGTGGCGATGTTGCTTGCGCAGGCCCCGCCCGCCGGGCCCGCGGCGCCGACGCCCGCACCGGCCGACAACAGAGCGAGCGCTGCACCCGCCAGCGGCCCCGCGGACGGCAATGCCGGCGGCGGGACGAGCGTCGGCAACGAGACATGGAAGGTGAAGCTCGACCAGACGCTCGCGCAGATGAACGACCCGATCGCGCTGCTCGTGCTCGCGGTCTCGGTGGTGTCGCTCAGCTGGGGCTGGAAGTTCTATCGCGTGCTCGTTGTGGTCGCCGGGTTCTGCGTGGGCGCCGTCAGCGGCAACCTGGTGGCCGAAGCGACCGCCACGCAGATCTCGCAGTCGGGCAACTACCCGATCCTGATGTCGCTGGTCAGCGGCGCGGCGTTCGGCGGCCTCGCGATTCCGTACCTGCGCACCGGGCTGTTCCTGATCGTCGGCGCGACCGGCGCATACGCGATGTTCCTGGCTGCGCAGTCGATCGCGCCGCAGTACAGCCTGGTGTTTTCGATCGGCGGGTTCGCTGTGTGCGGCATCATCGCCACGCTGTTCTTCCAGATGATCATCGTGATCGGCACCAGCCTGATCGGCGGCGTCGCGGCGGTGTGCGGCGCGATGTATTTCGTGCAGAAGTACTCGCCCACCTGGTACCAGTGGACGCTGGAACACTCGGCGTTGCTGCCCGCGGTCGCGGTGGGCATCGCGGTGCTCGGCGTGGCGATCCAGTTCCAGATCGCGCCGGCTGATGGCCCGCACACCGGCAAGCCGCAGGGCGAGAGCGGTGGAGCCGACGGCGGGGGCAGCGCACCGAAGGCGAGCGGCGACGGCCACCGCACGAAGGCGTGAGTGCGATCAACCCGGCCCGGGCACAGCGATCACCTGTGCCACCTGCAGGTCGTCCGCCATGTCGGCGAGGCGTTGCCACGCAACCTCCTGCAACATCCGCTCGCCGGGGGGCACGTCGGCCTGCTCCGGATCGTGGCCGAGAAGGGCGGGCCGGGATCATCGCTGTCAGCGAGCATGAAACAACGGCACATGCCCCGCTCCGTGAGTTGATCGAACAGCACGCGCGTCGCGGTCACGATCAGGCCGGTCTCCTCGTGCACTTCGCGACAGGCCGCCGCCGCGAGCGACTCGCCAGCCTCGACGCCGCCGCCGGGCAGCGTCCAGTAGCTGCGCCCGTCGTGGGCATGCCGGACCATCAGGATGCGATCGCCGCGGATCAGCGCGCCACATACGCGGGCGATGGCGGTCATGCGTCGTCGCCCGTTTTCTGGATCAGCCCGACCACGTTGCCATCGGGGTCGCGCACTTGCGCGAGGATCTCTCCGGGGCTGCACTCGGCGTCCGGCTCCATCATGTCCAGTGCGCCGAGTCCGATCAGCCGGGCGTATGTCGCGGCCGCATCGTCCACCGTGAACCACACCGACACCGCGCCGCGACCGCCGGCGGTCTCGTCGTCGGGCGCAAGATCGAATCCGAAATACGTGTTCGCTGCACGCAATCCGGTGTGTGCATCGGTGTCCATGCCCCCGGGCGCGAGCGCAAAGCCCTCGCGGTAGAAGGCGGCGAGGCGAGCCGGGTTGGCGGTGCGGAACAGGATGGCATCAACCCGCGAGGTCATGACTCAGTCCTCCTGCGTGGCAGGGCACGAAGAATGAGAAGAGGCGCGAGTTGCCTCGCGCCTCTCCCGATGATCAATCCGGCATCAGCCCTTGCGGATACGGCCCGACAGGCCGGCCTTGCGGAACTTCGCGAGCGCGTCTTCGGCGGCGGCCTCCGACACGTCCTTGAGGACCGGGATCACGAGACGGCCGGACAGCTTGGTGGCCTCGCCCTTGGCAATGCCGCCGAGCTGCATGATCAGCTCGATCGCCTTGTCCTTCTCGTTGGGCTTGAGCTTGTTGAGGAACACGGTGCAGTTGCCACCGTTGCTCGACTCCTCCTCGGGCTCGGGCAGATCGTCGAGGTCGTCGCCGAGGTCGGCGTCGCCACCGACGTCAAGGTCGTCGTCGAGGTCGGCCGCGCTGACGCCGAGGTCGTCCTCGAGGTCGATCGCTGCGTCGGCGCCGAGGTCGTCGTCGTCGAGCGACAACTCGCCGCCGTCGAGCGACAGATCGTCGTCGTCCTCCATGCCGTCGCCGCCGGCGGGCAGGTTGTCGAAGTCGAGGTTCAGCGTTTCGGCGATGTCATCCTCGTCGCCCGCGACGCCGACGACGTCACCGTCGAGCAGTTCCTCGTCGCTCGCGTCCTTGCGGATGCGACTGGTGCGACGGCTCTTCTTGCGCTTGCCACTGACCTTGCCGGAACGGCCGGTTGCCTTGTCGACCTTGCCCGAGGGCTTCCTGGCAGGCGCCGGAGCGGCCGGTGACTCGTCGACTTCGAGCAATTCGTCGTCGCCGAGGTCGAGCGCGTCGGTGACCTTCGCGGCCTTGGCCGGGGCCTTGGCGGTGGCTGCGGGCGGAGCGGGCCTGGCGGCGGGCTTCGCAGCGGCAGCGGCGGGGCGTGCGCTGGCGGCTGGCCGGGCCGGCGCGGCCGGCGCGGCCGGTGCAGGTGGCGCAGCCGGTGCAGCCGCCCGCGTCGGCGCCTTGGCGGGCGAGGTGACCGGTGCGGCCGGCTTCGGCGGCGGGGCGGTCTTCTGCGTCTTCACCACCGGGTCTTCGTAGTCGCGGGCACGGCCGGTCCAGGGCTGCAGACCATCCTCGTCTTCCTCCTCGTCGTCGACGACAGAGGCTGCGGCGCGAGCCGTGCTCACCTCGTCTTCGTCGAACTCGAGGTCGACCTCGCTCGGTTCATGCAGGTTGATCGAGGCAAGCTGCGGGTCGCTCGGCGGCGGCTCGGCGTGCGCGCGCGCGCTTCCGGTCCACGGCTCGAGCCCGTCGTCATCCTCTTCCGCCTCGTCTTCGTACTCTTCGATTTCCTCGACCTCTTCGAGGTCGTCCACGCTGTCGTCCACGCTGTCGTCCATCTGCTGCTGATGCTGCCCCGGACGGCCGCGGCCATTCCACGGCTGCTGGTTGTCCGGCCCGCCCGGATCGTCGACGAACTCCTGGACATCATCCACGGCAACCTCCTCGATTCCGTCGTACGCCTCTACAGCCTCCACCTCTTCCACGTCGTCGTAACCACCCTCGACCTCGACCTCGACAAGGCCGGGGTCGCTTTCGAGCAATTCATCCTCCGGCATCGTGTCGATGTCCGAAAGATCGTCGACCGGTGTGGCAGCCCGGCTGAACACCGGAGCTGTCGGGGGCGGCGGCGGCGGTGCGGTCGGACCGTCGTCGTCGTAGTCGTCCATCATCTCGTCGTCAGCAAACTCCTCCACGTCCTCGCCGTAGCCGTCTTCGATCTCGCCGAAGTCCTCTACGGCCGCCACTTCGGGCAGTTCCTCGTCAAAGGCCGAGTCGGTCAGGCCGCCGACTTCGCCGACTTCCATGTCAGCTTCGACCGCATCGGGCACGCCGGCGCCGCCGTTGGCGGTGTCCAGGGCGTGAAAGTCCTCGACATCCTCGTCGGCATCGTAGGCCGGCTCGTCGTATCCGGGCTGCTGGAACGACGTCGCGTCGCCGTTGCCGTCGCTGCCGTAGAGGTCACGGACGGTGTTGCGCACCGAGTTCTCGGCGGTGGCTTCCTCGCGACGACCGAGACGCGGCGGCGCGGCCGGCATGTCCATCGGGCTGGTGAGCAGCTCGTTCTCGGCCACCGACGAGCACACTTCGAGCGCGGGCTTCTTCGGGGCCACGCCCGGCGGCGGCGCGGGAGCCGGCGCGGCGCGGTGCGCCGACGGCAGT
>JBFWQT010000459.1:0-5923 GCA_050249295.1 Planctomycetota bacterium
CGTCGCCCTGATCTACCTGCTGGTGATGGCGTTCTTCCCGGCCGCGCAGAACCACGGCTTGCCGGGTGCGCCGCCGCTGCATTCCGGCCGCATCTTCAACGGCGGTGACGGCGGCGAGATCGCCGTCGACGCAGCCAGCGCAGTCGGGGCGCCGGCAGCGATCTCGCGTCGTTAACGTGATCCGCGTGGAGTCCGTCCGGAGACAGACCCCACGCAGATCGGGCACATCATGCGGTTCGCGGTGCATTGTCACGTCACTTCACGAAGGGGTCGCTGAAGCGCGCGTCGTTCGAGAGCGTGTTGTCGGTGAGCGTCAGCATGAACGCCACCAGCGCGGCCTTGTCGTCCTCGGTCAGGTTCAGCCGGCGCGGCTGGCCCTGTGGCGTCTTCAGGCGGTTGTCCAGCGCGGGGCCGTTCTGCACGCCGCTGTTGTAGAACTCCACAACCTCGGCCAGCGTGTTGAAGCGACCGTCGTGCATGTAGGGGCCGGTGACGCCCACGTTCTTCAGCGACGGCGACTTGAAGATGATCGTCTCACCCATGTCGAGGCCGTTGCTGCGCGAGTTGCCGGCGAGCGACATCGTCGGAGCCTGATGGCAACCGCCGCAGCCGACACCGCCACCACCGCCGCCCGGACCGCCCGGACCGCCCGGACCACCCGGACCACCGCCACCCGGGCCGCCGAAGAACAGCTGCTTGCCGCGGTTCTCCTGCTGGGTGAAGTTCGGGAACGGGGCGCCCACCCCGGCTCCCGGCGCCGTCGGGTTGTAGACCGCCGCGAACCCGCTATCGAAGCGCGAGTTGATGCTCACCATGCTGCGCATGAACTGCGCCATCGCGTGCTGCATCCGCGCCTCGGTGATCTGCTCGTCGCCGAACACCCAGTGGAACAGCTCCGGGTAGTAGGGCAGCGTTTCCATCTTCTCGATCAGCGCCGGCATGCCACCGGCAGCCTCGTCCCAGCCCATTTCCACCGGGCTCTGGATCGGCTGCGTCGACTGGAACTCCAGCGTGGGTGCGCGGCGATCCCAGAAGAACTCGCCCGGCGTGTAGAACTTCACATTGTTGATGCGCGGCGTGTGCGCGCCCGTCACGTCCACCCCGTTGAAGCCCAGTGAGAACTGCGCCGTGTCGGTGAAGCCGATCGCCTGCTGGTGGCAGGTGGCGCACGCGATCGTGTCGTTGATGCTCAGCCGGCGATCGTAGAACAACACGCGGCCGAGCGTGGCCCCGGCGTTGGTCACCGGGTTGTCGCCCGGCGTATTGTCGCGGTTCAGCACGTTGGCGTCGTAGTGCGGCGGATACGCGACGCTGACATAGTTGTCCGGCGAGTGCGGATCGATCGTCAGGTACTCATCGACGCCGGCAAAGTCGATGTCGGGCACGGGCGGCTCGACCACGCCACCACCGCCACCACCACCGCCGCCGGCGGGCGGATTGAAGCCTACCGGCGTGGTGAAGCCGTCGCACCCGACGACGGCACCCACCGCTAGCGTGGCCAGCAACGCGACTATCAGGGGCGGGATGGAAAGACGCATGCGCAACTCCTCCTCGTCGTCCGTCAGGTTGTGTCGGCAGATGGATCGGCGAGAGGCGACGTTTCGCGCCCGGAAACTGTTACAGCAGGATGCCCGCGGCCGCCGCCCGGCCAGCGTGCCGCAGAATCGTCCGACCCGCGGGAACCTTCCGCCAGAACGTGTCTCCAAGGTGGCAGAGGACCTGGCAGACGAGTCATCCGACCCCGGAGGCATCCGATGTTCCTGAGAATGATCTACGACGAGCGACTCGCCCAGGCGGCCTGGATGATCGGCTGCCAGCGCACCGGCGAAGCGATCATCATCGACCCCGAGCGCGACGTGGACCGCTACCTGCAGCTCGCGGCCGACAACGACCTGCGCATCGTCGCGACGGCCGAGACGCACATCCACGCCGACTTCCTCAGCGGCTCGCGCGAGCTGGCCGAGCGCGTCGGCGCAAAGGTGCTGGTCTCCGGCGAGGGCGGCCCCGACTGGCAGTACGGCTGGCTCGACGGCTACGACCACCAGCTGCTGCACGACGGCGACGAGTTCCGCCTCGGCCACATCCACTTCCGCGTGATGCACACGCCCGGCCACACGCCGGAGCACATCGTGTTCGTCGTCACCGACCAGGGTGGCGGCGCGAGCGAGCCGATCGGCGTGGTCAGCGGCGACTTCCTGTTCGTCGGCGACCTCGGCCGGCCGGATCTGCTGGAGAGCGCGGCCGGGCACAAGGGCGCGATGCGGCCGTCGGCGCAACGGCTCTACGGCTCGCTGAAGCGCCTCGAGGAGCTGGCCGAGTACGTGCAGGTCTGGCCGGCGCACGGCGCGGGCAGCGCCTGCGGCAAGGCGCTGGGCGCGGTGCCCACCAGCACCATCGGCTACGAGAAGCGCTTCAACGCGGCGCTGCAGGCGGCCTCCAGCGAAGACGCCTTCGTCGACTTCATTCTGGCCGGCCAACCCGAGCCGCCGCCGTACTTCGCGCGCATGAAGCGCGACAACAAGGTCGGCCCGGCCCTGCTCGGCAAGCTGCCGCAACCGGCACGCCTCAGCCCCGACGACATCCGCAAGCTCGACGGAGCGACCACGGCGATCATCGACACGCGGCCATGGGCCAGCTTCCGCGCCGGCCACCTCGATGGCGCGCTGTCGATCCCGCTCGACAAGAGCTTCCCGACCAATGCCGGCTCGCTGATCGACGAGGGCGAGCCGATCGTGCTGATCGTCGCGTCGGAGAGCGAGGCCGAGGACGCGGTGCGCAGCCTGGTCCGCATCGGCTACGACCGCATCGTCGGCTGGCTCAGCGCCGACGACCTGCAGGCCAGCAACGCGGCGCCGGTCACCAGCCGGGCAGTGCGCGTGGCCGACGCCGATGCGCTGCTGGCGAGCGGCGAAGTGCGTGTGCTCGACGTGCGCCGCGCGACCGAGTTCGCCGAAGGGCACATCCCCGGCGCGCTGAACATCGCGCACACCCGCCTGATCCCGCGACTCGACGAAGTGCCCACCGGCAGCACCCTGCTCGTGGTCTGCCGCAGCGGCAACCGCTCGGCGCGCGCCGTGTCGATGCTGCAGCGCAAGGGCTTCGACGTGATCAACCTCGACGGCGGGATGGAGGCGTGGAACGCCGCGCACTCGCCCGCCCTGACCCGCTGAAACTTCCACCACTACCCGACCACCGCGACTACCGCGACCTGCGAGACCACCATGACTGCAACCACACCGATTCCTGCCGCCCCCGCCGCCCCCGCTACAACGACGACCACCGGCAACCACCCGCTGATCGGCATTGACCCGGCCACGCTCACCACCTGGCTGACCGACCCCGGCACCGTCGTCGTCGACGTGCGCGAGACATTCGAGCATGCGCTCGATCACATCCACGGCTCGCACCTGCGCCCGCTGTCGACGTTCGACCCCGAGGCCGTGCGCGCCGAGTTCGCCGGCAAGCGCGTGGTCTTCTACTGCCGCAGCGGTCGCCGCTCGGCCGACGCCGGCAACCGCTACCGCTTCTGCACCGGCGGCAGCGAGCCGGTCTATCACCTCGAAGGCGGCATCACCGCGTGGCACGCCGCCGCGCTGCCGGTCGATCGGCTCGCGACCCGCCCGCCGATGGACGTGATGCGCCAGACGCAGATCTCGATGGGGACGTTCGTGCTGCTCTTCACCGCGCTCGGCGCGTTCGTCTCGCCGTGGCTGCTGCTCGGCACGGCCGTGGTCGGCGGCGGCATGGTCTACGCCGGCGCGTCGGGCAGCTGCGCGATGGCCAACCTGATCGCGCTGCTCCCGTGGAACCGCGTGCCCGCCGGCATGACCGCCTGCGCCGCCTGCAACGAGTAACCACGCCACCCGGAGCCGCAAATGGAAGTCATCATCATCGGCGCACTGCTGATCGGACTCAGCCTCGGCCTGTTCGGCTCCGGCGGCTCGATCCTCACCGTCCCCGTGCTCATCTACCTGCTGCACCACGCCGACAAGATCGCCATCGCCGAGTCGCTCGGCATCGTCGGCGGTATCGCGATCATCTCCGCGATCCCGTACTGGCGCCGCCAGCAGATCAACTGGCGCATGGTCGTGCTCTTCGGTGTGCCCGGCATGGTCGGCACCTACGCAGGTGCCTGGGCGGCGGGGTACGTGACGGGAGTGGTGCAACTGCTGCTCTTCGGTGCGGTGATGCTCTTCGCGGCGTTCACGATGTTCCGCAAGACTGACGAGGGTGACGCGCCAGACGCGACGGACTCGACGGACTCGACTGGCGCGACGGACTCGACTGGCGACGCGAACTGCGAGGGCGCCGCACCGCATGTGCAGCGCGTCCCGGTGATCGTCACCGAGGGCCTTGGCGTGGGTGTGCTCACCGGCCTGGTCGGCGTGGGCGGCGGCTTCCTGATCGTCCCCGCGCTGGTCCTCCTTGGCCGGCAGTCGATGCGCATCGCGATCGGCACCAGCCTCGTGATCATCTTCCTCAAGTCGATCAGCGGCTTTGTGAAGTACATCGGCCTGCTGGATGCCGGGCACAGCCTGAATGTGGACTGGCCGACGGTCGGGTGGTTCATCGGCCTCGGCGCGGTCGGCAGCCTGGCGGGCAGCCTGGTCGCGGCGCGTGTCCGCCAGCAGTCGCTGCAGCGGGGCTTTGCGGTGTTCCTGCTGGTGATGGCGGTCTGCATCCTGGGTGCGCAGATCAGCAGCCTGGCGACGGCCGGCGCAGGTCCGGCCGTAGCGGCGCACTGATCGCGGGTGCGGTCGGGCCGAGGGTTCTGCAATTCGCCGATCAGAGACATTGCGTTACGACACGTTCACGGATTGTTCGTTCACATCACAACTGGTGTTGACACCCCGCATACGACGCTTCATCACCACTTCACGACCTTTCACTGCCCTTTCACTGCAAAAGAGCCCCGTGTTTATGGGCCTCCGCGGGCGACATCCGGCGTAACGGCAGGTCGCGCCCGACCGTGACCGCCGGCGGGGCGGCGCGGACTCTGCATGTCCAATGCCTGAAGCATGTTGCGGAGTAAATGGGTTCGCTACTCGGGAGCGCCGGTCGCGCGCCGGTTCCCGGGCGGACGTGCGGAGCCCTGCAATTCAGATATGCCTGATCAGGTGCATACGCCGTTCGGCGCGCATCGCTGACTCGTGCCGGCAGAGTCTGGCCACCTGCCTCGAACCGGCATTCTGTCGCCGGGGCGGCCGGGGCGGTGGATGTCCCGTGGTGCGGCCGCGTGATCACGCACATATCGAGAATTGTGCGGAACCACACGGCGCAAATGAGCGAGTTCGATGACATGAATCCGGCCTTCGAGAACCTCTCGGCCACGCGGCGCCCACCGTTGGAGTTCTGCCCAACCCACACCGGGAGAGCCTTTCCAATTGTTACAAACGGCATACACACACAAGGTGCCTGATGCGAGCCGGGACACAGGTCCCCGAACTCCGGTCGGCGGACGCACTCCATGACCCTGACATAATACGACATCCGAGCCTGAAGTCAAGTTGAAACCTTCGCGATTCGTATCGACTCCAAAATCTGCACGCGGCCCCGCTTCCCTACTAGACAGAGAAGTGCGCGGAAGCTATCCTCCGAGATTCATTCAATACCCGTCTCCGGAGCCTGCGAAGCAGGCGGCTCTTTCGATAGCCCCGGGTGAAGCCGCGAAGCGGCGAGAACCCGGGGTTCATCGCGGCGTCGCACAATGCCCTCCGGAGCCTGCGAAGCAGGCGGCTCTTTCGATAGCCCCGGGTGAAGCCGCGAAGCGGCGAGAACCCGGGGCAATCGCGGCGCCGCACAATTCCCTCCGGAGCCTGCGAAGCAGGCGGCTCTTTCGATAGCCCCGGGTGAAGCCGCGAAGCGGCGAGAACCCGGGGCAATCGCGGCGTCGCACAATTCCCTCCGGAGCCTGCGAAGCAGG
>JBFWQT010000460.1:0-5885 GCA_050249295.1 Planctomycetota bacterium
CGCGGAGGGAGTCGGCTCGCCGTTGGCCATCGCGCGCAGGCGGTCAGCCTGGACGCGCGTGACGAACCCCATCGCGACCAGCGCATCGCCCAGCGTCAGGCCGTCGCGCGTCTGGCGCTGCTCAGCCCGCTGCAGTTGCGGCGCGGTGATGAAGTTCTGCGCGACGGCGAGTTGGCCGAGGCGACGATCCTGATCGTCCATTGCATGCAGAGGAGCACGTTGCAGCTGCCTGCTGTCGGTCGGCCCGGCCGCCATCACACAGCCGTCACCGCGCCGATGGGCGCAAGTTTAGGGGCGCGCGCGCGACCCGTCAACGCGCGGTCCGTGCATCCCGCCGATCGGGATTGATGCAGCCAGCCCGACGCGCAGGCGTAGCCGGTCTGGGGGATGCACGGACGCGGGATGCCGGCCGGGCAGCGCGAAGCGCTCAGCGGCTGCGGTTGCGCCGGTTGGCGGAGTTGTTCGTGTTGCCCGCGTTCCGGCTGTTGTTGGAAGACCGGAACGAATTGTTGCGCGCGGCGTTCATCGACTCCTGGAACTCGCGGAACTCGCGTACCGCCGCATCATCCTCGTCCTCATAGAAGAACGGATCGTCGTCGTCATCTTCGAAGATGCTGTTGTTGAACGCCGGGGTGTGTCGCGGCCGGCCGCCCATCAACGACAGCATCAGGCCGAGGCCCATCACGATGCCGAAGATGATCAGCGCGATCTTCACCTGCTGGTTGTTCGCGTTGCGCGCGGCGGCGGCCCCGCGGCTTGACCGGCGGCCCGGGCGCGGCTCGCGATACGCCGGCTCGTCGTAGACCTCGTCGCGGAACCGGCGCGTGTCGGCCATGCGACGGCGCACCGCGCCCGGCCCCGGCGGCGGACCATGCGCCAGTTGCAGCTCGCGCATGTAGGCGTCGAGCCACTGGCCGGATTCCTGCCAGCGGCAGTCGCGATACGGCACGTAGGCGTTGCAGGCGGTGCACCAGGTCTCGGCTTCGGGGTAGCAGTACGGGTCGCGCAGGTAGTTGCCGATCGCGTCGTCGGGCATGCGCGTGCTGGCACCGCAGAACTCGTGCACGTACACTCGCGGCGCATCAGCCACCAGATCGGCCAGCACACGATGCGAGCCGGACGGCGGCGGCGACGGCGGCGGCGACGGCTCCTCGCGCGGACGCACCTGGTGCACGTCGGCCAGGTGCTGCCGGAAGTCGGTCACCGGGATCTGCTGCTGGCAGTACGGGCAGCGTTTGTCGGCCAGCGGTAGCGGCATGCGTGGCTCCGCGCGTGGGGTGTACCCGGCATGATACCCGATCTGTGGCGGCGGCAATGCCAGCGCTCGACGGCGGGGTTGATTCGGGAATCGGAACTCACGGACCGGTCGCGGCTCTGGACCGCCGACGGTTGCATGCGCTCAACGCGGCGACCAGTCGCGGCCCGTGCGCCGACGCCAGCCCGACGGCTCCGTCGTCTCCGGCAACACGTACGGCCCGCCATCACCCGGCTTGAGCCACTCCTCCGCCACGCGCGCGCGGATCGCCTTGTCGGTCATCAGGGCGCGCGCGCCGCTGACGTGCACGAGCGCGTCGCGCTCCAGCCAGCGAATGCTGCCGCGGTCCAGCGTCGCGGCCTGTTCGAGCAGCGCGAGTGCGGTCGCGAGGTCGCCCGCGCTGCCGGCCACCTCGGCGCGCAACACCAACGCGTGCGACTCGCTGCGCGCCAGCGACGCGCCATACCGGTCGAGCCACGCGGCCGCGGCGGCGGGGTCGCGCGGTTGTTCCAGGTCGAGCAGGTCCAGCAGTGCAGCCGTTTGCGACTCACGCGACGCGGCACCGGGCTCCGCCAGGAAGAACGACAACACGCGCACCGCGTCGGCCGTCTCGCCGAGCGCCGCGTGCGCGCGCGCGAGGTAGAGCAATGCATCGGCCGGGCGACGCGCGGCCGGTTCGAGTCGCGAGATCGCATCCTTCACGACCGCGGCGCCCTCCGTGCCCGCGTCCTCGATCAGCCGATCGAGCTCGCTGCGCGCTTCGGCCTGCGACCAGCTGTCGGCGGCATCGCTCATCAGCACCGCGGCCAGCACCGGCATCGCCTTCTGCGGACGCTTCGCGTCGCGCCAGAACTTCGCCACCTCCATGTGGCAGACGCCGGGTCGCGGCGCGATGTCGAGCCAGGCCTGCCACGTCGCCACGGCCGCGTCGGAGCGATCGCTGCGCGCAAGACACCGGCCGCATGCGGTGCTGACCTGCTCATCCGGCCCGGCCACCGCCAGGTACTTGCCGAACGCGTCGGCCGCCGGTGCCCACTCGCTGCGCAACAGATGGAACTGCCCGACCCAGACCCACAACGTGGGGTTCACATCGCCGCGCTGCACCTGGCGCTGCACCTCGGCCAGCACTTGCTCGGCAGGCGCCTTGCCGGCCACCAGCTGCTTCACCAGCGCGGCGCCGAACCAGCTGTGCCAGCCGGCCAGGTCGCTGTCGGCAATCGCGTCCTCGATCTCGGCGCGCGGCACGTCGAGTCGCGGATTCTTGATCCGCTGCATCAGCGAGCCCGCGCCGGCGATCTTGATCTGCAACTGCGTGACCTCGCCGAGGTCGGTCATCGTCGCGCAGTGCACCAGCGGCAGCAGCGCGGTGAGGCGCAGGAACGACTGCTCGTCGAGCACGTCGTAGATGCGGAAGCGGCCGTCGTCCTGGCTGCGGATCAGCCACAGCGCGTAGCGATGGAACATGTGGTCGCGGCCCGCCACGCGCCACCACGTGACCAGTTCGGGCCGGCCGGGGATCGGTTCGGTGCGGAAGCGTTCGATGCGCGTCGGCAGCGGTTGCGTGGCGCGCCGTTGACGATCGCCGTCGAGTTGTGCCGAGAGCATGCCACCAAGCAGGTCGGCCGTGGTGGTGCCGCGTTGCGGGTCGCGCATCGACCAGTAGAAGCGCATCGTCTTGCGCTGCAGGTCGGGCTCGCGCTGCACCATCTCCCAGACCATGCGCCGCAGGTCGAACGGCCCGGCGCCGTCAATTGGCTCGCGGCCTTGCCACGCGGCGATGAAGGCCGGGCCGATGGCGTCGAGTCGGGCGGCATCGAGCGTGGCCGGGTCGAGCGTGGTGGCCGGGTCGATCGGCCATGTGGTGGCCGGGTCTTCGCGGTCGGGGCCGATCAGCGCACCGACATCCTCTATGGATGCGAAGTCGATCGGCGCGGGCGTCGCGCGGTTGTCGTTGCCGGCGGAGTTGGAGCTGGTGCTGCTGCTGTTGCTGGTGGACGACCAGCCGCGCATGATCAGGCCGATACCGACGAGCGCCGCGATCGAGGCGATGACCAGCAGCGTCACGCCGGCCTGCGAAGGTGGGGCGGGTGGCAACGGCAGGACGTCGGGAGCGATTGGTTCGGTGTGCGGTTGCGTCACGTGGGTCAGCCCGGGTCCGGTCCCGAGCACGATGTATCAGTGGTGGCGTTGCTGCAAGTCAAAGACGCATGCATCGAGGGATTCGCACAGGCTGCTCGTCGCGGCCGCGCCGATTTCCTGGCGAACTCCCGCCCCGGCCGTGCGTTACCAACACAGGCGGAGCCAGGCGTCCGCGAGGGGCCTCACACAACCCCTTGCAAGGGCCACGGTTCCGGATTCTGATCAACCAACCACCACGACCGACCGTCTGACGGGCCGCGCGTTGGATGCCGCTGACCGCGCCCAGACCGCCCAGACAGTACAGGCCGCCGAGACCTTGACGGAGACCCGACACAATGGGTGACAGGCCGTCCAGTTCGACCGACAGCAGCAGCCGCGTGAGCGTCCGCGATCCGCTCAATCCGACCGCCCACGAGGTGGAACAGGAGCTGGTCGCGTACATCCACGGCGAGCGTACGAGCATCCCGTACGACGTCATCGATCAGTTCATCATGGCTGACCCGGTGGTGCGCGACGCGCACGCCGAACTGCTGACGCTGGCGGCGATGCTCGGGCATCTGCCGACCGCGGGGACGCCGTCGCGCGATTTTGTGCGCGAAGTAGCGAAGCATCTGCCGCGCCTGCGGGCCGAGGGCAAGAGCACGAAGCGGATCGAGAACATGGTCCTGCGCGTGCAGTGGACCTTCGAAGATCGCGTCGTGATGTACAGCGAGTACTGGAAGGACCGCGTGCGCCGCCGGCCGATGGAGTCGGGCGCGCTGGTCGCGGCGCTGATCGGCCTGGTGCTGACGGCGGCGTGGCTGCCGGGGCAGATCTTCAAGCCCGAGAAGCCGCTGGTGCCGGTGAGCAACACGGCCGCGTCGGACGATCCGGCCAACGAGTTCGGCGGTCCGTTGCGCGACACCGCGCCGTACCCGCTCAACCCGCTGCCGCCGGAGCCGGGCCGGCCCGGTCCCGGTCAGTGGGGCGAGCAGGTGATCCAGCCGCCGGGTCCGACGAGCCCGGACTTCGAGCGGGACCCATCGCGTGACTACGATGCGGTGCACGCGCCGCGGCCGCCGGTCGTGGATGGCAATCCGCCGGTCGACGGGGTCAACGGGGTTGGCGGGGTTAGCGGGGTCAACGGGGGGCCGGGGCACTTCAGCCCGGCGCCGACGATTCCGCGCGGCATTGTGCTGCCGACCGAGGCGCGCGTGCTCGACTGGTTCGTGAGCCGCAACTACTCCGACGAGATCCGTCGCGTGAAGTCGGACGAGCGCCGGCTGATCAACGAAGCGCTGGCGTGGCTGGCCGCGAACCAGAATGCGAACGGGTCGTGGGGTCCGCTCGCGATGACCAACAACAACGATCAGATGGTGCCCGGTGCACCGAAGCTGCCGTCGCCCGTCATGGTGCAAACCACCACGCGGGCGCTGCTTGCTTTCCTGGCCGACAACTACGCGAGCCGCGAGCCGGCCAACGCCGCGCTGCTGCCCGCGCACTCGCCGGACCTGCCGACCGGTGCGTTCTTCGATCAGCTGGTCAAGCGCTACCGCGGCGTGGTCAAGGATGGCCTGCAGTTCCTGGCCGACTCGATGGACGAGGACAGCGGCCGGATCGGCGCGTCGGGCGAGAACTCGATGATCGCGCATGCCGAGGCCGTGCAGGCGCTGGCCGAGGACTACATCATCAGCCACAACTGGCGCTACGCGGTGCAACTGCGGCGCGCGGTCGACTACCTGCTGCAGAATCGCAATCCGCACGACGGCGGCTGGGGCCACCGGCCGGGCGCGCCAAGCACGCTGATGCCGACCGTGGCCGTGGTGCAGGCGCTGCTGATCTACAGCGCGACGACCGGCGCGATCATCGACCGCAGTTCGGGCGTGTTCCGTCATGCCGGCGACTTCGTGCAGCGCTGCACGCGCGTTGACGACGAGCAGGGCGTGGGCATGGCCGACGAGACGCCGGACTGGTCGGTAAGTGTGAGTGTGCCGCGCAGCACGGCCGCGGCCGTGGCGGTCGGCCACCTGCTCTGGAACTGCGGGCTGACCGAGCCGCACGCCGGGTTCTGGAACAAGTCGCTCGGCTACCTCGGCCAGGATCGCAACCTGCCGCGCTGGGTGGTCGGCGACAACTTCGCGCCGACGTCCGGCGAGGTGAAGTGCGACTTCGACTACTGGCTGTACTTCTCGCAGGCCCTGTCCGGCTGGTCGCGCAGTGTCGACCCGCAGGTGCTGACGCGGGTCAACGCCTGGCGCGCGGCGATGGTCAAGGTGCTGGCCGACAATGCCGTGCGCGACGCGACCGAGAAGCGCGTGAGCTGGCCGGCCGCCGGTTGGGCCGCGTCCCGCGGACCGGCGTGGGCGACCGCCACGGCGGTGCTCGCGATCCAGAACCACTACCGTTATTCGTGGCTGAAGCGCTGACCGGGAATGCCGATTCCGGGCGAGCCGGGGGTGTAAGTAGTCGCCGTCGTCCCATCAAAGCAGCCCTCCGGGCTAGCCGGGGGTGT
>JBFWQT010000461.1:0-5842 GCA_050249295.1 Planctomycetota bacterium
GAGAATGGTGATGGCCATCGTTCCTTGCCCTCGCCCCCTTCAGTGTTGCGGTTCCAGTGTCGCGCTCCAGGCGAGCCGGGGACGTAAGTCCCCGGAGGGGGTATATCGAACCAGTCCGCGCAACACGACATCGCGCGTCACACTCGACCGTACGGATCAGCAATGCCCCTCCGGGGACTTACGTCCCCGGCTCGCCCCGGAACAGCGACATTCAGGGCAAAGGGAGCCGGACGCTGCCGCGAGGTGGTTACTCCACCGTCTCCACAATCACATCGCGAGGGCCGTTGTCCGTGAACGAATTGCCACTCCGCAAATCACTCTCCGTCGCCGCTCCGATACTGTCGCGACGATAGCGGCCGAGGATCGCGCCGCCGAGCTTGCTCTTGTTGCCGATGAACCGGCTCTCCGAAATCTTCAGCGGGCTGTCGAGCAGGTACACGCCACCCGCATCGCCGGCCGCTTCGTTGGCGTTGAACGTGCCGCGCACGATCACGAAGTCGCGCGTGCGCACCGACGCGGCACCACCACCGTCGCCGGTCGCGCGGTTGCCGGTGAAGGTGCAGCCGTCGAGCGTGGTGATCTTGCTCTCGTACGAGAACGCGCCGGCGCCGATCTGCGCGCGGTTGCGCGTGAACTCGCAACGCAGCAGCGTCGTGCTGCTCTCCTCGCGCGTCATCGCGCCGCCGCCGTACGCCTCGGCTACGTTGTCGGTGAACGAGCACTGGTCGAGGGTGGCGTAGTTGCCGACGAACGCGATGAACCCGCCACCACTGTGTGCGGTGTTGCCCTCGAAGCGGCAGCCGCGCGCGTACACCGCGGCACGATCGGAGCCGAACCCGCCACCGCCGAGGTGCGCGCGATTGTTGAGGAACGAGCAGCCGATCACGCTGGCCGAGCAGGCCTCGATGTGCAGGCCGCCACCGAGGCCGCCGCTGTCCTCGCCATCGGGCAGCGCGCGGTTGGCGCTGAACGTGCAGTTGTCGAGCAGCGCGAGCCCGCCGGCGCGCAGCAGCCACAGGCCGCCGCCCTTGGTGCCGGTCGCCGACGGGTCGGGCTTGCTGCCATCCTTGGTGAAGCGGTAGCGCCGGCCGCTGCCGCCGCTGAAGTGCGCGTAGCTGAGCTGCGCCGCTGACGCGGGGCCCTCGACCAGCACGTTCGACCACGGGTCGTTGGTCTCGGCGGCCGCAAAGCTCACGGCCTTGCCCGGCTCACCCTCGACCAGCAACTTGCCGCGGCACGTGATGCCGACGCCCGGCGCGAACCGCAGTCGCGTGCCGGCGCGGATCACGAGGTACGAGTCAGCGTCGACCTCGATCTCGCGCGCGATGCGGTAGTCGCCGGGTTGCAGCGCCCACTCGCCGCCGCTGACCAGCCCGCCGTCGAAGCGCGTGTCGAGCCGTCGCGGCCGCTGCGGCTTCTCGGCGAGGCCCGGCACCGGCTGCGACAGGCTGATCTTCAGCGTGCTGCCGCCCTGCTGGAAGTTGGTCAGCATGTCGATGAACTCGGCGATGTGCGCGCGCGCGTAGTACGTGCCGGCGGGCAGCCAGCGCACGATCAGCTCGGGCGACTTCGTGCTCACCGCGCGCTCGATGAACGTGCCCGGCAGCCGCTTGCCGGGCGTCGCGCGGAACAGCTCGACGTCGACGTCGTACTTCTCGTTGTAGTCGGCCTGCAGTCGCACCCACCCGTCGGTGGCCAGTTTGAAGCGATACCAGCGGCTCTCGGCCAGCGCGGCCGGGCCGTGGCTGCCGCCCATGCTCAGCTCGAGCGCGCCCTCGGGCGTGGCCGACACCTCGCCGTTGCCGGGGAACTGGTACATCGTGACCGACACCGCGTTGAGCGTCGCGGCGCCGGCGGTGGCCATGTAGAGGTGCAGGCGGTACTTGCCCGGGTGCAGCGTGCGGATCACGTAGCTGTGCGGCGTGCCGTCGTTGTCCAGGCCCACGATGCTCGCGCCGATCAGCTCGTCGTCAGCGTTGTCGATCAGTGCAGCCAGGATCCGCGTGTCGCCCTTGTCGTACTTCACGTCGAAGCCGACGAGCGTGAGCGACGTGAGCTCGACGAGGTAGCTGCGTTCGTCCGACTCGCGGAACACGAACGGGCCGTCGGGCACGGCCGGCGTGAGCTTCATGTTGGTGGTGACGGTCGCCAGTTCGTCGAGCCGCTTGCGCACGTCGGCGAAGCGCGCGGTCAGCGTCGGGAAGCTCTGCTGCAGCGTGTCCATCTCGCGCAGCACGGCGGTCGCAGCTTCGCGCGTGGTCACGGCGCGCGCCCGGCTGATCAGGTCGGTCGCGGTCAGCCATGCCTGGCTCTTGCGCTCGATGCGCAGCATCGCCTCGGCGAAGCGCGTGGCAACGGGCCCGACCAGCAGGTCCGGGTTGGCTTCACGCCACAGCCGCAACTCGGTGAGCATCCCGCCCGCGGTCGACAGATCGGTCAGCGCGTCGGCCCGCGCGATCCGGGCATTCACCGATTCGACGATCAGCCCGTCGAGCCGGTCGAGTTCGGCGCGGAACTCGGCGTCGACCAGTTCGGCGTGCTCCTTCGAGAACGCACGCAGGTCGGCGAGCCATTCGACCGCTTCGTCGGCCGTGCGCACCGCGCGCGCGCTACCAACCAGCCGGCGCATCTCGGCCAGGTCGAGGTCGCGGCGGATCATCTGCTGCAGCGCGCCGATCAGCGGGTCGAGCCGCAAGAACGCATCCGGCGGCAGCGAGTCGCCGTAGCGGCGCAGCAGGTCCTGGTTGAGGCGAGCCTGGCGCGCATCGGGTGTCGCGTTGACCCACTCGAGCAGCCGTCGCATCGCCGCTTCCGACTCGGCGCCGCTGCCGCGCGACGCGAACGCGACGTCGATCTGCCGATCGAGTTCGTCGAATTCGGTCTGGCTGATGCCGGGGTTGGTCTCGCGGAACTGCTGCATCTCGATGCGGGCCGGGCGCAGTTCGTTGAGCTCGCCGGAGACCAGCGCGCGGTCGGCAATGCCCTGCACGCGCAGCCGCAGGTCGAGCGCGGTCTTGCGCGGATCGCTGCTGGTCAGCAGGAAGACGACGATCAGCACGAGCGCGATGCCGAGCACGCCGACGATGCCGCCGACAACCCAGCGGATTGACTTCATGCGGCGCTGCTGGTTCTCGAGCACGCCCTGCAGTTCGCTGCGCGTGACTTCCGGTGGCTGCGCGGACCGCCGCAGGCGATCGAGCCGGCGCGACGCGGGCTTGTTCTCGGGACGCCGGCCGGACTCGCCGAAGAGGTCGTTGGTCGCGCGCAGCTTCTCGCGCGTCGCGTCCTGGCGCGCCTGGCGGAACGGGAAGTTGGCGGGCGCCTTGGGCTCCGACGTGACCGGCACGTTGGGCGTGTCGTGATGTCCGGCCGGCCCCACCGGATCGGGCAGCGGGCGCGTCTCGGCCGTGACCCCCGCGGCGGCGACGTTCTCGTTCGGTGGCTCGGCGCTGCCGGTGCGCAGCGGGCGCGTCTTCGGGCGCACGCTCGTCACCGGCGGATTGCCCGTGCCACCCATGATCGTGCCGGTCGGGCCGGTCGGAATGCGGGCCGTAACGCGGCGCGAGCGCGCGTTGTCTTCCGGCGAGCCGCTGCCCGGCCGACGCCGGCTGTCGCCACCCGCGATGCGGCCGCCGGCGCCGTTGCCGAGGTCGTTGAGGATGCCGATCATCTGGTCGGCCGTGTCGAGCGCCGACGGCGGACGATGGCGCGGATTCTTCGCAGCCATCTTCTGCAGCAGCAGGTCCATCTCCTCGGGTACGTCGGGGTTGAGCCGGCGCGCCGTGGGGAACGGAGCGGTCAGGTGCTTCTGCAGCACGGTCGCCGCGTCGTCACCGCCGAACGGCAGCCGGCCGGTCAGCGCGTGGTACAGCGAGCAGGCCAGCGCGTAGAGGTCGGCCAGCGGCGTGACGTTCTTGCCGAGCTGCTCGGGCGCGAGGTACGCCGGCGTGCCGACGTAGGTGCCGCTCTGCGAGAGCCGCGTGTCGCTCGCCTGGTTCTTGCTCAGGCCGAAGTCGGCGAGCTTCACCAGGCCGTCGGGCATCACGAGGATGTTGTCGGGCTTGATGTCGCGGTGGATGATGCCGGCGTCGTGCGCGGCCTGCAGCGCGTGGCAGACCTGCGAGCCGATGTCGAGCACCTGGTCGGGCGGCACCTTGCCGAGCCGCGTCATGCGCTGCGCGAGGCTCTCGCCGTCGATCCACTGCATCACGAAGTAGCTGTGGCCGCCCGCCTCGCCGTAGTCGTAGACCTGGACGATGTTCGGGTGCTCGATCTGCGCGACGGCGCGCGCCTCCATGCGGAAGCGCTCGGCCAGCGTCTTGTTGCTGGTGTAGTCGGTCAGCAGCACCTTCACGGCCACCGCGCGGCCGAGATCGAGGTGCTTGCCCTTGTAGACCATGCCCATGCCGCCGCGCGCGACGTACGAGTCGATGACGCAGCGGCCGAGGCGCGTGCCGGGCTTGAGGCCGGCCTCGAACTCCTCGTACTCGGGCTCGCCGTAGTCGGGGTCGGGCAGGGTCTCGGCGGCGTTGCCACCACTGCGTGGCCGGGGCGGGATGCGGCCGGTGGTGCGACCCTGCACCTTGCCGCTGCGCCTCGCCGGGCGAGTACCGACCGCCGCACCGTTGCCGCCGTTCGCATTGGCGTTGGCATTCGGCGCGGCCGGAACAGCATGGGCGCTGTCGCGCGATTCCATCGCGCCGGCGTCGTACGAGGCGCTGACCGGCGGCCGCATGTCCTGACCCTGATTCGCGTCAATGCGAATGAGGTTGGCCGAGCCGCAGGCGATGCAGCCGAGTCCTTCGTCGTCCGGGTCAAGGTCCTGTCCGCTGAAGCGGTGGCCGCAGTCGCGGCACTCGAAGGCGGTGCGCTCGAAGGCGTCGGAGAGCTCCTGGACCGCATCCGGCGAGAGCACGTTGAAGATGAACAGCCAGTCGAGGAACGAGAGGTTCGGAACGTCTCCGGTGGCCTCGCGGTAGCGCGACAGCACATCACCTGTCGCCCCCTCGGCCAGTAGCCCGGCTTCGGTGGCGACCTGGATCAAGGCCTCCGCTCGGATCATGGCGGGCAAAGAATCTACCGGTAGGCGTTGCTCGGCCGGACCTCGGCCAGTCCGGGCCCGGAAGACCAGAATAGTTGGCCCAAGTCGCCAGGTCAACGCGTGCGACAAAGCGAACACAATCCAAACCCGCTCCGTGCCTGGTCTTCGCACGCCAACGCAGCTTCGCGCATCAATCGGCCGATGCCGAGACCCGTGGGTTTGTATGCGACGTCTCCTCCGGCGCCGCCGTGGCCGAGAACTGCAGCGCCGTGAGCGTCACCCAGTGAGCCAGCACCGCATCGACCACCGCAAGCAGCAGCACGCCGCTGATCGCGTAGAGCACGATGTAGCCGCGCACGATGGCCAGGATGCTGGCGAGGTCCACGCCCTGGAACCCGAACTTCAACAGCAGGCCGAGCGGCACCGTGAACGCCAGCAGCGACGCCAGCCAGATGCTGCCGATCGCCATGCTGCGGCGGTAGCGCCGCCGCACGAGCATCACCAGCACGAACAGCGCGACGATGTACGCGGACGACACGACCACCAGCGGGATGAAGTTGCGCGGCCGCATCTCGCCGATCGAGTACTGCGTGATCGAGACCGGCGGCAGCGGCGGCGGCGGTGTGGTGGCCGAGCCAGGGGCGCGACGTTGCGTAGCGAACCACGCGGCGGCCTCGGCCCGGGTCATCAGGTCGGTGCCGACCCACGTCTGCGAGCTGTACGGCACGATCGGCAGCAGCAACAGCACCACCAGGGCGATGGCAATCGCGCCGGAGATGATGCGCGGCACGAGCATCGCCG
>JBFWQT010000462.1:0-5824 GCA_050249295.1 Planctomycetota bacterium
CACCTGCATCGGTGCTGCAAGCCCGACGCGCAGGCGAAGCCGGAGCGAGGGTCGTACGACTGAGCGGCTTGCAGGCCAGCCGCAACAGAATCACAACGAACCCGGCGGGGAATGATCCCGCGACCTCCCGGACGACAACCGGGCGCTCTACCACTGAGCTACGGGTCCTGATGAGGCGTCACCGCGTGCGGCGCCGCCTCCGATCGCCCGCGCGTGGTGGGCGCGCGAGCGATTCGCGGGTTAGTACGGCGGCCGACGGCCGGTTTGCGTTTTTTCTGTCCGCCAATCCGCGTTCAGCTGCGCGGCGCCCGACGCGCCTGTGCCAGCCGGTTGCACACGCGGATCACGAAGAACTCGAACTCCACGTCCGGCTTCAGGTCGCTGATCCGCTTGTCCGCGCGGCACAGTTCGTCGTGCAGCGCGCGGCAGGTGTCCAGGTCGAACGACCGCATCGACGCCATGAACGCCTGGCGCGCCGATGGTGGCATGTTTCCGGCCGCGGCCGCGGCATCGCGCGACGAGCCACCTGCAGCCGTGACGCCGGCCGCCTTCCAGAGCTGGCGCAGTCGCCAGCTCATCAGTCCGTTGAGCGCGAACGGATGCTCGCCCTGGCTGAGCAGGATGTTCGCGTCGCGCAACGCGGTCGGCGTGTCGCCGGCCACGATCCGATCGACCAGCGCGAACGACGTGGCGGTGCCGCGGAAGCCGAGCGTCTCGTCGAGCGTCTCGCGCGTGACAGTGCGCATCGTGCCGGAGTCGCCGAGGCTGAGGTCGAGCTTCTCGAGCTCGTTGGCAAGCACGCCCATGCGATCGCCGGCGCAGGCCACGAAGTGATCTTCCACGTCGGGCTTCATGTCGAGCTTCATGCTGCGGGCGCGTTTGCCGACCCAGCGCGCGAGTTGCTCGGCCTTCAGCCGGTCGCAGTCGATACGCGCCTGAGCCTTATCGAGCGACTTGCTGAGCCGCGTGGCCCGGTTGAGCGACCCGGCCACCAGCACGAGCGTCGCGTCGCCCACCGGCGTGCTGACGGCCTGTTCGAGGCGGTCGCGGTTCGGATCGATGAAGCCGCCGCGTTTGCCGCTGTCGGTGAGGACGACCATGCGATGGCCGCCGAAGAGGGTCTTTGCGCGCAGTTCGTCGAGCAGTCGCGTGATGTCGGTCGTGTCGCCGTCGAGCTTGACGACGTCGGGTTCGCCGTGCGTCTCGGTGATCAGGTGCAGCAGATCGGCCAGCACCTGTTCGCGCAGGAAATCTTCCTCGCCGATCACGGCGTACGCCGGCTTGACCTGGATCTTGCGCGGCCGCGCGGACACGTCGCGCATGAAGTTGTCGGCAGTGTAGGCCATGCGCGGAGCGGTGCGAGGACGGCGTGCGGCGGGTGTTGTCGCGCAGGCGGCGAGCGAAGTCAAACGCCGGCTACGACCAGAGCCGCACCTCAGAACAGAGGCAACCCGCACACCGCCTTGCCGATGAAGTCCAGCAACTGGTCGCTCGTCGGCGCCATCACCGACGCGGCCTGTGCATCACGGAAGTAACGCTCGACGCCAACGTCCTTGCGATAGGCCGAGCCACCGCAGACGCGCATGCCGGTAGCCGCCACTTCGGTGGCCGCGTCGCCGGCCGCGCACTTGATCTCGAGCACGCGCAGCATCGCGTCGGGCCGGCCGGTCTCCAGCGCCTCCAGCGTGTCGAGCAGCAACGCGCGAATGCAGTCCGTGCGGATCCGCATGGCGGCGATCTTCGCGCGCATCTGCGGCAGGTCGGCAATCCGCTCACCGGTGTGTTCGAACTTCTTCGCCGCCGCGTACACGGCTGTGCGCGACGTGATCGCCTCCATCAGGCCGATCGAACAGGCCGCGTTCATCACGTTGAAGAACGGCAGCACCACCTCCATCATCAGGCCGAATCCGGCGCCATCGTCACCGAGGCGGTTGGCCGCCGGAATCCGTACCGCCGTGGCTGCGACCGGCGTCGAGTCGTTGCCGCGCAAGCCGAGCCCGGTGAATGCGCCCGGCACCGACAGACCCGGCGTGTCGCGCGGTACCAGCCAGAGTGTGCTCGCGCCCTCCACCGACACCGGCTTGCTCGACCACACGTAGGCGGTGCAGTGGCTGGCCGAGGTCACCCAGCTTTTCTTCGCGTCGAGCTGGATCATCTCGCCGGCCGCGGTGGCGGTGCCGGTCGGCGCCCAGAACTGGCTGCGCGAGCTGGCCTCGGAGAACGCCAGCGTGCTGAGGTGCTCGCCCGACGCGACCTCGCGGCGCATCGCCTCGCTGCCGCATTCCTCGATCAGGGCCGCGCCGGCCAGGTGCATGTGCACGACCATCGCCGACGACCCGCACTCGCGCGCGAGGCGCTCGACGACCATCGCGGCCGCGCGGAGGCCCTCGCCGAGCCCGCCGACGATCTTCGCGCTGATCAGACCGAGCAGGCCTTCGCTGCGCATCGCATCGATGGTGGCCTGCGGGAACGTCGCGTTGCCATCCACCGCGGTCGCGTTGGCGGCAGCCACTGCGGCGACGCGCTCGAGTCGATCAATCCAGGCGGGCGGGCCAGTCATGGGTGTCCTTCGGGGCGACGAGATGAGCGTTGCAGATGGCCTGTATGCGCCGGATGATAGTGCCGCGCGGGTGCAGTGCGCACCCTTGCCTGTTCAATCCACTCAATCCGCCTGCCGGTCGCTGCTCGACGATGCCTGCCGATCACGCCTATCCGACGCCGCCGACTCACCCTGCCATGCCTGCCGTGGGCGGCCCCGCGCCAGCGCCCGGGTCTGCGCCGCCGCAGACGGGCTACGATCAGCAGCCGATGCCCAGCGCACTCAATCCGCCGCCGCCGCCGCCCGCCGAGCGCACCGGAACCGTTGACGACGACGTCGTTGCGCTGCTCACGCACTATCGCATGTGCGATCCCGGCTGGATCAGCGAGGCCCGGCGGCTGCGCGAGGCGACCGGCGAGTCGATGCTGCGCACGCTGGTCTCGCGCGGCGTGATCACGCACGACCAGGCGATGTGGATTTCGGATCGCGTGCGTAGCGGTCAGACTCCCGGGCTTGCCGAGCCGCGCACCCCGATGCGCCAGCCCGAGCGTCCGACGCCCCGGCCCGCGCTACCCGCACCGATGCCACTCCGGCGCGCGCCGCGCAGCAGCCGGTCGGCGTCGGATGCGGTGCCGGACGAATGGCGCGGCGTGGTGTCCGGGCTGACCGCGATCATCGTGGCGGTGCGCCTCGGCATGTACTCGATGATCATCGCCACGCTGATGGTGGCGTTCATGATTGCTGCGATCTCCGTCGCAATGGCGCAGGGAAGCACGGGCGGGATCACATCGTCGTTCGGGTCGTCGTTCGTCGGAATCGGCTTGCTCCTCCTGCTCGCCGGCCTGGTTTTTCTCGGCGGCTACATCACGCTGCTCGTCGGCGTCGGCATGTGCATGGGCGCACCCCACGCCAGGACGCGCTCATTGGTCACCACCGGATTCTGGCTGCTGATCGCGTCGATCGGCATCCAGATCGTGGGCATGGTGGCCCTGCGAACGGTCGGCCTCGCGAACGGCCCGCCGGCGGCCACCAGTTCCTACAACTCCAGCAGTTCGTTCGCGGCCAACAGCTCCAACGGCACGTTCAACGGCTCCTTCAACTCCAACGCCGCGAACGCGTCCGGCCCGGGTGGCGGCACCTCGCCAAACCCGTTCGGCGCCAATGGCAGCCCCGAACAACTGGTGGTCAACGGGCTCGTCATGTTGACCGGCGCAACCGGCTGGTGCCTCGTGATCGCATTCTTCACCTCGATCGCGCGGCAGTTCGATTCGCCGAAACTCCGTACCGTCGCGATGCGATTGATGGGCGTCACGGTGCTGTTCTACCTGGTCACCTACGGGATGCAGGTCTACGTCGCCGTGGTCGACCCGCAGGTAACCAAGGGCGTGGCCGCCTACCAGGCGCCGATGATTGTGTTCCTGCTTGCGGCCACGCTGGGCGTCTACTGGATGGGCCGGTGCGCACGTCTTTCGCGCGAGGCGATCATGGTGAGCACACGGTCGTTCGCACATGCCGTGATCGAACAGCCGCGACATCGTCCGATGGCACAGCGGCCGAGCGGGCGCGAACCACTGGCGCCGAGGGACGCCGACCACACCGACGAACCGTCCTTCATCTGACGCGGCGGCCACCGAAGCGGCACCCATGACAGCAGACCCGACAACGAACACCGCCGACAGCGCGCCGACCCGGCCACGCACCCGCTGGCGCATGCTGCTGCGGATCGCGGTGTACGCCGTGCTCGGCTTCCAGGTGCTGCTGATCCTCATCGCGTGGCTGGCGGGGCGTTCGTTCATCTACTACCCGACGGTCACGCCGATCCAGTTCATCGAGGGCTACGGCAATCGCGATGGCTGGAGCACTCTGCACACGACGATGACCGACGGCACAACGCTGATCGGACTGCGCCGGACGCCCGCCGCCGACGCGCGCTCCGCCGCCCCGTGGATCGTCTACTGGGGCGGCAACGCGGCAGGGATCACGGGCAACATCGACTCGCTCGACACCATCCGCGGCGATCACGACTGGGGCGTCGAGTGCCACGCCTACCGCGGCTACGACGGATCGGGCGGTGCGCCGGCCGAAGCGGCGATCATCGCGGACGCCAGCGAGATCATCACGCGGCTCGAACGCGATGCAGGTGTGCCGCCGTCCCGTCTTGTCCTGTTCGGCCGGTCGCTCGGCACCGGCGTGGCCGTGCAGCAGGCGGCGCGCCTGTGCGATGCCGGCACGCCGCCAGCCGGTGTGGTGTTGCTCTCGCCGTACCGCTCGATGTGGGCGATGTTCGACCAGGCGACGCGGCCGTTCCCGGTCGGGTGGGCCGCGGCCGATACCTGGCGCAGTGACGCGTACGTCGACCGCATCACGTGCCCGGTGCTGATCGTGCACGGCGACCGCGACGAGGTCATTCCGCTGACGCACGGCCGCTACCTGGCCGCCCGGCTCGGCGACCGTGCCCGCCTCGTGATCGTGCCCGGCGGGACGCACAACAACATGGAGCGCGCCGAAGCGACGCTGGCGATCCGCGAGTTCATCGCGGGACAGTCGGCCACGCAGACCGCGCCGCGCTGATCACTCCGGCGGCCACAGCTTGCGCACCGCCGCCTCGGCCCGCTGACGATGCGGGTCAATCGCGGGCCAGTTCACCGGCAGCAGGTTCAGGTCGGCCATGCGCGGGAAGCCGGCCGGTGGATCGACATCGGCACGGGTCGGCAGATGACGCGCCGCCACGCGGGCCATCAACTGTTCGCCCGCCGCCGAGAGCACGAAGTCGACGAAGCGCTCGGCCGCCTTGCGGTGCGCGCAGTCGGCGACCACGGCAATCGTGTTCGGAATCGCCAGCGTGCCGGGCAGCACCATCATTGCCACCGGCTTGTGTTCGGCCTGCGCCGAGAACACATCGTCGGTGTCGGTGATGCCCCACACGGCGCTGCCGCTGGCCACCGCGTTGACGACCTGCGCGTTGCCACCGCGCGGGATCACCCCGCGCTGCCGCAACGCGTCGAGCCAGGCAGTCGCGGCCGCGTCGCCGTAGCACTGGAACAGCGCGGCCGAATGCGTGGCGGTCGTGCCGGCCGTCGGGTCGGCCATCGCCAGCTTTGCCACGCCATCGGCGGCCGTCAGCGTGTCGAGCGCGGCCGGCAGATTGAGCAGATCGCGCGGTACACGCTCCGGCCAGTCGGGGCCGTCGGTGCGGCGCACCAGCACGCGCAGGCGCAGCGCGAGCATCGTCCACATGCCGGTCGGATCGTGCATGTCGTCCGGGTGCGCGGCCGCTTCGGGGCT
>JBFWQT010000463.1:0-5821 GCA_050249295.1 Planctomycetota bacterium
CTTCCGATCTCATCTCCCCTGTGGTGCAGGATTCCAGCCTGCATCTCCCCTGTGGTGCAGGCTTCCAGCCTGCATCCCCGCGGCAATCCGGGTGCAGGCTTCCAGCCTGCACCACCCCGCAACCCGCACATCACCACGTTGACATCGAACTCTCGCCGCCAGTACGGTGACTGGCTGCTTGCTCCACCATCCGGGGACCGCAACCTGGCCGACAGCCCGACGTTCCGCGATGTCCGACAAGGGGAAAAAGAAGCCGGATCGAGACGACGCGAATCGCGCCTTCAAGGAGCGCGTGCAACAGGAAATCTCCGGCAACGCCCTGTGGCAGGTCCGCACCGGGTCGGGCTACTGGATCTGCCCGTACTGCGGCGTGATCGGCGCGCACTGGAACCCGAAGAAGGCCAGCGACATGGTCCTCGAGATCATGGGCCACTTCGCGCAGCGCTGTAACAACTTCAAGCGCGGACGCGGCGAGCCGATGCCGCTGGAGAAGGTGCGCGAGCGCGCCGTGCTCTCCGACCTGGCGCGCCAGCTCAAGAAAAACCCGGAGTGGAACGTCCGCGACAAGCAGAACCACTGGTACTGCCCGCTCAACGGCGCCCGCACCAACATCGTGCTCGAGCAGTCCGAGCCCAACGTCTCCGAGCTGCGGCAGATCCACCACTACCTGGAGAACGCCACCGACGTCGATCGCAAGGCCGAGCCGCTGACCGCCGACCAGATGCAGATTGCGGTGCGGCTGTGGACCGATGCGCACTACCGCTGCTACGACGCGATGGGCCGCTGGTACAACCCGTTCCGGCTGCGCGCGACCGACATCCGCCTCGACCGCAGCAAGCGCATCACGCGCGCGATGGTCGAGGCCGTGCACAAGCTGCTGCACAACACCATCGAGTACGTCACGCATCAGGGCAACCCGCCGGAGCCGCTGGAGCACGTGCTCGACGCCGTGCGGGTGGGCCAGAAGAAGACCATGCTCGCGCGCGAACTGAAGCGCGCCGTGGCCAACGACCCGGTCTGGAGCGTGATGGGCGAGTACCACCACTGGGTCTGCCCGTTCTGCCGCGAAGAGCAGTCCAGCGTGGATGCGAGCAACCTGTTCCTGCTCAAGCGCGTAGGCCCCAAGCAGATGGCGCGCCACCTCGTGGATGACTGCCAGGGATTCACGACGCGCCGCGAGCCCGCGCAGATCGTCGAGGAGCTCGGCGGCACCAGCATGCTCACCGGCAAGAAGAGCGGCGGCCGGCACGACTACGAAGTCGCCGCCAGGGCCTTCGATTCGCTCACGCAATCCGACGACGACGTGGGCCAGGTGACCGGCCGCATCATGGCTGTGCGGCCCACGCCCGAAGAGGCGCAGGTGCACCGCAAGGTGCAGGCCGAGCACGAGCAGGTGATGCAGCGCGCCCGCCAGGTGCAGCTCGGCTCGCTGCCCAAGAACCCGGTCATCCCCGGCTTCGAGATCGGCACGTTCTACGCTGCGTGCGAAGACGTGGGCGGCGACTTCTACGACTTCGTGCGCGTCTCCGAGCACGAATGGGGCCTGGTGATGGGCGACGTCTCCGGTCACGGCATCCATGCCGCGATGGTGATGATGAACGCCAAGGCTTCGATCCAGCTGCTAGGCGTGGGCAAGTCGTCGCCGGCCGAGACGCTCTGCGCGGTGAACGACCACCTGCGCCCGCAGCTGCCTCCGAGCATTTTCGTCACGGTGTTCTATGGCGTGCTGAACACCCGCGACATGCGCCTGACGTGGGTGCGCGCCGGGCACAACCCGCTCGTGCTGCACAACCGCCGGCGCGAGAAGCGCCTCGAGGAGTTCGAGCCCGGCGGCATGATCGTCGGCATGGCGCCGTCGGCGATGTTCGGCAAGGTGCTGATCGAGCATGTGATCGACCTGCACCCGGGCGATCTCATCTTCCAGTACACCGATGGCATCACCGAGGCGATGGACACCGAGCACAACGAGTACGGCGAGGATCGCATGCGCATGCAGATCCTGGCGCACTGCGACGGCTCGCTCGACGAGTTGTGCGTGAAGCTGAACGAGGACGTCGACGCGTTCCGTCGGGGCGCCGAGCCGAACGACGACGTGACCATGCTCGCCCTGCGCTACACCGGCGAAATCGGCGACGGCATGGACGAGGCCGAGGCGGTGCCGGCGAGTGCGCGCTTCAACGCGGTGCACGAGACGCTGACCAACGCCGGCGTGCTGGCCGTGGGTGTGGCCGAGGCGGTGCCCGAGGCCGAGCCCGTGCCCGCGCTGCCAGGCACGGTGGCCACGATGTCCGGCCGCTCGCCGTTCGGCAGTGATGACGACCGCCCGACGTCGAGCATCATCGAGCCCGACTTCGATCTGCCCGGCGGTGGCGGCTCCGACGACGCATTCATGGCCACGCCATTGTCGGCCGAGGAGATGGCCGAATTGAGCGGATTGATGCCCGCGCCGATGGACTTTGCGGTGGACTCGGTGCCGGCGATGCCGCTGGACGACACCGACGCGCCGGCAGGCCGTGGCAGTGCGGCGCCGAAGAAGAAGCCGTAAACGTAGGGACGCGAGTCACGCCTTTCGCGTTCGGTGGTCAGGTCCGCCGAACACGAAGGACAGGAAGAACCCGGAACCCGTTCGCAGCCAGCCTTGCACGCTGGTCCCGGTATCAGACTCCGGGGGCTTACACCCCCGGCTCGCCCGGAATCGCGACTCTCACGCTCACCCGGCCGCAGGCCACAGGTCCAGGCAGACCTCGGCGGTCGCGCAATGAATGTCCACCACGTCGGACGTGCGGCGCGCGTAGCCACCGGCCAACACCACCGCCACCGGAATGCCCGCATCGCGACACGCGATCAACACGCGGCGGTCGCGCTCGCGCAGGCCGGCCTTGGTCAGGCGCAACCCGCCGAGCTGGTCTTCGGCAAACGGGTCGGCGCCAGCCACGTACACCATCAACTGCGGCCGCGGATCGGCCGTCACAATCAGCTGCGCGATGGCCGGGTCGAGTGCTGCCAGGTAGCCCGCATCATCGGTGAACGGCGCGACGCCGATGTCGAGGTCGGAGCGCACCTTGCTCGGGTAGATCGCCTGATTGTGGATGCTGAACGTCGTGACCAGCGGCTCGTTCTTGAAGATCACGGCGGTGCCGTTGCCCTGGTGCACATCAACGTCGACCACCAGCGCGCGCTCGATCGTGCCCTCGTCGAGCAGCAGGCGGATCGCCACCGCGATGTCATTGATGATGCAGAAACCCTCGCCATGATTGGCGAACGCGTGATGGAACCCGCCGCCGATGTGATAGCCGAAGGTGCCCGTCTCCACGGCCGTGCGGGCGGCCGCGAGGGTGCCGGCCGCAGCCAGCTCCACGGCGTGCAGCGTCTCGGGGTAGCACGGCACCTCGAGCTCGGCGACCGCGAACTCCGGCGTGGTGTTGGCGTACTGCAGCAGCCGATCGAGGTACTCGCCGGTGTGCACGCGCTCGATCTGCGCTCGCGTGAGCGGCACGTCGGGCATCACGATGTCGGCCTCGGTGATGCGGCCCGCGGCGAGCAACTGGTTGCGCACGCCCTCGTACTTGCGCACCGGGAAGATGTGATCGCCGAAGGCCAGCGACGCATTGCAGTAGACGAAGCGGGGAGCGCGCATGCGGATGCGGGGCGCGAGGTGTACGGGTGGCGGTGGTTGTACCACCGCGACTGCGGCTCGCCCGGACGCGTCAATGTTGTTACGAGGTGCGCATCTGCACCTGACTCAGCTGCCATGACCACCACGCCCACCGCCGCCGCCACCACCGCTCCCGTCACCGCCAGCAACGACGACGTCGCGCGTCTGGCTGCCGAGCCATTGATCCGCGACGGACGCATCGGCGGCGTCTCGCCGATCGATCTGACCGACCTGCCGCCGGTGACCTGCACGCCGCTGGCCGATGTGCCGGCGATCATGCAGCGCGCGCGCGACGCGCAACCGGCATGGGCCGCACTCGGCTTCCGCCAGCGCGCAAAACTGATGAAGGCGGCCGCGCGGCGCATGCTGCAGGACTACGACGGCATCCTCGCGATCATGGCGCGCGAGGCCGGCAAGCTCACCGTCGAAGGCCTGATGACCGAGGCGCTCGGCCCGCTCGACTTCACCAACGGCTGGATCGCCGTGGCGAAGCCGGTGCTCACGCGGCGCACGAAGCTCGGCATCCCGTTGCCGTTCTGGCTGTTCATGGGCAAGCGCGCGCGCCTCGACCGGCCGCCGCGCGGCGTCGTCGGCATCATCACGCCGTGGAACTACCCGCTCGGCGTGTTCTTCAAGCCGGTCATCCCGGCGCTGCTGGCCGGCAACGCGGTGGTGGTCAAGCCCAGCGAGCAGACGCCGCGCGCGGGCCAGTGGTTTGTCGAGCACCTGCAGGCGGTGCTGCCGGCCAACGTGGTGCAGGTGGTGCACGGCGGGGGCGACGCGGGCGCCGAGGTGCTGAAGCACGTGGACGCGGCCGTCTTCACCGGCAGCGTGGCGACCGGCAGGAAGGTGGCCGTGCAGTGCGCCGAGCGGCTGATCCCGGTCAGTCTGGAACTCGGCGGCAAGGACCCGGCGATCGTGTGCGCCGACGCGCCACTGGAGCGCACGGCGGCCGGCGTGACCAACTGGGCGCTGCACAACACCGGCCAGAACTGCGGCGCGATCGAGCGCGTGTACGTCGTCGATGCGATCGCCGACAGGTTTGTCGCGCGCCTGACCAGCGCGTTCAAGCGGCTGCGCGTCGGCACCGGTCTGCCCGGCGAAAACCCGGACGCGCTCGACATCAGCCCGATGAACAACGCGATGCAGCTGCGCATCGTGGAAGATCACGTCGCCGACGCCGTGGCGAAGGGCGCGACGCTGCTCGCTGGCGGCACGCGCGACGGCATGAGCGGCCTCGCGTATCCGCCCACGCTGCTCGACCACTGCACGCACGACATGAAGATTGTGGCTGACGAGACGTTCGGCCCGGTGCTGCCGATCATCCGCGTGCGCGACGAGGCCGAGGCGGTGCGCATGGCCAACGACAGCCGTTATGGGCTGAACGCGTCGGTCTGGACCGGCGACCTTGCGAAGGGCAAGCGCCTGGCGCTGCAGCTGCAGGCCGGCACGGTGTTCGTCAACAACCACGCGGTGAGTGGCGCGATGGCCGCCTGCCCGTGGACCGGCGTGAAGGAGAGCGGCTACGGCGTGGCCAACAGTGTCCTCGCGCTGGAAGTCTTCACGCGGCCGCGCACGTTGTTCTACGACACGAGCCGCCAGTGCGATCCGTTCTGGTTCCCGCTGGATGGCGACCTGCACCGCATGGGTCGCGACATCGCGACGGCGCAGCTCACGCCGTTGAAGCTGATCCTCAACCCGGTGCGCCTCGTGAAGTTCCTGGCGGCCAACCTCCGGCGGCCGGGCACGATCAAGAAGTTCTTCAGTCAGGACTGAGGTTTCGTGGGGCGAGTGCTCCGCCGATTGCGCTCGTCTCCGTGTCCTCCGTGTCCTCCGTGGTGGATGCTTCCTCTTCCGCACATCCGCGGTGGGCCTCGGGCAGGATCGAAGCGCTCATGCTGTTCGCGCATCCGCTCCCTGTTGGTCGCGGCTCTTACTACAGCGAAATCAAAGTCCTCGTCTCATCAAAGCAGCCCTCCGGGCGAGCCGGGGGTGTAAACCCCCGGAGTCTGGTACTCAGGCGAGTGCTCGGCGACACCACGTCCGCGCCACCAACAGAGTCATGTGCTGGTCCCGGTACCAGACTCCGGGGGTTTACACCGATGGGCGCCAAGACAAGAGCCGCGAGCGCAAGCGAGCGGGCCCCGTTGGGGTCACGCCTGCAAG
>JBFWQT010000464.1:0-5819 GCA_050249295.1 Planctomycetota bacterium
GTAAGCCCCCGGAGTCTGATACCGGGACCTGCCTTCATGGCTGTTGTGCGGTGGTTCCGGACCCCGACTCCGGGGGCTTACACCCCCGGCTCGCCCGGAACAGGCATTCCCGGACAGGCTCCGAACGGAGCACTCCTGCGCGGCTTGCTCGTCGGCCTCTCGATCACGCTGCTCGTCGTGCCGCCGTTCGTGCTCGCGCGCGGCCTCGCGGCCCTCGTGGCGCTGCTCGGCTTTCCCACGCTCTTCGTGCCGGTGTTCCAGGCGGGCGGCACGGCCGACCCGATCGCCGGCGCAATCGGCGTGATCGTCGTCGGAGCGCTCAACGGCTTTCCGATCGCCGGTGCGCTGCTCGGCCTGGCGCTGCGCTCGCGTCGTGCCAGCGAGCGCGAACTGATCGCGCTGCTGCCCGTGGTGCCCGGCGGCGAGTGGCGACGTCGCGCCGCGGTCTGGCGCATCGAGGTCGCGCGCATCGCGCCGTTCGCGCTGATCGCCATGGCCGTCGTCGCGCTGCGCATCTTCCTCGACGACGCGACGCCCTCGCTGCTCGGCCAGCGCAGTTTTTCCCGTGAGATCCAGATCGCCTGCGACAGCGAGGGCGGCGTCGGCCCCACCGTGTTGCAGTTCGCGCTGGCCGCGCTTGCCGTCACGCTCCCCCTGATCGGCCTCGCGATCGCCATGGGTCGCCGCGCGCACATTGTCGATGCCGCGCGCGCCGACGACTCGACCACGACCGCCGGCGCCGCCCCGCGTGCGGCGTTCGTCGCCTGGTTCGTTCTCCTTCTGCTCGGCCTGGCCGTGCCACTGGCGGCCCTCGCGGCATCGCCGCACGCCGACATCCCGTGGCGCAAGATCGCCACCGAACGCTACGACGCGCTGTACGGATCCGCCTGGCTCTGCACCAACACCGCCCTGCTCGCCTCCGCGTTCGGCGTGCTGCTGGCTGCACTGCATCGTGCCGAGCGCTCGCCCGCCGTGCGCGTAGTCGTGTGGTTCGCGCTCGCGCTCGCCGTCGCATGGCCGCCGCACCCGGCCGCGTTCGGCCTGCTAGGCATCGACGTGCCGCGCGGATGGTCGCACGGCGCGTTGCGCACGTTCGACCTCTCGCGCCTGCTGTTCGCGCTCTCCACGCGCTATGCACTGGTTGCATTCCTCGCGGCCGGCCTCGCGTTGCGCCGTGTCGCGCCGTCGGCGCGCGACGTCGCACTCACGTCCGGCCTGCCGTGGCACGTGCGCTGGCGCGTGCTGCACATGTGGCCCACGCTGCGCGCCGCGTGCTTCGCCGGCACTGCGGTTGGCCTGCTCGCGCTGGTCGAGCGCGAGAGCGCCGAGGTGCTGTTCGTCCCCGGCTTCGACACCATCACGGCCTGCATCTACCGCCTGCTGCACACCGGCACCGACTCGCGCGTGATCGGCCTCGTGCTGATCACCACCGCGATGGTCGCCGTCGTCACCACGCTGGCATCATGGATTGTCTGGCTGGTCTCACCACGACGGGGGCCGCGCGCATGACGACAACGAGCAAACCGCATGGCGTGGCCATTGTCGTGCGCGACCTGCAGGTCCGCGCCGGCCAGCGCACGCTGCTCGACGCGCCGTCGCTCGAACTCGCGGCCGACAGTGTCACCGCGCTGCTCGGTCCGTCGGGTGCCGGCAAGACCACGCTGCTGCGCGTGCTGGCCGGGCTCACCGCACCCGACCGCGGCGAGGTGACGTTCGACGGCGAGGTGGTCAGCGCACAGGGCGACATCCGCCGCGCGCCCGGCCTGCGCGCCGTGGGGTACCTGCCGCAGGACCTCGGCCTGTGGGATCACCTGCGCGTGATCGCGCACCTGCAACTCGTGCTGGCCGTCGCGCAGCCATCCGCGAGCCGTCGCGCGCTGCGCGACGAGGCGATGCAGTGGCTCGACCGGCTGCAGCTCGCGCCGTTGGCCCGCCGTCGCGCCGGTACGCTCTCGGGTGGCGAGCGCCGTCGCCTCGCGCTCGGCCGGGCGCTGGCCACCAATCCGCGCCTGCTGCTGCTCGACGAGGCGTTCACCGGGCTCGACTACGGGCTGCGCGACGAGATGGTCGCCGCCGTGGAGTCGTGGCGCGCCGGCCACGCCTGCACCGTCGTGATCGTCTCGCACCTGCGCGAAGACACCGTGCAACTCGCGCAGCAGGCGGTCGTCGTCGAGTCCGGCCGCATCGTCGAACGCGGCCCGCTCGATGCCATGCTGCGCGACCCGCAGAGCGACTTCGGCAAGCGCTTCGCACGCGGCCACGAGGCATCCTGAGGAGCGCAGCGCATGCGGGTCGTCAGCCTGGTGCCATCGCTGACCGAGACGCTGTTCGCGCTCGGGCTTACCGCCGACGAGGTCGTCGGTCGCACGCCGTGGTGCATTCACCCGGCGCCGCTGGTCGAGCGCGTGGCCGTGGTCGGCGGCACGAAGACGCCCAACCTGAAGAAAATCGCGCGCCTGCAGCCCGACCTGGTGGTGCTCGACCGCGAGGAGAATCCGCGCGCCACCTACGATGCGCTGCGCGAGGCCGGCATCGCCGTGTGGGTCGCCGAGGTCCGGCGCGTGGCCGACGTGCCCGGCATGCTCGAGAGCCTCGGCGCCGCGATCGATCGCCCGCAACCCGCGCGCGAACTGGCCGACGCGCTGCGCGACGAACTGGCGCATTGCCCGCGCGATCGCAGCGGCGATGGGCCGGTCGCGCTACCGCTGATCTGGCACGAGCCGCTGATGGCGCTCTCGCCCACTCGCTACGGCGGCGACCTGGTGCGCACGGCCGGCTACCGCGTGCCCGACCTCGACCCGCCGGACGGCAACGGCTACCCGACGGTCACGCCCCGGGCGATCGGCGCGGCCGGCGTCGAGTTGCTGCTGCTGACCAGTGAGCCGCACGACTTCACGCCGGCCGAGGGTGAGGCGATTGCCGACGCGGTGGCCGCCGAGGGCTTTGCGCGGCCCGTGCCGCTGAAGGTGGACGGCGAGGCGCTCACCTGGTTCGGCGCCCGCACCGCCGACGGCCTGCGCTGGTTCCGCGCGCTCGCCAGCAACCGCTGACCGCGGTCACGCGTTCGCATCGGTGGTGCTATCATCTGTATTCGCAATGTGGGGGGACCGAGTTGCATCCACCATGGGAGGGTGATCGGTGGTCTAACCACGGAATGATGGGTTTGAATGAAGTTGTTGGCCAAGACATTATCGATGACTCGACTCGGGGTGAGCTCAAAACCCTTGGAAGACCGGCCCGTTCCCAAATAATCAACTACACAGGGAAGGTTAGGTGAAGACAAGTTCACTCCAAGCACCCGCCATTCGGCGAAAGCGCATTTGCGTCTTGCTGTCGGCATTGTGGGCGAGCGTCGGCTTGGCGACCTTGCTAGTGGGGCCGTGGTATTGGTTTCCCCCGGTGACGCGACCGGAGTACAATATTCTCCGGTTTACGGCACTTGCATTGGTTCACTTTCCCGTCATTGGCGCCTTCGTCTATGTGGCGTACGATCCCTACCGGGCTGGCCGCTTGAAGTTCATTCCTGGCGGGTTTGCATTGCTGCCGACTGCGATAGTCATGATCGGGACGGCATTCCCGAGCGAGCTTGTGGTAGCCACATGGATGCTGGTTTGTTGCCTTCCCAGCGGGCTCATGAGTTTGGGTGTCGCACTTTGGGGCACGGCAATCACCGACGCAGCGCCGGATGCATTCGCAGAGCCGATGGACGGCAATGGACCCGAGCATGACGAGCGCCAGTGAGAGACCTTCCGCCTCAAGTCCACCAGCCGAGCGAACGGCGGCGACCGCCAATCGTGCTGGATGTAACAGATATTCACGTTTGCTCCACGCCGGGGCCAGCAACCGCTGACCGCGGGCCGTTCCTTTGCGTTCGAGCCGCAGGGCGGATACGATGAAGCGTCGGCGTTGAACCCCGCAGGTTCCTGCCGTGTAGGGACTTTCGAGGCTCCTCCGGCGGCGGCGCAAACTCTGCAACGGATCGGCACCATGCTGCCACAGCTCGATCCCCAGGACCTGGCCAACCGGCTCTCACGAGCCCGCATCGCCGCGCGCCGACAGTGCGCCGCGCGCTGGCTCGAGCCCGCCCACGTGCGCACCGCGCGCGAACGCGCCAGCATGCTCCCGGCCGCCGATCGCGAATGCATCGCCCCGATGATCGACGCCGCCGCGGCCGTCAACGGCGATCGCGACGGCGAGCCGCGCCTGGAGGCGGCGGCGTGGCAGGCGGTGCAGACCATCGTCGGGCCGCTCGGCAAGAACACCTCCGGCGACGATCGCACGCTCGAGAAGATGCTCGCGCGGGCCGTGTCGCTCTACGACATTGTGCTGCCGCGCGACGACTGGGCCCGGCTGATGCTGGCCGCGAACCGGCCCGAGACGCGCGCCGACCTGGCGGGCCGCCTGGCGCAGATCGGCCTGATGCTGCCGTCGCAGGCCGGGCGCCTGGCCGACCTTGGCCTGGTGGAGATTGCGCTGCCGCCCGAACCCGAGATGATCCACGCGCTGGCCGCGCTGCAGGGCGTGGCCGCGATGGCCGAGCCCGAGGTCGCGCTGGGCCGCATCGACGTGCGCGAGAGCAAGGCGGACGAGGCGGTCGATGTGCGCGCCCGGCTCAACGTGCCGGAGTGGGCCGGTCGCGAGCTCGGCAAGGACGTCACGATCGCGCTGCTCGACTCCGGCATCGATCGCACGCACGCCGACCTCGCGCACATCAAGGCCGAGCAGGTGGTGAGTTACGCGCATGACGATGGCGACGCGCGCGATCGCGTCGGCCGTGGCACGGCGATGGCCGCGCTGATTGCGGGCAGCGGCAAGTCGAGCGAGGGCCAGGCGTATCGCGGGCTGGCGCCGGATGCGCGGCTGGTGGTGGCGCGCGTGTGCGACGCGCTGGGCCAGATGCAACTCGGCGCCGTGCTCAACGGAATTGAATGGGCGGTGAGTACGCAGCGCGCCGACATCGTGGTGCTGCCGCCGCTGAGTGGTGATGCCGCCGGTCTGGCGGTGCTGCGTCTGGCCTGCGAGGCGCTCTCGCGCTCGGGCGTGCTGGCGATCGTGGCGGCCGGTGACGCGGGCCCCGCGGCCGGCACGGTGGCGGCTCCGGGCGACGTGCGCGATGCGATCTGCGTTGGCGCGCTGTCGGCCGACGGCAACCTCGCGCCGTTCTCCGGTCGCGGCGAGCGGCACGCCGAGTCGGCGCTGGCCGGCAAGCCCGACTGCGTGACGCCCGGTTGCGACGTCGTTGCGGCGCGCGCCAGCGGCGTGGACGACCTGCGCGCGTTCGACGATGGTGCGCACTACACGCTGCTCAACAGTACGTCGGCGTCGGCTGCGTTGTTCGCGGGGTGTGCCGCGCTGGTGCTCTCGGCAGCGCGCGAGACGCACGGCAAGGCGACCCGCGCGCTGCAGATCCGCGAGGCGCTGCTCGACAACTGCCGCGCGGTGGAGTCGGCGAGCCCCGTGTGGGAGGCGGGCAACGGCCTGCCCGACGTCGGCGCGTCGCTCGCTGCGGTGCAGTCCGACACGCTGCCGACGTTCCAGCTGCAGATGCCGACCACCGACGACACGCGCCGGCTCGACAAGAGCGACACGGGCGGGGTGGTCGGGGTAGCGGGTGCAACGGCCGGCGACCACGGCGACCACGGCAACGGCAACGGCGCCGCCGGCCCGGCGGGTTCCGACAGAAATGCAACCAACGAGAACGACGCGGAGGTCGTCGAGGCGCTCGCGCGCGACCTGATGGACGAGTACGACCGCCGGCGCATGGAAGCCGAACTCGGCGCCGAGGAAGCCGTGGCCGCCGAGACTGCACGAGGACACAT
>JBFWQT010000465.1:0-5810 GCA_050249295.1 Planctomycetota bacterium
CGTTCTCTTTCGCCAGCTTGTCGGCCCGGCTCGACACCGCCTGCAGTTCCTTCCCGAGCTTCGCCAGTTCGGCGCGCAACGGCTCGACCGCCGTCGACACCGCCTCGACGAGGCCCTTCGACGTCACCGCCGCGCCGTTGTCGCTGCTGGTGTTGGCGTTCTCGCTGAGCGACTCGGTGACGCGCTGCACCGACTCGAGCAACTTGAACGTGTCGCGCGCGTGGTCCTGCAGGTCGTCGAACGGCTTGCTCAGCGCGCTGACGACTTCGCGCGCGACGGTCTTGCCGTCGACCGCCGGCAGCGCCTTCGCCGTGTCCTTCTTTTTGTTGGCAGCGGCTGCGGCCGACTCGGCGGCCTTGTCGACGACGACCTTCACGGCGGCCGCGACGTCTTTGGCGATGCGCGCGTTGTCCGGCGCGGGCGGCGTCTTCGCGGCGTCCTTGCCGACTTCCTTGAGTTGCTTCGCGAGTTCCTTGAGCTGGTCCTGCACGTTGGATAGCGTGGTGCCGAGCTTCTCGACGGCGGTACCGAGGCGCTTGACTTCGGGATCGCTGCCGCCGACGCGCCCGGTTCCGGCGCTGGTCGCGGCCTTCGGGCTGGCGGCTGCCTTCTTCGTCACCTTCCGGGTCGCGCCCCTGGCCTTGGCGGGTGCCGTCTTTTTGGTGGGGGTCTTCTTCTTCTTCTTCGCGGCAGCCATGGGACGCTCTCCTCCCGGTGGATCCGGTAGCCGGCCTGGTCAACGGCACGTGGCACGTCAGCACGAGGTTGCGTGTGAAGAATATTCTACGACAGGGCGGCGGAGTTTACCAACACTACCCTTTGCGATCCTTGCCCCCTTCCCCCTTCACCCCTTGCCCTTGCCACCGCCCGACCACCGGGCTCCGCCTCGAAGACAGTATCCGCAGCATTCATCGCCCGCCTCGTCGTGTTCCATCAGATCCAGAATGTGTATGCCAGCGTCGGGCCAACGCGCGACCACTCGTGCATGATGCACGCGAACCACACACCGATGCGCAGCTCGCCGATCCCGACCAGGTGACCGATCGTCAGCTCGCCCTCGATCGCCACGCGCTTCACCGGGTAGACGTTGGTCTGCACATGCGCCGACACGTTGAGCATGCGCGGCACCACCACCCGCACGCGCCCGTAAAAACCGGGGCCGACGACCAGCCCCTTCGACGAGTCGAGCAGGCCGAGGGAGACGCCGATGTCGGTCCACGCTTCGGGGCTGAAGTAGAACTGCCAGCCCCACGTGAAGTGCGCGGTCAACTGATCCTCGCCGGCGCGATCGCTCCCCGGCCGGCCGGGGCTGGCGCTCAGGTCGACGCTGCCGGCGACGTGCACGTTGAACATCGCCGTGGCGCCGACGCGCAGGCCAGCCAGGCCGAACTCCTCGCATCGCAGGCCGACGTCCATCACGCCGAGCACCGGCCGCAGGCCGTGCGGGCTGGTCAGGCCGTTGGCAGTGAACGGCGCGGGGTTGAAGTTCCAGGCGGGGCCGCCGTCGAGCACTTGCGTGCCGGTGAACAGCAGCCGCGCGGCCTCCACTGCCACAGCACCCGTGACCATCACGCCGAGGCCGATGGCGGTGGCCTCGGTTGTTTCGGGCGGGAGGTTGAAGGTCGGCGGGATCGAGACCTGAGCGGAGGCCGTATGCGCCGTCAGCGCGATAGTCAGCGTGATCATCACGGTCGCCACGCATGCATTTGCAGTTCGCATGATCGCGCTCCCCGGCGGACTACACCCAGAACGTGATGCCGACCGTTGGCCCGAAGATCGCGTCGGCCGTGGTGGAGGCCAGCACCCACGCGCCGGCGCGCACCTCCACGGGGCCGAAGAAGTGGCCGAGCGTCAACTCGGCCTCGGCCACCACACCGCCGCTGAAGAAGTTGACGTGCAGGTGGGCGGCCAGGTTGATCACGTCGGGGAACACATAGCGGCCGCGGAGGTAGAAGCCGGGGCCGAACGCGGTGTCCGTGGTCGCCTCCATGATGGCGAGGCTGAAGCCAAGGTCGACCCAGCCGAGATCGTCCGGGTGGAAGTGCCAGCCCCACGTGGCGTGCATCAGCCAGAGGTCCTCGCTGCCCCCGCCAGGCAGGCGCTCGGAGTAGTACTGGAAGTCGAGCGCGCCGCCGACGTGGGTGTTGCCGAGGATGTCGAGGCCGATGCGCAGACCGACCAGGTCGAAGTCCTGCGAGCGGAATGTCGCGTCGATCAGCCCGGCGACGGGCTTGCCACCGCTGTCGCCGCCATTGACGGCGCTCCTCGATGTCACGCAGCCGTTGGCGAACGGCGCGCGCTGGAACTCCCAGTGCTCGTGTTCGTAGAGCGCGTTGCCGGCGAAGATGGTGCCGAGACCGTATTTGAAGATGCTGCCGAACACGAGGCCGAGCAACTGGCCGAACGCGTTGGCGGGGTCGCTGTCATCGTGGCAATCGTCGCCGGGCCAGTAGTTGTTGCGGGATGACGACGAGGCGGACGGGCGCGGCTTGTCGTCGTCGTTGTCGTCGTCGCCTCTGTCCGACTTCGGCTCTTCGCGACCGGCATTGCCAGCCGCCTTGAATGGCGCGAGCCGACCCTGCGCCGACGCGACGCGGGGCGCGAGTGTCGCGAGTGTCGCGAAGCTCGCCAGCAGCGCCGCGATCACCACGAGCAGAGCAGGGGTGTGCGATGTTCTCAATCGTGTCACTCCGTGTGCGCAACGCATCCAGCATACGCCATGGTCGGGCCCCCGCCAAACGGCCGCGCACGGCCGCTTGCATCCGGCCCGGCCGTGTGCGACCACTCGCCGATTGCGACCGACCTCTCCGCCACCCAGCACCGGCACCATCATGACGACGAAGCGGGCGTTTCTCTTCCCCGGACAGGGCGCGCAGTACGCGACCATGGGCAAGGACCTCTGCAGCACATGGCCGGCCGCGAACGAGGTGTTCAGCAAGGTCTCGGAGCGCCTCGGCTTCGATCTCGCGAAGATCTGCTTCGAAGGCAGCGACGACGATCTCGTGCGCACCGACATCCAGCAGCCGGCGATTCTCACCCACAGCATCGCCGCGATGGAGGCCCTGCGCGCCGAGCGCGGTAACGACGCGGTGCGCGCCGACGCGGCCTGCGGCCTCTCGCTCGGCGAGTACTCGGCGCTGGTCTTCGCCGGCGTGCTCAGCGTGGAAGACGGCGCGTACCTCGTGCGCAAGCGCGGCGAATACATGCAGGAGGCCTCGGAGGCCTACCCGAGCACGCTGGCCGCGGTGATGAAGAAGACGCGCGACGACCTCGCGCCGATCGTGGCGAAGGCGGCCGAGGAGACCGGCGAGCATTGCGTGCTCGGCAACCTGATCGGCGAGACCAACATCACGATCAGCGGCGGGAAGAAGGCGATCGATCGCGCGGTCGAGCTGATCAAGGAGATCAAGGGTCGCGCGATGGTGCTGGCCGTGGCCGGCGCGTTCCACTCGCCGTACATGAAGATGGCCGAGGAGAAGCTGGCGGCCGAGATCGAGCGCACGACGTTCAACGCGCCGCGCATTCCGGTGGTGTGCAACGTGGATGCGACGCCGACGACCGATGTGGCGACGATCCGCGCGAACCTGCTCAAGCAGCTGACCAGCCCGGTGCTGTGGCACGACAGCATGCAGCGCCTCGTGGCCGACGGGTTCGCCGAATTCGTCGAGACCGGCCCGGGCAAGGTGCTGACCGGCACGATCGGCCGCGTGGCGAGCGAGGCGGTAGTGGTGAATGTGGATCGCGCACGCGACCTGCGGCCCGAATGAGCGAGCGCGAAAGTTGCCGATCCGAGGCGTTGCGTTACGACGCTTGACCATCGGTCAGGCGACTCGCAAACGACGTTCACGCATGCTTCACGACGCTTCACGACGCTTCACGTCATGGCTATTCTCGCGGCAGACGGTGGGCCTTCTTGCTGCTGCAGAATTGCGTCGTGTGGAGAATGGCCGATCGGGTGCGCGTTGACTCCACACAGAGGGCACGGAGGAAACACAGAGGGACACGGAGTGCTCGACGCTCCGCGAACGGTCGTTCTCTGTGATCTGGCACAATCCGCATCGCGAGTCGGCCTCTGCCGTGAGCCCCAACAGCGGCGCCCACTCCGTGTCCCTCTGTGTCCATGCATTCCGCCAGGCCCGCAAGGGCAAGGTGTGAAGGGGCAAGGGGTGGCCACGTTGCTGCTGCAGAATTGCGCCGTGTGGAGAATGGCCGATCGGGTGCGTGCGCGTTGACTCCACACAGAGGGCACGGAGGAAACACAGAGGGACACGGAGTGCTCGACTCTCCGCGAACGGTCGTTGCAATCCGCATCGCGAGTCGACGCTCCGCCGCGAGCGCACCAACAGCGGCGCCCTCTCCGTGCCCTCTGTGTTCCCTCCGTGCCCTCTGTGTCTTTGCATTCCGCAAGGCCACGAGCGAGATGGCGCGCCCGGCGCGACCAGACTCTGGACAATTGTGCAGACGCAAACGGCGTAAATGGTCAACTCAAACGGCATAAGTCAGGCCTTTTGAAACACAACATCCCCCTCTGTATTGAGGAATGTCCTATCTTTGGGCCCGTTTTCTGTCGCAAGTCTATGCGTCAGTTGGGCCTGGCGCCATGTTAGCTAAAATGGACCGATGTCAGCCGCTGCAGACAGCCAGATTGCGAGGCGAGCCGGGGACGGAAGTCCCCGGAGTCTTGTTCTGGAAGGAGCCTGCATCAGGCTCTGTGGGCCGATTGCCGGCTGATTCCAGAATAAGGCTCCGACTTCCGTCCCCGGCTCGCCGCGGGCGTGAGTTGTGCTCTGGGACCGCTCCTTGCGGTCGCGGCTCGTGACCGAATCCCCACAGCGCGCAAGAACTCAGCCGATCGCGGCCCACATGATCAGGCCGGCCAGCACCAGCGTCGGGAGGATCAGCGTCAACATCACAACCCGGCTGCCGGCCCGGACCGTGCCACCCTGCTCGATGACCGGCCGGCCCGGCAGATTGTCCACGGTGCACGCGTTCGCCGGGTTGGAGGGGTCGTAGAGCACCGTCTCGGTCGAGTCGTCCTCGAGCTCGCCAGTGTGGGTCTTCGAGACCACCGTCTGCTCCTGCCCGGCCTCGTCCACGAAGCGGAACGTGTACTTGTAGACGGTCTGGTCGTTGATCTTCGTGCCCGTGGCCTCCTTGCTGACCAGCGTGGCCTGCGCCGTCTTGCCGACCGCCAGCAGGCGGCTGGCTCGCGCGCCGTAGCGGGTGCCCCGCACGAGCATGCAGACGCCGATCAGCGGGAAGATCAGCACGAACATCACCACGCCGCCGAACATGCCGGTCCGCTGGCCCTTGATCCGCGCGGCGTCGGGGTTGCCGGCCAGGTATTCGATGGTGCAGGTGCTCGGCGGGCTGGAACTGCCGGTGGTGTACGACTGGCCGTGGATCGTCTCGCCGTCGATCTCGAACGTGAACTTGTGGCGATACACCGGCACGTCATTCACCTCCGCGTTGGTGCCCTCGCTGCCGTTGTAGGTCCCGCTGGTCTCGGCAATGGTGCCGAACCACCAGCGCACGGCGCCGAAGTCCACCAGGCAGTACGCGCTGATCATCCCGACCAGCACCATCAGCCAGCCAACCTGCGACAGCGACCCGCCCAGCAGCACGGCAAGCCGCAGCCCGAGGGGCACATTGCGCGGCAGGTCGGTGTGGCTCTCCCACATGTTGCGCAAGCGCGCGGCGTCTACGTCCACGGCCATGTTGAATCTCGCCCGGCGGGCATCGGTGGTGGTCGATCCGGCGCATTGTACGACGCCCTGACTCGATGCACACTTGTCCGGGGGTCACGCCCG
>JBFWQT010000466.1:0-5801 GCA_050249295.1 Planctomycetota bacterium
ACATCGCGCGGCTGGTGGCGCTCGCGGTGCTGGTCGTGCTCTGCGTGCTGACGCCCGGCGTGGCGTGGGTCGTGCCGTTCTGGCTGCCGTTTGTGCCGACCGCACTCTGGAATACGCTGGTGCGTGCAGTTGCGGCGCGGCCTTCGCGGCAGAACGTGCGCATCGTCTACGATGGCGACTGTGGCTTCTGCCAGGCCGGCGCGCACATCGTGCGGGTGCTCTGCGCCTTCCCGCTCGACGCCGTGAAGTCGGCGAACACCGACGCCGACCTGCTGGCCGACATGACCGCGCGCGACTCGTGGATCCTGGTGCTGCCGGATGGTTCGCGCCGCTATCGCTTCGCCGCGGTCATCCACCTGCTGTCGATCACGCCGTGGTGGTGGCCGGTGTCGATGGTGCTGCGCATTCCGCCGCTGCCGTGGCTCGGCGACCGCTGGTACCGCCACATCGCACGCAACCGGTTGGCGATCTCGCGGCGCGCGCGCTGGCTGGTGACATTCCGGCCGTACACCGCCGACGCGCTGCCGCGCTCGTTGCGCTGGGCGCCGCTGGCGATCGCGCTGACGGCGCTGTTCTGGATGGCGGTCGCCAGGCTGCAGTGACGCGCGAGCCGGACGCGTGGAACCTGCCTGCATCGAACGGCGCTGTATCTGGCACGTTTGGCGCGGGTATACTGGGAGCGACGTCCTCCCTGCGGCGGCGGAGCGAACCGTGCAACCTTCCAGTCCCCGATTTCCCGTCATTGCCGACGGCTGCAGTGTGAGCCTGGTCGGCCGGCCACCGGTCGAGGCGCTGGTGTTGCGGCCGGTTGCAGCGAGCAATGGCAACGGCAACGGTCACGCACCAACGCCGGCCGGCGAGGACATGTTCCTGCTGCCGTCGCCGATCGCGGTCGCGCTGTTCCTGCGTTGCGACGGCACGCGCACGCCCGCCGACATCTGCGCCGACGCGCTCGCTACGGCCAACGCCGACGCCTCGACCATTGAAGGCGACGTCGACGCGTTCCTCGACGACCTGGCTGCGCGCGATCTGATCGCGTGGCTCGCCGCGCCGCTGGCCGCGCCGCGCCGCGCCGACGGCGTCGCCGCGGGCGATGCGCTGCCCGCGTTCCCGTCGCTGTGGCTGCCCTCGATGGTCCACCCGTTCCAGGTCGAGAGCGACATCAGCACCGCGCTCGTGCTCAGCGCCACCTTCACCGGCGGCTTCGGCAACACCAACGGCGCGCTGCCCTGCGGCCAGTCCGGCGGACTCGGCAACGCTGCCGCCCAGGGGCCATGCTCGTCCGGCCAGGGCAACCTCAACATTTTCGGCAACCGGCAGTGTGGCGGCGGCGGCTTCCTCAATCTGTTCGGCGGCCCCGGCTGCGGAGGCTGATCCACGATGTCCGATCGCACCACCTTCGCGCTCACCGAGCTTCGCCCGTTCGACGTGCCGGACGGCGTGACCACTCGCCGCTACGCATTCCGCGAGGGCACGCGCGCGCTGTTCGAGGTCTCGCCCGAGCTCGACGCCTGGATCCGCGGCCCGCGCAACGAATCGGCCGGGCCACCGCCGGCCGGCACACTGGACGACGTCGCGCGCCTCGACCGCTTCGGCTTCTGGTACGGCCCCGACGAGATTCCGGCCAACAACAAGCTGCACATGTACGCGCTGAATCTCGCGCACGTGTGCAACCTCGCCTGCAGCTACTGCAACGTCAACCAGGGCAACTACACCGGCGACGGCCCGACGCTGGCCGAGCGCAAGGTCGTCGATCGTGCGCTCGCGCGCATCCCCGAGCTGTTCGGCCGTATCATGCCCACCGTGGTGTTCTACGGCGGCGAGCCGTTGCTCAACTGGGGCGTGCTGCAGTACGGCGTCGAGCAGTGCCTGCTGCGCGATGCGAACACGCAGTTCCAGGTTGTCACCAACGGCACGCTGATCGACGCCGACAAGGCCGCGTTCTTCGCGGCGCACCGGTTCGGCGTGATCGTCAGCATCGACGGCCCGCCCGAACTGCAGGACCAGTACCGCAAGACCGTCGGCGGCAAGGCCAGCAGCGCGAAGGTCGAAGCCGGCGTGCACCTGCTGCGCGAGCACGGCGTGGACTTCACGCTGCGCGCGACCTGGGCCGTCGATCGCAACGTCTCGTACGCCGAAGTCCGCCGCTACCTCGGCGAACTGGCCGGCGATCCGCTGCGCGTGGCGATCGGCATGGAGTTCCAGTCGTCGCCCTGCGAGCACGACAAGGCCGCGACCGGCTTCCTGCACGAGCTCGGCGAGGCGTTCCGCGACGTGGCCGACGACCCGGTGGCGAAGCAACTGCCGGCCAGCGCGCGCAGCTGGGCCAACATCCTGCTGCGTGCCGACCTGGCTGATCCGCCGGGCTGCCCGGCCGGCAAGACCGCGTTCCTCGTCACGCCTGGCGGCACGATTCACCCCTGCCAGGTCGCGGCCGCCAACGGCAGCCTGAAGATCGGCACGGTGCATGGTGGCGTCGATGCCGGCGAGCACGAGCACGCGAAGCAGTCGATGACGCATGCGCGCCTCTGCCCGGGCTGCTGGCTCGAGCCGGTTTGCCAGCAGAGCATCTGCCCGCTCGGCGGCATGGTGCCCGAGGACTATTTTGCGTGCGTGCAGTACCGCAAGGAGTTCACCGGCCTGCTCGCGCTGATGGAGCGCGTCGGCTACGACGCACTGGTGCGCAACCAGATCCACGTGAAGAACGCGCTGCCCGAGCAGATTCTCATCGCCGAGCGCCTGCTGGCTGTGCGCAACCTGGTGGCCCGCGCGAATCGCCACCTTGTGCCGGTGTTCTACGTGCCGATCGGCAGCGAGTCCCGCGCCGCGCGTCCGCGGACCCTGGGCGGCATGCTCAACGGCACGCGCGTGGTCCAGGCGGTGTAGCGGCGGCGACTACGGTGCACATCACCTTGCACTTGCCCCCTTCACCCCTTGCCCTTGCCCTTGCCCTTGCCCTTGCCCGCATTCGAGACATGCAGGATTGACCACGGAGGACACGGAGAACACGGAGCGGCACAAGAGAGTGTGTCGAGACCGTCGATCAAGTCTCCGGGCAAGGACACACGATGCAGACTGCAGCTTCAAGCCCACGGGCTGCCGCCCGTGGGTAACCGTGAAGCATCAACGACGCATCGACCGCGCGAGCAAGCACACAACAACACCGCGCAACCCACGCAACACGCGACACCACCACAAGGCGCGATCGGAAGGATTGCGGAACTGCACGGTTACCCACGGGCAGCAGCCCGTGGGCTTGAATGGAACACCAACAACCAACGCAACACACCCTTGCCCTTGCCCTTGCCCGCATTCGAGACATGCAGGATTGACCACGGAGGACACGGAGAGCACGGAGCGGCAGACAGGGAGGGTCAACTTCTTCGGATCTTCTCCGTGTCCTCCGTGTCCTCCGTGGTCAATCCCTGCTTTCCATGAGGGGCAAGGGCAAGGGCAAGGGCAAGGGCAAGGGCAAGGGCAAGGGCAAGGGCAAGGGCAAGGGCAAGGGCAAGGTGTGAAAGGGGCAAGGTGTGAAAGGGGCAAGGGCAGGGCAAGGGCGGGGCAAGGCAAGGGTCGCGCGCACACAGCAACGCCAACACCCCACCAGGGGGCGGCGGGGTGTGCGGTCGTCGGCATAGGGGTGGCGAACGACAATCTTCAAGAATAGCGGAGGCAGGATTTGAACCTGCGACCTCGAGGTTATGAGCCTCGCGAGCTACCGGTCTGCTCCACTCCGCATCATACGGCCGGCCGGGCCGACGCAGCATCCGAACGGGTATGCAACCGATCCGTCGCGTTGTCGTTCCTGCCAGCCACGCACCTAGTACGGGACCCGGTCGGCGCGCCGGTTGCCGATGCGCTTTTTTCTGTTTCGGCCCGGATCGCCAGTCGTCCGAGCCTGGCGGCGAGCATGGTGGCGCCCGGCCGTTCGTGCTTCAATTGCTGGTCAACCCCGCACCGCACCGGTAACCTGGTCGCGCACCCCCATTCCGACGTGCTGTCCCCGTTCCACTCATGACCGCCACCACAGCTCCCGGCGCTCCCGGTTCCGCAGCCGCCGACCGGCCGCCGACCGCACCGGCCGCCGAGGCCAGCCAGGCCGCCGCCGGGCTTCGCCCCGACAAGGGACAGCTGCCGCCCACCATGCAGTGGATCGCCGACTTCAGCACGCGACCGATCTACATCGTCGTCGCCTGCTGCGTCGTGCTCCCGGCCGTGCTGTGGTACGCGCTGGCGCTGATCGGCGGGCTGGTCAGCGGACCGGAAGCCACGGCGATCCTCTCGGCCGGGCCGCTGTTCATCTTCCTGCTGCTCGCGATCATCAGCTCGCTCGGCCTGCTCTACGGCTGGCTCGTGCCGATCGAGGCGCTGCTGCGCGGCGAGTTGCGCACGCCGGCCCTGATCGCCGAATCGCATCGCGCCGTGTATCGCGTGCCGCGCCGGCTGTTCGCGGTCTTGCTGATCGTCAGCCTGGCGGTGCCGGCCGTCGCAATCGCGTCGATCCGCCTGACCTTCCCGCAGCAGGCGATCCCGATCGAGCGCATCCTGATGCTGGCGTTCCTCGCGCTGCCGGTGCTCGCGCTGGCCTATCCGCTGCTGCTCGCGCTGCTCGCCAACTGGCTCGACGCGCCGCTCGGCGAGATCGGCACCTCGGGCGCCGAGCGCTCGCATCGCGTGTGGAGCCAGCTCAACGTGCTGCCCGCGACGCTGGCCGTGTGCACCGTGGTGGTGTTCGCGCTGGTGCTCGTGGCCGACCTGACCCGCTCGCTGTCGCAGGTCGCCGGCGACGACAAGCTCTCCACCGGCGCGCAGAATGCCAGCCTCGTCAGCCAGTTGCTCACCACCGCGGCCGTGCGCGCGACCACGACGACGTCGGTCTATGTGGTGCTGGTGTTCGCCGTGTTCCTCGCTGGCTCGCGCTCGCTGCTGCGGCCGCTGCGCGAGCTGGGCCTGGCCGCGCGCGGCGTCTCGCACGGCAACCTCTACCAGCGGCCGCTGGTGCTCGGCGCGCGCGTCGAACTCGGCGACCTCGCGTCGGCGTACAACGAGATGCTGGCCAGCCTGCGCCACCTCGTCACCTACGTGAACCGCGTGTCCGACGGCGACCTGCGCCTGCGCCTGACCGGCGACAGCGAGATGAGCCGCGCGATCAACCGCCTGGTGGCCACGCAGGCCGAGCTCGTGCGCCAGCTCACCGAGACCAGCATCCAGCTCAACAGTGGTGCCGCCGAGATCTTCGCCACCTCGCGCCAGAGCGAGAGCAACTCCACCGAGCAGGCCAGCTCCGTCGAGGAGACCAAGCGCACGATGAAGAACCTGCTCGAGTCGTCGAGCCGCATCGCCGAGAGCGCGCACATCGTCTATCAGAACGCCGAGCAGACGATGGACAACATCCGGCTGATCGCCGAGCGCCTGTCCGACCTCGTCGCGCACAACCAGAAGATCGGCGAGATCCTCGACTTCGTGAAGGAGATCGCCGACCGCAGCGACTTGCTGGCGCTCAACGCGTCGCTCGAAGGCACGCGCGCCGGCGAGGCGGGCCGCGGCTTCACGCTGGTGGCGGCCGAAATGCGGCGCCTCGCCGAGAACGTGATGGACTCGGTGAAGGACATCAAGCAGCTGGTGGCCGACGTGCGCGGCAGCAGTCAGGCCAGTGTGCTCGCCACTGAGGAAGACATGAAGCTCGGCGCCGAGACCACCGAAAGCGCCAAGCGCATCACGTTCATCACGCAGCAGCAGCAGACCGGCACCGAGCAGGTCAGCCGGTCGATGGACGAGATTTCCGAACTGCTCAACCAGAG
>JBFWQT010000467.1:0-5773 GCA_050249295.1 Planctomycetota bacterium
GCGTAGCCGCGGTTCAGCCAGGCGCTGAGCCGGCGCGGATCCATCTCGAACAGCCGGGTCATGTCGTCAACACAGAGCTGCACATCGCCGGTGTCGAGCCACGTCATGCCGCGCCACTCCAGCGAGTCGTGGTGGTGCGGGTCGAGGTCGAGCGCCGCCGTGAAGTCGGCGATCGCGTCCTTCCAGTCGCGCAGCTTCCACTTGAGCATGCCGCGCGTGCAGAAATCGTCGGCGGTCATCGAGAGGCCCTCGGTGGCGTTGGCCATGCGCTCGAAGCGGTTGAATGCGTCGAGCGCCTCGCGGACCTTCGACTCATCCATGTTGATGATGTGGCGCCGCGTGTTCATCCCGCGCTGGCGGGCCTGCTCGATCTCCGCGTAGAACGCGTCGATGGCGGCGTCGCGGTCTTTCGTCACCTGCACCGGTGCGAGCTGGCGCAACAGCCTCTCGCGCTCGAGCGCCGCCACCTCGCGCTCGTGCGCCTTCTCGGCGTCGGCTGCCCTGGCGCGGGCGTCGGCCTCGGCGCGTTCGCGCTGCGCGGTCTGCTGCGCTTCGCGCGCCTCGGCGAGTGCAAGCGCCTGCTCGCTCGCCGCCAACTGCTGCACGAGCATCACCACAACCAGCGAGGCCAGCACCAGCACCGCGGCCGACAGCGACCACGTGGGGTTGCGGCGCATCAGCTTGACGAGCCGATCGATCGGGCCGGCGCGCCACGCGGTGGTCGGCCGCAGGCTCTGCCACGCCGCCAGGTCGTCCTTGAGTGCCTGCACCGAGCGGTAGCGGTCAGCCGGGTCGGCGGCCATCGCCTTCATCACAATCGCGTCGAGTTCGCGCGGAATGTGGCGCTGCGGCGCGCGACGTCGCGGCGGCACGAGCTGCCAGCGCGCGGCCATCACCAGCGCGCGCGAGGCACCCGTCGCGCTGTCGTAGGGCACCTCGAGCGTGAGCATGTTGTAGAGCACACCGCCCAGCGAGAAGATGTCGCTGCGCTGGTCGATCTCGTCGACGAGTCCCTCGGCCTGCTCCGGCGGCATGAACGCGGGCGTGCCGAACACGTCGCCCTGCATCGTCATCTGCTCGCCGCCCTCGCGACGCGAACTGCGCACGAACGAGTCACGACCGTCGCCGGCGTCGAGCGGGCGCGCGAGGCCCCAGTCGACCAGCAGCACCTCGCCGAACGACCCGACCATGATGTTGGCCGGCTTGATGTCGCGGTGAATCACGCGCCGGCTGTGCGCGAACGCGAGCGCGTCGCAGACCTTGTCGAACAGCGACAGGATGGAGTGGATGTCCTCGGCCGCAAGCGGCCGCGAGCGCGCACGCCGGCGCCACTCCTCGATGCGCTCGGCCAGCGACACGCCTTCGATACGCTTCATCGCCAGCCACGGGCGGCCGGACGCGTCGCGGCCAAGCTCGTGCACCGGCACGATGTTGGGATGTTCGAGCTGCGCTGTGATCTGCGCTTCCTCGATGAACTGCGCGACCTCGTCGCCGTCCACGGTGGGCGACTGCAGGAGTTTGATGGCGAGCGGCCGGCGCAGCGAGGTGTCTTCGGCGGCGCGCACCACACCCATGCCGCCGCGGCCGAGTTCCTCGCCGAAGGCGAAGCGGGCCAGCGCGTTGTCCTGGAGGTTGGCGGCGGCGGCAGCGACGCGGTGCGACGTGCCACTGCGCGACATCGAGGAGGGCGGCGGGGCCGGCAGCGGCGGCGGAATCTGTCGCGTGGCCGGCGGCAACGGCACGTTCACGCGGCGCGGCGACGCCGGTCGCGTGGGCAACGGCGGGTCGTTGGGCGTCGTCTCCGCGTGCCGTCGCGAATGCCGCCCGCCGGAGCGCGGAATGGTGGGATCGTACTGGCTGTCGTGGTCCGACATGGCGGGGCACCTGGCGGGCAAGCGTAGTGACAAGATCGTCGCCCGCGAGTCGCCGCGCGTTCAACCGCAAAGTGCCGGGGGCGCGGTGGCCCGGGCCGGGTTGCGCGTCGGTGGAACCCGCCAGGTTACCCACGGGCAGCAGCCCGTGGGCTTCAATGAGTCATCTGCGGGGTTGCTATACTGCGGTGAGCGAGAGACCCGACCCCGACGGAGCGAGAGCGGAGAGCCACCCATGCCCTTCTACCAGAAGCTCGGCACACTGCCCGCCAAGCGCCACATCGCCTTCCGCAAGGAAGACGGCGGCATCTACTACGAAGAACTGATGGGCAACAAGGGCTTCGTCGGGCCCGCTTCGCTGCTCTATCACATCCATCGACCCACCACCGTGCAGGCGATGCAGCCGCTGCGCAACGTGAAGCCACAGGCCGAGGCCGACGAACAACTGCGGATGCGCCACTTCCGCACCAACGGCATGCCCACTGGCGGCAGCGCCACGCTCGATCGCCACACGGTGCTGTTCAACGATGACGTGGCGATCAGCCATGCCGCGCCCGATCGCGCCGACGACTTCTGGTTCCGCAATGCGCAGGCCGACGAGATCGTCTACGTCGGCAAGGGCAGCGGCCGCGTCGAGACCGTGCTCGGCGACTTCGACTACAGCGAGGGCGACTACATCGTCATCCCGCGCTTCATCCTGTATCGCCTGCTGCCCGACGACGGCGTGCCGCACCGCCTGCTGGTCATCGAAAGCCGCGGCCACGTACGCACGCCGAAGCGCTACCGCAACGAGTTCGGCCAGATGCTGGAAGGCGCGCCGTTCTCCGAGCGCGACATCCGCACGCCGGACAAGCTGGAGCCGCACGACGAGATGGGCGAGTTCCGCATCGTCGTGAAGCAGCATCACCAGCTGGTGCAGTTCACGTTCGATCATCACCCGCTGGATGTGGTCGGCTGGGACGGCTACTACTTCCCGTTCGCGTTCAACATCGCCAACTTCGAGCCGATCGTCGGCAAGATCCACCAGCCGCCGCCGATCCACCAGACGTTCGACAGCGACAACTTCGTGGTCTGCTCGTTCTGCCCTCGGCCGTACGACTTCCACCCGGAGGCGGTGCCGGCGCCGTACCATCACAGCAACGTGATGAGCGACGAGGTGCTGTTCTACGTCTCGAAGGAGTTCATGAGTCGCAAGGGCATCGAGTGGGGCAGCATCACGCTGCACCCCGACGGCCTGGTGCACGGCCCCCACCCCGGCCGCGCCGAGGCCAGCATCGGCCAGAAGGAAACGCACGAGCTGGCCGTGATGGTCGACACGTTCAGGCCGCTGCACGTGGCGAAGGCCGCGCTGGCCGTGGAAGACGGCGACTACTACCGCAGCTGGATGGAGCCAATTCGCCACTGACTCCACTGGCGCCACTCACTTGATGCTGCCGCCACACGAACTGCCTGCACCGGCCGTGCAACCGTAGCAGTGCCGGCCGACCACAATGCGACGGGCCGCCAGCGCCGCCACATCGATGTCGCGGATGTTCGGCCGCGCACCGTTGCCGCCGCTCACCGGCAGGTCGAGCATCTGGTTGAAGTCGCAATCGTAGAGCTGCCCGTCCCAGCCGATGCTCAGCGTGTTGCGGCACATCAGGCCGGGGATCGTCGCCGGGTTGAACGCGCTGACCAGCCGGTGCATGTACGACTCGAGGTTGCCGGACTCCTGCAGCCATTCGAGGAAGCGCGAGATCGGCATGTTCGTCAGCGTGATCAGCCGATCGAACGTGATGCCGTGGAGGCGCTGCAGCTCGCGCTTCCATTCGCGCTCCATGCTCGCCTGGCCGGCCGGCAGCAGGGCGCCGGTGGGGTTGCTCATCAGCGTCAGCACGCGCGCCGCGTCGCCCTTGCCGTAGCCCGCCGCGTTGAGCCGCTTGAGCGCGTCGATCGACTTCTCGTACGTGCCGCGGCCGCGCTGCGAGTCGGTGGCGGTGGCGCGCACGTGCGGCAGACTGCACACCACCTCGACCTCGTGCGCCGCCAGGAACTCCGGCAGATCGGCGAAGCGCGGCAGCAGCAGCACGGTGAGGTTGCAGCGATCGATCACGTGCTTGCCGCGACGGTGGCACTGCTCGACGAGGTAGCGGAAGTGCGGGTTGAGTTCGGGTGCGCCGCCGGTGATGTCCACGGTGTGCGCCGAGGGGAACTGGTCGAGCGCGCGCAGGCACGCGTCGATCATGTCGCGGTCCATGTTCTCGGCAACGCGATCCGGCCCGGCATCCACATGGCAATGCCGGCACGTCATGTTGCAGAGCTTGCCGATGTTGATCTGGAAGATCTCGACCGCGGCCGGCGCGAGCGCTTCCCACCCGGCCTCGCGCAGGGCCGCACCGAACGACGGGCCGGCGAGTGCGGCCAGCACGTCGCGTTGCATCGCCGGGTCGGCGAGTGGCGAGTGGCGCACCCGCAGCGACTTCGTGCCCTTCGGCCCGGCGGCGTCGCTGCTCAGATCGAGTTCGTCGGGCATGTGGTGAGCGGGCGACGTGATGATGATGTTGATCGGAACGCTACGTCATTGGCGCGCATTCCGCCAACTCCGGTCGGAGCCGGAAGCCGGAAGCGGACGCTGACTCAACGAATCAGGATCTGCACGCTGCCGATCATCGCGCCGAGAATGCCGCCGACCCAGGTGACGAAGCGCAGATGATTGCGCGCCACCTGCTGGATCGCCTGTTCCAGCTGCTCGGGCGGCCACGCGGCCACGGTGTCGCGCACAAGACCGCGGATGTCGAGCGCTGGCAACGCATCGGCCACCCGCTCCACTGCGGTGTCAATCAGCCGGTCACTGATCGAGTCGGCGAGCGCGACAACCGGATCGACATCGCTCGCGCTCGTCGGCGTCGCGCGCCGCAGCAGGTCGGCGAGCGGCGGCATCGGCCGGTCGAGCAGCCCGCGCAGCTGGTCCGCGGCCAGCGCTTCAAGTCGCGGCTGCAGCTCATCGAGGTCGATGCGCGCGATCACGCGGTCGGCGATGTCGGTCGACGGATCATCGCCGCCGCGCAGGTTGCTCAGCAGGTCGCCGGTCGGCCGGTCGAGCCAGTCGCCGAGCTGGCCATCCACTGCGGCCGCCACGCGCTGCTGCAGTGGCTCCGACGCGACCAGCTCGCGCATGCGATCAACCAGCCAGCGGCCGTCGCCGAGCTGGTCGCGCATCTGCTCGTGCAGCGCGGTCGGCGAGAGCGCGAGCAGGTTGTCGAGCAGCCCGCGCATCACGTCGTCGAGCGCTTTCGCCGCGCCGGGTGCGGCCACCACCGTCGCGATCTGGTCAGGCAGCTTCTCGATCGTGCCCTCGGCCAGCGAGAGCAGCCGCTCGGGCGAGAGGAAGCGCGCGAGCAACGTGCCAGGCTCGATACGCCGTTGCAGGTTCTGGCGCAGCGCGTCGGTGGCTTCGCGAATCACGTGCGTGCGCAGCGGGCCCGCTGTGAGCCCGGCCGAGAGCGCCTTCTGCAGCTCGGGCAACGAGCGATGCGCAATGCCGAGCAGCGTCTGGCGCGCGTCGTCCGGCACCAGCGCATCGAGCGTCTCGACCGAACCCAGCACCTCACGCAACGCATCGCCGATCGACTCGGCCAGTCGCGCCGGCAGGTCGCCGGTCGCCAGCCAGTCCATCATCGCCGGCAACTTCATCAGCCGGCGCAGCGCGTCGACTCGCGTGCCCGCCGTCGTGGCGTCGCCGGGCGCGGCCTTGTCGGCGGGCGGCGCGATATCGGTGAGCCAGTCGCCGACCGGCCGTTCGAGCGCGGCACTCACCTGGCCTTTCACAATCTCGCGCAGCGACTTCTTGCCGGCGGGCGACTCGAGCTGGCGGACCACGGCGCGCGCGATCTCGCTGGCCGACGACTGCTCGAGGTGATCGG
>JBFWQT010000468.1:0-5748 GCA_050249295.1 Planctomycetota bacterium
CTCTCGCTCGACCGCGGGCGGCTGCGCCAGCAGGTCTCCACGTGGCAGGCGCTGATCGGTGCGCGCGCGGCGATCATGCCCGACCAGCCGGTGCGCGAGCAGGTGCGCCGCCACCTCGACGCTGCCGCGCGGCTCGACGAGTCGGGCTGGTACCGCCACGCACGGCGCGAGCGGCTGGCCGCGTGGGAGGTGCTGCCCGAGGACCGCCGCGTGCGTGATCAACTCGGCTTCATCGCGCCGGGCGAAGACCTCAACGATCCGACCGGGTCGCGCGTGTTGCCGCAGCACGAGTTGCCGTCGGTGCCGATGCCCGATCCGCCGCTGCAGCGCATCCCGCCACCGTGGACCGCACCGGGCATGGCCGGCACCGCCGCCGACCCCGCGCCGAAGTCGCCGCCGTGGGTCGAGCTGATGCCGTTGCTCGGCCTGGAAGATGTGTTCCCCGCGCCCGAGCCGGTGCCCGACCCGGAGGCCAACCGCTACCGCGACGGCACCGTGCAGTACCTCGGCTACTGGCTGCCGAAGGGGCCGTTCGAGCGCTGGTGGCCGACGGCGCGGCATCCGTCGCGGCTGGTGTTGCGCACCAGTTCGAGCGGCAGCGCCGAGGTCTGGACCGATCTGCCGCAGTTCCGCCAGGACATCCTCGTGCTCGTGCGCGACCTCTACCCGCGCACGATCGAGTACCTGCGACTGCACCTCAAGGATGTGCTGCCCGGCGCGAAGCCCGGCGTGATTGACGAGACGCGCGTGCCGCGCACGCTGCTCAGCGTGCCGTGCTGCCTCGTGGTGGTCGGCCCCGGCGAGCGCCTGCCGCTGTGGGTCGCGCGCGGCGTGAACGGCCCGGCCACGCGTGTCGAGCTGACCGACATGCGCTCGCCCGACGCGCTGATCCTGCCGATCGCGCGCGGCTGCTTCTCGGCGTTCATCTCGGCGTCGTGGGGCAGCGGCTTGCCGGCCTGGATGCGCGAGGCGATGGCGGCCGAGCTGGCCGACCGCTTCGCCAGCGACAACCTGCTCGACGAGTGGCGCCTGATCGAGAACACGCTGCAGGTCGAACGGCTGCTCGCGCCGCTGCCCGGCACCCCCGGCACCGACCCGCTGCCCGCGCTGTTCGCCGGCGACTGCCGGACCGCGGCCGAGAAGGCGATGGCACGCAGCGTGTACCGCGACCTGCTGACGCGCGCGCGCGAGCACAACGGCACGCGCCTCGCCCGGCTGCACGATGCCGTGCTCGCCGACGACCGCATCGCGCTGGAAGACGAAACGCGCCGGCTGGTGCAGGGCATCGACGGCACGCCGTGGCCGGTGCGCGTCCGGCAGATCGCGCTCGACCGCAGCGATGCGTTGATCGCCGCGCTGCAGCTGCACGCCGCCAACACGCGCTTCCTCTCGCCGGCGCACCTCGAAGTGCTTGACCGCCCCAACGGGCGCCTGCGCTTCTACTGCAACGTGTGCGGCTTTGCCGCCGCGGAATCCGGCCGCCAGGCAAGCGACGGCGACGTGCCCGGCGCGATCGCCTCGGGCTACTCGTTGCGCGAACTGCTCGGCCTGGCGGCACTGGCGGCGCGACTGCGCGTGATCACGCTGGCCGGGCCGAGCGCGCCCGACGCCATGCGCGAGCTGCGCGCGCTGTTCCAGGCTACCGGCCGCGCCGACTGGTCGGCGGCCACCACGTCCGGCCTCGACCGACTGCCACCCGACGACCCCGACCGACGCACCGGCAGTGGCGCCGAGGAAGGAGGTGGCCGTCATGACTGACACGCCGCATCATCCTCGTCCTCCTCACGCACCCGACGGCATGACGCCGGAAGAGCACGCCGCGCAACTGCATCCGGCGCGCGACGTCAGCCAGGACGTTCCGCCGAGCCACCGGCCGGGTCCGGAGCGTCCGGTGCGGTTCGGCGACATCGCGGTCGCGCTGGGGTTCTGCTCGGCGCCGCAGGTCGATCACGCCGAGCGCCTGCAGCTCGACCACGCCAGCGAGCGCGGCATCGGCGAGGTGCTGGTCAGCGAGCGCTCGATCACGCGCGAGCAGCGCGACGAAGTGCTCGGCCACCAGCGCATCACGTTCGTCACGCGCCGGCACACCGGAGCGCCCGGCTCCGACATGCGCCTCGGCAAGCTCGCCGTCGACAAGGGCCTGATCGGTTACGCGCAGATGGTGCGCGGCCTGGAACTGCAGGCCGAGGCGCGCGACGTCGACGGCAACACGCCGCCGCTCGGCAAGGTGCTGATCGAACTCGGCTACTTCAACGAGATCGACCTCTACACGCTGCTGCAGGAAATCGGCGTCGAGGTCTACCGCTGCGAGTCGTGCCGCACCGTGTTCAACGTGATCGGCCGGATGCCGTCGCGCACGTTCTGCTGCCCGGTGTGCCACTCGCAACGCGTGGTCGAGGCGCCGGGCCAGGTGCTCGACGTCGTGGGCACCCTGCGGCCCGGCGGTGCGCCGCTGGTTGCGTCGGCCACGGCATCCGGCTCCAGCGCGTCGGCCTCGTCGGTGTCGCTCGGCACGCCGGGCGTCGATGTCGCCCCCGCGACCACCGCGGCGCAGGTCGCCAATCACGCGGCCGACCTGAGCGTGCGCTCGCCGCTCGACAACGTGGCGTGGCCCGACGCGACCGACACCACCTTCGGCCTCGACGTCGCCATGCCCGACGTGTCGCGCGCGGACGAGTGGGACGAATCGAGCAGCGACGCACCGGCGATCAGCACGGGCGATCAGCAGCTGGCCGACATGGTGCGGGATGCCACCGCCGCCACTGTCGCCACCGGTGCCGCTGGCGCCGCAGCACCTGCACCGCCCGACGCCGTGAGCCCCGACGCCTCCGCCGAAGAGCTCTCGGCCAGCGACCGCGTCTGGCAGCGCGCCTACCGCCAGACCGGCCACGTGCCGCGCAAGCCCAGCGGCAAGGTCACGCGGCAATCGGGCAAGGTCTCGCCCACGTCACGCACCTCGCGCAAGGTGCGCACCTCCACCGGCAAATTCGTCTCGCTGCCCGGCCACGACGACAGCGAGGGCTTCGACGCCGCGTCGCCGCTGATCACCGCATCGCTGCCCGACACCCTGCGCGGCGCGCGCCGCAGCATCGGGCCCTACGTCATCCACGAGGAGATCGGCCGTGGCGACCTCGGCATCGTGTTCCGCGCGACGCACGGCCAGACCAACGAGCGCGTCGCGCTCAAGGTGATTCTCGGTGGCCAGGCGCGCCGCAGCGAATACCTCGAACGGCTCGAGAGCCAGAGCCACGTCCTGCGCAAGCTCGACCATCCCGGCATCGCCCGCCTGATCGACACCGGCCGCGACGGCGGCATCGTCTACGTCGCGTCGGAGTACGTCGAGGGCAAGTCGCTGGATCGCTGGGCGGCCGAGCACTGGCCCACGCTCGACGAGCGCGTCGACATCGTGATCCGCCTGGCCGAGGCGCTGGCCTTCGCGCACGACCTCAATATTGTGCACCGCGACGTCTGCCCCTCGAACGTCATCGTCGATGCGTTCGGCAATCCGCGCATCACCGACTTCGGCCTGCCGCGCCCGATGGCCGAGGACCAGGTGGCGACGGTGCAGGGCGCGACGCGCCGCTTCGGCCGGCCGGTGTTCGCCGGTACCGCCGCACTCGTCGGCAACCCGCGCTACATGGCGCCCGAGCAGTTGCGCGCGGTGCCCGGCGTGGTGCTCGACGGCCGCACCGACCAGTTCGCGCTCGGCGTGCTCGCCTACGAGATGGTCACCGGCCGGCATCCGTTCGCCGACTCGGCCGACACCAGCCTCGTGGCCGTGCTCGAGAACGTGATCCACGAGGAGCCGCCGCTGGTGCGCCAGCTGGTGCAGGACGTCCCGCCCGACCTCGAGAGCGTGATCTTCCGCACGCTCGAGAAGTCGCGCGACCGCCGCTACCACGGCTGCCTCGAACTGGCCGCCGACCTGCAGCGCGTGATCCTCGGCGAGCCCGTCGATGCGCCGTCGCAGACGCTGTTCACGCGGCTGCGCAAGCAGGTCGAACGGCACCCGACGCGCTCGCTCTCCACGGCCGTCACCGTGCTGCTGCTGTTCGTGCTGTTCGGCACCTGGACCGGGCTGTTCACCGAGTTCGGCAAGCTGCTGCGTGGCAACGACAGCGCGACGCACCAGCCGACGTCGGACGACCTGCGCCGCGCCGTGCTGCGCTCGCTCAACGATGCGATCGACCGCGGCGACATGCACACGGCCGCGCGACTGATCTCCGGCTTGCCGGTGTCGGTGCAACGCAACGCCGGCGAGTGGCTGGCCGTGGCGCGGTTCGAGCGCATCCATGGTCACGTGGCCGAGGCGCGCGACGCGATTGCGCACGCCAGCGCAATCGAGCCGACCTTCGACGCGGCGATGCTGGCCGGCGACCTGGCGAGCGAGGCCGGCGACGTGGATGCCGCGCTGACCGCCTGGAAGGATGCGGCGCGCCTCGAACCGACGCGCAGCGAGCCGCTGATCAGCCAGCTGAAGACGCTGCAGCGCGAGCGCCGCTTCAGCGACCTGGCCGACCTCGCGCAGGCCGCGACCAGCGGCGCGTTCGCCGAGAGCTCCGAGATGTTCGCGTGGAGGGGTCTTGGCGAGGGCATGTACAACCAGCTCGACAAGTCGCGCGCCTCGCTGGCCCGCGCCGAGGAGCTGGCACGCGCCCGCCTGGCGAAGGCGGCGGAACGATCCGACGCCGAGGCCGAGCGCCTGCTCGGCGAGCTCGACCAGGCGCGCGTGTTCTGGTTCCGCGCGCTCGTCACGATGCGCCGGGGCGTGGACGACAACGAGGCCCGGCCCGAGGAGCTGGCGGCAGCCGCGGCCGAACTCACGCGCGCGCGCGAAGACCTGATCGCGGCATTGCAGCACGACACGCGGCACGAGCTGTCGGGCGTGCTCGGCGCACTGCGCACGGCCGATCTGCAGCTCAGCCGGCTGCGCATCCAGGCGCTCTCGCGGCAGCGCGACCAGGAGCTCGACCGCGTGGAACGCGCGCGCCTGCGGCTCGACCTCGGCCAGGCGACGAGCGCACTCGACGACGTCCAGCAGGTGTTCGCGCGCGACCCGGCCGCGGCCACGCCCGAAGCCGGCATCCTCTATGCACGCGCGCTGCAGGCCGTCGGCGAAGATGCGCTGGCCCGTCGTGCGTGGGCCGCGATCCCGCGCGGCACGCCGGCCGACCCGGCGGTGTTCGTCGGCTACGGCAACTTCCTGCTGCGCACGCAGACAGCGCAACGCGTCGCGCTCGGTGGCGTGGCGACGGTCAGCGGCGAGGACGCGCGCCTTGCGGCCGAGTCGTTCACGCGGGCGATGCGCGCCGATCCGTGGCGCGTCCGCGCGCTGATCGGCCGGGCCCGTGCGATGCTCGAACTGGGCTACCCGCACGAGGCGCAGCGCGACCTCGAACACGCGCTGGCCGCGGCGGCCGACAAGCTCAACACGGTCGATGCGCAGCTCTGGCTCGGCGTGACCGCCATGCGTGCCGGCCAGCGTCGCGAGGGCCGCCGTCGGCTGGAGTTGGCCAGCGCCGTGCCCGAGCGCGTCGAGGATGCCACCGGCGCGCTGCACGCCGCCGCCCTGTTGATGATCGACGACGCGCTCAACGGCGACCCGATTGCGCCGGCGCGCCGCCGCTTCGCCACGCTGCGCCTGCATGTGCCCGACGTCTCGTTTGCGCTGGCGGTGGAGGCGGGTGCGCTGATCCGCATGGCCGCGAGCTGGCCGCCGCCGGGCTACGTGCCGCCCGCGCCGGCGCC